>JAJTDE010000230.1 GCA_021298085.1 Rubrivivax sp.
GGTCTTGCCCATGTGGAACAGCCCCATGTGGAACTGCAGCAGCTGGCCCAGGCCACCCGCACCCACGACACCCAGCACCGCCGCGGCGCGGATGTTGTTCTCCCAGCGGTACAGCGTGTAGCTGAGCAGCTGGGGCAACACCTGCGGCAGCGTCGCGTACAGGAAGATGCGGCCTTCTGGTGTGTCACTGGCGCGCAGGGCCGCAGCCGGGCCCGCGGGGGTGTTTTCCAGGGCTTCGGCAAACAACCGGCCCAGCACCCCGCTGGTGTGGAAAGCCAGGGCCAGCGTGCCGGCAAAGGGCCCCAGGCCGGCTGATATCAGCAGCAGCGCGGCCCACACCAGCTCCGGGATGGAGCGCAAGGCATTGAGCAGCAGGCGGGCCGGCGCACGCCAGCGCGCCTTGTCCTGCGCGTGCAGCTGGCTGGCAGGCAGTGCCAGCAACAGGCCCATCAGCGCCGCCAGGAGGGTGCCCAGGGCCGACATGGCCAGCGTCTCGGCGCTGCCAATGGCCACCTTCCGCAAGAAGGCCGGGGTGAGGTCAGGCGGGAAAAACTCGCCCAGAAAGCGCCCCATGCTGCTGGCCGCGTCGCGCGAGAAGAACTCGGCCCAGCGCAGGTCCAGTGTGACAAAGCTCGCCACCACCAGCACTGCCACGCCGGCCGCCAGCCAGCGCAGCCCACCGCTGGCGCTGGCGGGCGGGGCGGGGCGGGTGTTCTCTGCGGCCATGGTGCGTCAGCCCAGCGCACGCCGCAGGGCGGCGCTGGTCTTGTCGGCCAAGGCCACCAGGGCGATGAACACCAGCAGCATGGTGGCCACCTCGCCGCCGTTGAACATCTTCATGGAGTTGTCCAGTTGCTGGCCCAGGCCGCCCGCGCCGACAAAGCCCAGCACCACCGATGACCGGATGGCGCACTCCCAGCGGTAGACGGTATAACTGGTCAATTCAGCGGCGTGAGTAGGCAGCACCGCATACAGGAAGGCCTGCAGCCGGCCGCTGCCCTGCCGCATGAGCGTGGCCGACGCATGGTCGTCACCCGATTCAAGGATCTCTCCGTACACCTTGCCCAGCATGCCGCCGTAGGTCAGTGCGATGGCCAGCACACCGGCCGTTGGCCCCAGCCCCACCACCCGCACAAACACCAGCGCCCAGACGAGTTCCGGCACCGAACGCAGCACGATGAGCAGCCAGCGCAGCAGCTGGCGCAGCACAAAGGGCCCGGTGGCCATGCGCCCCGACAGCGCTGACAAGGACAGCACCCGCGTGGACAACAGGGTGGCCGGGATGGCAATCACCAGGGCCAGCGTGACGCCTGCGGTGGCGATGGCCACCGTGCGCCAGGTCTCGCGCGCCACCATCCCCAGGAACTCCGGTGTCACCACCGGTGGCAGGAAGCTGGCCAGGAAGTTGCGGGTGGGCTTCCAGTTGTCGGGGTGCCACAGCACCCAGGGCTTGAACTCGGTGGCCACCAGCGCAGGCCACAGCAGCACCAGGCCCGCGCCCAGCCAGAACACGCGGGCCATCCAGGCCGGGTCGCGGCGAGTGGGTGACACGGGCAGCGAGCTCATCGGCAGTGCATCACCACCGGTACCGGCTGGGGCGTCAGGGGCTCGTCGTGGGCGGGTGCCGGGCCCAGCAGTTCCGCCTCGTGCTGCCGGTAGAGCTCGGCCAGCTTCTCTCGGCTGACCTGGCCCGCAGGAAGGTCGAAGAACAAGGCGCCATCGCGCAGGCCGATGATGCGTGGAAAGTTCGCCAGGGCTACATCCACCTGGTGCAGCGTGGCCAGAAGGGTGACCTGGCGGGCCCGGGCTTCTTGCACCAGCGTGGCAATCGCCTGGGCTGAACGGGTGGGGTCCAGGGCCGACAAGGGTTCGTCGATCAGCCACAGCCCGGCCGGCGACAGCAGCGCCCGCGCCAGGCCCACGCGCTGCCGTTCCCCGCCAGAGAGCCGGTCGACACGCTCAAAGAGCTTGTCGCCCAGGTCAAAGCGCTGCAGCGCGCGCCAGGCACCGTCGATGTCGTCGGGGTAGGCCAGGGAACGCAGGCTGCGCCACAGGCTCAGCGCGGGCAGCCGCGCCGCCAGCACGGCCGTGACCACGCGCTGGCGCGGCGGCAGCGGCGGCACCTGGGGCGCCAGGAAGAGGCGCCCTCGCAGGCGACGCAGTTCCCGGGCACCGAGCGACCACGGCGACACCCCGGCCAGGCTGACGCGGCCTTCGGTGGGCGGCAGCGCGGCGGCCGCCACGTGGAGCAAGGTGGTCTTGCCGGCGCCGGAGGGGCCGATCACCGCCACCTGCTCGCCGTGCGCGACCGTCAGGCTCAGCGCCTTCAGCGCCGGGCTGGCCTGGGCCTTGGCGGCCGGGTGACGGGCCGTCAGCGTGTCGAGCAGCAGTTCCAAGACGGTATGCCTCGCCTGCGGCCTGTCACAGCAGGCCCGCGCTGCGCGCGGCGGTTTCCAGGCCCTTGTAGTTTTCCGGCTTGGTGGGCAGGTAGCGGGTGGCGCGGTTCAGGGTGAGGATTTCCTTGCCCTCGGGTGTGGCCGGGCTCAGGTCCAGCAGGGCCTTGGTGATGCGCTCGCGCAGGGCGGCCGGCATGTCGGCGTGCACCGACCAGTTGTAGTTGAAGTAGGGCGCGGTGGTGAAGAAGACGTCAACGGCCTTGGTGTCGACCTTGTTCTCACCCACAAACTTGCGCCAGACGGTGATGTCCAGCGCGGCGGCGTCCACCTTCCCGCTGACCACGGAGGCGATGGTGGCGTCATGGGCACCCGAATAGGCAATGCGCTTGAAGTCCTTTTCCGGGTCGAGGCCGGCCTGCAGCAGGAAGCTGCGCGGCATCAGGTGCCCCGAGGTGCTGCTCTGCGAGCCGAAGGACACCTGCTTGCCCTTCATGTCAGCCAGCGACTTGATGCCGGAATCGGTCTTGGCGATGAACACCGACTGGAAGCGCGTGTCTTCCTCGCGCTGGGCAATCGGGATGATCTTGCCGCCCGAACGCAGCGACGCCTGCACATGGGTGAAGCCGCCGAACCAGACCAGGTCAACCTTCTTGTTCACCAGCGCTTCCACGGCTGCGGGGTAGTCGCTGACCGGGGTGAACTCCACCTTCATGCCCAACTGCTTTTCCAGGTAGCTGGCCAAGGGCGTGAACTTGCGGATCTGTTCGGTGGCCGCCTCTTCGGGGATGGTGGTTACGCGCAGCACGGTCTGCGCATGGGCCCATGTTCCAAAGGCCAGCAGTGCGCAGCTGAGCAAGGCCTTCAGGGTTCGGGACGGCGAAAGATCGATCATGACCAGCTCCTGGAAAAACAGTTGGGAGGCGATTACATCGCAAAGCGGAAGTCGCCACACACGCGCTGTTACATTGGCCCGATGACAGGAATCCCAGCCACGTCTGCAGGCATGTCGGCAGACACGTCTGCGGCCCCGGCGCGTGTGCCGCGCTTTGTGCAGCTGTACCGTCATGACGATGCCCGGCTCAAGGCCGAGCTGCAGGCTGGGCTGGCGGCGATACCGGCGCAGGTGTCGCCGAAGTTTCTCTACGACGCGCTGGGCTCGCGCCTGTTTGACGCCATTACCGAGCTGCCGGAGTACTACCCCACTCGCACCGAAGCGCTGATCATGCAGCGCTGTTCAGTCGAACTTGCCGCGGCCCTGGGCACCGTGAACACCCTGGTGGACCTGGGCGCGGGCAACTGTGCCAAGGCTGGCCGGCTGTTTGCGGTGCTCAGGCCCAGGCGCTATGTGGCTGTCGACATCTCCGTGGACTTCCTGCGCCAGTCGGTGTTGTGCCTGCAGCGAGAGCACCCTCAGGTGGACATGCTGGGGGTGGGCTCTGACTTTTCCGAGCAGTTGGTGCTGCCACCCGAGGCGGGTGACGGGCCGCGCACCGTGTTCTACCCCGGCTCCAGCATCGGCAATTTCACCCCCTCGCTGGCCGTGCAGTTCCTGCGGCAGGTGCACACCCAATGCGCGGGCGGGCAGTTGCTGATCGGGGTGGACCTGGTCAAGCCTGACGAGTGGCTGGTGCCAGCCTACGACGACGCGCTGGGCGTGACGGCGGCTTTCAACCTCAACATCCTGCGCCACATCAACGCCCTGCTGGGTTGCCGGTTTGACCTGCGCCAGTGGCGGCATGTGGCGCTGTTCAACCGCCAGCACTCGCGCATCGAGATGCACCTGGAGGCCCGCACCGCCCAGCGGGTGGACTGGGATGGCGGCCACCGCGACTTTGCGCCGGGCGAGCGCATCCACACCGAGAACTCCTACAAGTACGAGCCGGCCGACTTCGAGGCCTTGCTGCGCGAGGCCGGGTTCAGCTCGGTTCAGCGCTGGACGGACGACCGGCGCTGGTTCGGCGTTTTCGTGGCGCAGGCGTGACGGCCGGCTCGGCAGCGGCCGTAGCCTGATCCGGCGTGTCTGCCCGCGCAGGCGTGGCCGCACAGCTGCGGAAGCCGGCAAAGACATCGTTGCGCTCCGCAGGGAAGTAGTTGCGGTAGCGCGGGCTGCGCAAGCCCGGCCAGGTGGCAAACGAGGCCCCGCGCAAGACCGGCCGGCCGTCGAACCACGGCGCCGAATAGTCGCGGTAGGGGTGTGGCTCAAAACCTGGGTAAGGGGCAAAGGGGCTGGACGTCCATTCCCAGACCTGGCCCCACTCGAACCCTTCGCCCTGGGTCAGCGCCGCGCATTCCCATTCGGCTTCGGTGGGCAGGCGGCGGCCCGCCCAGCGGCACCAGGCCTGCGCCTCATGGGCGCTCAGGTGAACCGCGGGTTCGTCCGGGTCCAGCGCCACCCACTGGCCGCACACGGCGCGCTGCCAGTGCCCCCGTTCCTGCACCACATGCCGAGGTCGGCCCGTGCTGTGCTTCTGCCGCCAGGCCCAGCCCTCAGTGCTCCACCAGCGTGCGTCGTCGTAGCCGCCGGCCTCGATGAAGGGCAGAAAGCGCCCCCAGGTGACGGGCGCCGAGTCGATGTCAAAGGCCTCCAGGGTGCAGGCCACGGCGGGGAGTTCATTGTCGAAGGCAAAGCCGCCGCCCTCGTGGCCGCAGGTGAACACCTGGGCGGGGATGGACAGTTCCTGCACCGGGCTGCGGCTGCGCGCGGGTTGCAGGGCCAGGCCGGTGCTGCGCAGGTCGATGGCCAGCGTCTGGGCC
>JAJTDE010000231.1 GCA_021298085.1 Rubrivivax sp.
ACCGGTACCAGTTTTACCACGCCGGCCGTGCGCAGGTGCTGGTGGACCTTAAGCACGGCCTGAACTTCGTGGAAGAGCCGGCGGTGCTGGCGGCCGAGGTCAGCCCACGGCCCGATGGCTTGCAGGGCACGGTGTGGCGGCGCAACTGGGTTGCGCGGCAGGTGTCTTTCGTGGTGCAGTTCAGCCAGCCCGTCACCCGCCGGCAGGTGCTGCCGCCGCGGCCCGGCGAAAAGGCCCCGCGCCTGCTGCTGGAGTTTGACCTGGGCTCGAAGCGTGTGCTGGAAGCGCGGGTGGCGCTGTCCACCGTCGATGAAGCCGGCGCGCTGCTGAACTTGCAGACCGTGGCCAGCCAATCCTTCGACGCCGTGCAGGCGGCTGCCGACGAGGCCTGGAACACCGTTCTTGGCCGCGTGGCCATCCAGGCCGATACGCGCTCGTTGCGGCTGTTCTATTCCGCGCTGTACCGCGCCCTGCAACACCCCAGCGACATTGCCGATGCCGACGGCCGTGTGCGCGGCCCACGCGGTGAGGTGCTGCAGGCGCCAGGGGGCGTCTACTACGCCACGCTGAGCCTGTGGGACACCTTCCGCGCCTCACACCCCTTGTTCACGCTGATCGTGCCCGAACGCGTCGCCGGCTTTGTGAACACCTTCCTGGCCCACCACCAGCAGATGGGCTGGCTGCCGCTGTGGACCAGCTGGGGCCGCGAGACCTACTGCATGATCGGCAACCCCGCGCTGCCCGTCATCGCCGACGCGCTGATCAAGGGCTTTGGCGCCCAGGGCGCCATCGACGAACAGGCCGCGCTGCGGGCCATGGTGGAGACCAGCACCCGCGAGCGCCCCGACGCCCCCGAGTGGGCGCAGCGCGGCTGGACCGTGCTCGACCGCCACGGCTACCTGCCGTTTGACATCCAGAAGGGCGAGGCCGTCAGCAAGACCGCCGAGCTGGGTTATGGCGACGCCGCCGTGGCCACCATCGCCCAGCGGCTGGACCAGACCGAAACCGCCGAGCGCTTCCGACGCCGCTCACGCGGCTGGCTGCAACTCTTCGACGACGAGACCCGCACCCTGCGCGGCAAGGACAGCCAGGGCCGCTGGCGCACGCCGTTTGACCCGGTAGCCGCCACCTCCCCGCTGAAGAACCCCGGCGACTACACCGAGGCCAATGCCTGGCAGACCACCGCCACACCCGCCCTGCACGACGCCGACGGCTTCATGGCGCGCCTGGGCGGGCCGCACGGCCTGGAAGCGTGGCTGGACCGCTTCTTCAGCCTGCCCGTGCCAAGCCCCGACAAGCACCTCGGTCAGCAGGGCCTCATCGGCCAATACGCCCATGGCAACGAACCCAGCCACCACATCACCTGGCTCTACGCCCTGACAGCCTCCCCCGCCAAGGGGCAACGCCTGCGCGAGCAGATCGTGCAGCGCTTCTACGGCACCGGCCCCAACGGGCTGGAGGGCAACGACGATGTCGGGCAGCTGAGCGCCTGGCTGGTCTTTGCGATGCTGGGCTTCTACCCGGCACAACCCTTCAGCGGACAGTACCTGACGGGCAGCCCCATGGTCATCGGCGCAGACATTGACCTGGGCGGTGGGCGTCGGCTGCAGATCCGCGGCCGCGGCCTGCAGGCACGCTGGAACGGCACGGCCCTGACACGCCACACGGTGGCCCACGCGCAGCTGGCGGCGGGCGGCACGCTGCACTTCGGCTGACGCACACCGCCCTGCGGCGTTGCACCCGCGGCCCTGCGGCGGGCCAAAGGCACGCCGCGCAATCGTCAATTTTCTTGACGACCGGCGACAGACACGCTGAACGCTGACAGCCCGCTGCCTGGCCACAATCTCGGCCATGGCACCGACGCACCGCTACAGCACCACCGCCATCGGCCTGCACTGGCTGCTGGCCCTGGCGATCTTCGGCACCTTTGCAGTGGGCATCTACATGCACGAGCTGCCGATGTCGCCCACCAAGCTGAAGCTCTACAACTGGCACAAGTGGGCCGGCGTGACCATCCTGGCGCTGTCGTTCATCCGCCTGGCCTGGCGTCTGACGCACAGGCCGCCCGCCGACGCACCCATGCCCGCCTGGCAGCAGAAGGCCGCCCACGCAGCGCACCTGGCGCTGTACGGCCTGTTCTTCGCGGTGCCCCTCTCGGGCTGGTCCTACAGCTCGGCCGCCGGCTTTCCGGTGGTGTGGCTGGGTGTGCTGCCGCTGCCCGACTTTGTACCCGTGGACCGTGACCTGGCCGAGCTGCTCAAGGGTGTGCACAAGGTACTGACCCTGTCCCTGGCGGCCATCGTGCTGGTGCACGTGGCCGCCGCCCTCAAACACCACTTCATTGACAAGGATGGCCTGCTGCAGCGCATGCGGCCCGGCCCGGAAAGCAACCCACGATGAGCCCTACCCAAGCCCTGTTGAGTGCCCTGTTGAGTGCCCTGCTGCTGGCCGCCACCGCGCTGCCCGCCGCGGCTCAGACCAAGCCCGCCACCACCGCCCCCAACGCCAGCGTTCAGCTGCAAGCGGCCGGCAGTGACATCACCTTTGTGACACGCCAAATGGGCGTGCCCGTGGAAGGCAAGTTCACCCGCTTCAGCGCACAGGTGCAGCTGGACCCGAAGAAGCCCGAGACCGGCTCCATCGGTTTCAGCATCGACACCGGCAGCGCCCGCTTCGGCTCACCCGACACCGACCGCGAAGTGCCCAAGCCCGAGTGGTTGAACGTCGCCCGCTTTCCACAGGCCACCTTCCAGTCCACGGCCATCAAGTCCAGCGGTCCCGGCCGCTTCGAGGTCAGCGGCAAGCTGAGCCTCAAGGGCACCGTGCGTGACGTCACCGTTCCCGTCCAGGTGACGCAGAGCGCCGGCACCAGCACCGCCGTCGGCAGCTTCACCCTCAAGCGCCTGGAGTTCAAGGTGGGCGAAGGCGACTGGGCCGACACCTCCATGGTCGCCAACGACATCCAGGTGCGCTTCAAGCTGCTGCTCAGCGGCCTGGCGCCGCTGTGATGCCGCGTCAACCCCTCTGCTGGCCATCGCCCCGACCTTGTTTCTTTCAACCAACCGTCCGTCCAACCCACCAACCCCCAACGTTCTGAGGAACACCGCATGAAACACTACAACCTCGCGCTTGCCGCCGCCACCGCCGTCCTGGCCCTGGCCCCTTCGCTCAGCCAGGCCCAGAGCGCCACCTACGCCATCGACCCGACCCACACCTTTGCCACCTTCGAGGCGCTGCACTTCGGCACCTCGACCAACCGCGGCCGCTTTGGCAAGAACAGCGGCACCGTGCAGTTTGACCGTGCCGGCAAAACCGGCAAGGTGGAGCTGACGCTTGACATGACGGGCATCTCCACCGGTGTGGCCCCGTTCGACGGCCACCTGCGCGGCGCTGACTTCTTTGACGTGGCCAACCACCCGACGGCCACCTTTGTCAGCGACAGGTTTGTCTTCAACGGCAACAACGTGTCGGAAGTGAGCGGCACCCTGACGATGCGCGGCAAGTCGGCGCCCGTCACCCTCAAGGCCGTGCGCTTCAACTGCTTTGACCACCCCATGCTCAAGCGCGAGGTGTGCGGCGGTGACTTCGAGACCACCCTCAAGCGCAGCCAGTGGGGCGTCAACTGGGGTCTGACGATGGGTGTGCCCGATGACACCCGTGTGCTGATCCAGGTGGAAGCCGTCAAGCAGTAAACACCGGCCGCGGGTTCACACCCGCCGCTCCCTGGGTGCAGCACCGCACAGACCGGGCTGCCGGGCCCACGCAGACTGGGTGGCGCAACCCCAGGGAGCTGACCTTGCCCCACCCACGCGGACCGCGTGCCCACGCGCTGCCGTTCCATCCGGCGTCACAGCCGGCCCAGCGCCTCCTGCCCTGGCGAGTGACGCTGGCCGCGTTGGCCATCATGGCGGTTTTGACGCTGAACGCCTGTGCGGGCCTGGCCTCTTGGCCACAGGTTGCAGGTGCAGGTGCAGAAGCGTCCGCGGGCCTCTCAGGCCTCCAGGCGAGGAGCCTGCTGGCGCCCCCTGAACCACCCGCGCACTGGCAGAACGCCAGCGCCGCCGACGCCGCACCGCCAGCCGCCAACGTGTTGTCATCCTGGTGGCAGCGCTTCCATGACCCTGAGCTCAGCCGAGTGGTGCAGCGTGCCCAGCAGGCCAACCCCCGCGCCGTGGCCGCCAGCGCGGTGTGGCGGCAGGCGCTGGCGCAGCGCGATGCCATCGCCGGCGCGCGGCTGCCCAGTCTGGTGGGCCAGGGCACTGCGGCGTCGGACACCCAGGGCCTGGGCGCTGAGCAAGGCATCAGCCAGCGTGTGCAGCTGGGGCTGGACCTGCGATGGACACCCGACCTCTCGGGCGCCACGGCCCATGCCCTTGCAGCCGCCGACGCCGTGGCGCAGTCACGCCAAGCCAGCCTGGGCGATGTGCAGGTGGCGCTGGCCGCTGAAGCCGCGCTGGCCTACGTGGAACTGCGCCGCCAGCAACGGCGGCTGGCCCTGGCGCAGCAAACCCTGTCCAGCCTGCAGCAGACCCGGCAGATCACGCAGTGGCGGCTGGATGCCGGCCTGCTGAGCACCCTTCAACTCGACCAGGCCCGCGCCGCCGTGGCGCAGACCGAGGCGCTGGTGCCGGCGCTGCAGACCCGTGTGGCGCAATCCCGCCATGCGCTGGCCCTGCTGATGGGTGAGCCCTACCGCGCCAACGCCGCCCCCGAACGGCCCTCACCCGCTTCAGCCGCCGAAGCCACCTCACCCCCTGCTGCTGCCCCTACCGCCACTTCAGCCGGCCCCCAGATCCCCGAGGCACCCGACAGCCTGGCCCTGCACATCCCCGCCGACACCCTGCGCCAGCGTGCCGACGTGCGCGCCACCGAACAGGCGGTCGTCGCTGCGCGGTCCCGTGTGGGCCAGGCGCAGGCCGAGCGGCTGCCCAGCCTGGCCCTCGGCGGCTCCATCGGGCTTAGCGCGCTGGCGCTTGGCGCGCTGGGTGACCGTGCCTCGGTGGTGAGCAGCCTGCTGGCCAGCATCAGCATGCCCTTGTTCGACGGCGGCGTGCGACGGGCGCAGGTCAGGCTGCAGGAGGGGGCACTCGACCAGGCCCTGGCG
>JAJTDE010000232.1 GCA_021298085.1 Rubrivivax sp.
AACAGCAGCACCGGCACCACAAAGGGCGGCAGCCGGGCCGCCAGCTCGGCAGCCCGGGCCGGGCTGACCGCGCGCGCGCTGCGGGGGTAGAGCACAAAGCCGAGTGCATCGGCCCCGGCGCTCACGGCGGCGTCGACATCGGCTTCGCGGGTCAGCCCGCAGATCTTGACGCGGGTGCGCGGCTGCGGCGGTTGGGCGGCCTCAAGGCAACCAGCCCATGGCCGGCGTGTGGTGTGGGATTCCATGCCCGGCATCGTAGTACGGCCCGACAAAGTACAGGCCGTCGGGCGCAAACGTGGGCGCAGCGGCTTCCCGGGTGCGCGCCGCCAGCACCTCGGCCATCCAATCCGACGGGCGGCTGCCCTGCCCGATGGCCACCAGGCAACCCATGATGTTGCGCACCATGTGGTGCAGGAAGGCGTTGCCATCGAAATCGAACCGCCAGTAGTCGCCCTGGCGCTGGATCTCGATGCTGCGCAGCGTCTTGACGGGGGTGGGCGACTGGCACTCGCTGGAGCGAAAGCTGCTGAAGTCGTGTTCACCCAGCAGGTGTTGCGCGGCAGCATGCATCGGCGCCAGCTGCAGGGGGCGGAAGCTCCAGCCACAGCGCCCTGATTCCAGCGCAGGCCTGACGGCAGACTCCAGCAGCACGTAGCGGTAGCGCCGGCCACGCGCGCTGTTGCGGGCATGAAAGCCGGGGGCGACGGGCTGGCACCACTGGATGGCCATGCTCATCGGCAGGAAGCGGTTGGTACCGCGCACCCACGAGAACGCGTCGCGGGCCACCGGAGGGTCGAGGTGGACGACCTGGTTGAAGGCATGCACGCCCGCGTCGGTGCGGCCCGCGCACACGGTCATCACGGGTTCTGACTGGCCAACAAAGCTGGCCAAGGCCTTCTGCAGGTGGTCCTGCAAGGTCTGGCCATCGGGCTGCGACTGCCAGCCATGGAAGCGGCTGCCGTCATAGCTCAGGCCGAGCGCCAGGCGCGGCAGGCCCGAGGCGGGCCCCGAAGCAAAACGGCGGCCGTCGGCCGCCGTTTCCAGGGTGCTGCCCGGTGGCACGTCAGCCAAGGCTGTCCAGCATGTTCTGGGCCTTCTGCTTCAGTGGGCCATCGGCCGTCGCGATGACTTCGTTGAGCAGGTCACGTGCACCTTCCAGGTCGCCGATCTGGCGGAACTCGTCGGCCAGGTCCAGCTTGCGTTCCATCGGATCGCCGTCGTCGTTGAACTGCGAGTCCGGGTCGTCGGGCAAGCCGCTCAGATCGACAAAGCCGGAGGGGCGCACATCGGTGATGTCAGCGGCGGGGGCCGCCCGTGAAGTGGCGGGCGCGGGCTTCGGCGGGGTGTCCAGATCGAGCGAAATGTCACCCATGTCGAATTCAAGACCGCCATCGGCCCGGCCAATGCCAGACCGCGCTGCCGTGTCGACAGGGATGTCGCGCGGCGCACTGGGCGCAACGTCCAGCGGCACATCCACCTGGCCACCGAGGCTGTAGCCGGACGGTGAGGCGGGCGACGGGTCACCCAGGGGCAGGTCAATGTCGACATCGACATCGACCATGGCGTTGCTGGCACGCGCAGTGGTGGTGGCGGGCTGCGCGTCAAAGGACAGGTCGATGTCGACGTCCTGCGCGTCGGACGACATCACGGCGGGCTCGGGCCGCATGGCGCTGTCGCGGAACGGCGCAGCCGGCATCACCGAATGGGGCATCGTGCTGGTGCCCAGGGGTTCGGAGAAGGCAGAGTCGTCAGCCGACCCACCAGGCTGGCCGCCAGCGTTGTACAGGGGGTTTTCAGGGTCGATGCTGCGGCCCAGCTCCTGGGCGCGCTGCCAATCGGCACCTTCGCCACGGGTCAGCGAGAACAGCTGGGTCGCCAGCAGCTCAAAACCCTTCACGTCCCGACGCTTGGCATACACCTCCAGCAGCTTGGTGCGAACCGCCAGGCGGTTCGGGTCGCTGCGCATGGCTTCCTTGAGGATTTCCTCGGCCTGCAGGTCGCGGCCATAAGCGAGGTAGACATCGGCCTCGGCCACCGGGTCGACGTCACCGATGGCGTCAAGCTGGCTCAGCGAGTAGTTGGCCGACGAGGACACCGCCCCAGCGGCTGCGGCAGCACTGTCGGTGGTGTCCACCCGCTGGCCACCACTCTGCCCAAAGAAGGAATCAGGCTGCAGGCGGCTTTCCATGAAGGAGGTTTCGCTGGCCGCCTTCTTGCTCTGCTGGCGCACCCGGTAGAAGCCGAACCCGGCCAGCAACACGGCCAGCGCGCCGGCACCCGGCAGCACGTAGGGGCTCTCCAGGATGGTGTCCATCAGGCCCGGCGACTCGGCCTCAGCCGCCATCGGGGGCGTGCCCTTGGCCGGAGCCGCGGCCACCGCTGGGCCGGAGGCCTGCGCCAAGGCCGGTGCTGCAGCCGACGCCGGCTCAGGCACCGGCATGGGCGGTGTTGACGCGGCTGCCACCACCGCGGCAGCGGAAGCACCCGCGGCCACAGCCGCTGCAGATGCCGCGTCGGCGGCCATCGTGGCGGGCGCCGGGGGTGGGGGTGAGGCCACGACGGGCGCTGGCGTGGGCACCACTGGGGTAGGCACCGGTGGAGCCGTCACCGGGACGGGCACACCAGGGCCGGATTTGGTCGCAGCAGCGCCGCCACCCGTCGCAGCGGGTGCTGCAGCGGGTGCGGCGGCGGTGACCGTCGCCGGTGGCTTGGCAGCGGTGCCGCTGGCCGAGGCCACCGCTGCACCTTGCACCTTCTTCAGGTCTTCCAGGTTGCGTGCCAGCTCGGCTTCGCGGCTCTTGGCATCCTTGACGGCAGCCTGCTGCGAAATGACGGCTTCGGGCGCGCTGGCCTTGACGGCACCCTGGCTCAGGCGCAGCTTGTCGGGTGCGGGTGTGCTGGGCTGCTTGCGGTCGTCAACGCTCGCCTCGACACGGCCACCCGCCTGGCGGGAGGAACCGCTGGGCGCCTTGGCCACACTGGTCGCCAGCCGCTGGCGGTAGGCGTTGAAATCGGCGCTCTGGGCGACGATGATCGAACGCGCCTCGCCGGCCGGCAGGGCCTGCGCCTGCTCGGCATCAGGCACACGCAAGATGGCGCCAGCGCGCAAGCGGTTCATGTTGTTGCCGGCAAACGCGTCCGGGTTGGCGCGGAACATGGTGACCAGCAGTTGATCCAGCGACACGCCATCAGGCTGGACACTGCGGGCGATCCCGGAGAGCGTGTCGCCCGGCTTGACCTTGACATCACCGGCCTTGGCGGCAGCGGGCGCGGAGGCTGCACGCTGCGCGCGAACGGCCGCGGCGCGCTGCTCGGCCGTGCGCGGCGCAGGGGGTGTTGCGGTGCGTGCGGCCGGCGCGGTGGCCACGGGTGCCGGGGCAGACACGGGCGCGGGAGCGGGGGGAGGATCGGCCGGAGCGGGCGCGGCAGGTGGCAGCGGTGCAGCCGCCACGGCAGCCGGGGGCGGCACCGGCGTGGCCACCGCCATGGCCGGTGCAGGCGCCGAGGCCGTCAGGTTGGGCGCGGCGGCGGCCGACTGCGGAGGGGTTGCCACTTGTGCAGGCGCGCTGGGGGCTGCGCCTTGGGCCAGGTTGCGCGGAGGATCCAGCAGCAGCGTGTATTCCCGAACCAGGCGGCCCGAGGCCCAGTTCATCTCCAGGATGAGGTCAACAAAGGGTTCGGTGACCACCCGCTCGCTGACCAGACGCAGATACGGCCGGCCATCGGATCGGCGCGCCAGCGTGACACGCGCACCAGAAAGCGCCGGGTGGTAATCAACCCCGGCGGCGCGGTATGTTTCCGGCGACGCGATGCGCACCTGCAGCGAGGAGGCTTCCTCGGTGGACAGGCTGGTGACATCGATTTCAGCGCGCAGCGCATCTCCCAGCGCCGACTGCACAGACAAGCGGCCCAGACCGAGTGCGCTGGCGTGGCCAGCGAACAGGGTAAAGGCCGCTGCTGACAGGGCTGAAAGTGCGAGGCGAGTGACCTTCTTGGATTGGTGTTTCAAAGCATCTCCCCGTAGACACGGCGTGAGGGTCCACAGTGTGACGATTGTCGGCGCCGCTTTCGCCGCGCATTGTTACAAACTAGGGGCGATAAATCCGCCTCAACTTACCAACGCAGCAAGCATATAGCGAAGCAACCTCAAGTAAAACCTCATGATTGCTTCTGAAAACCCTTGTTTCAGAACTCTGGGGGATACTCCGTTGTACGACAGCAACGGTAAGAGGGACTTCCCGGGTTGACTTCTGGCAAACCCCCGATTTTCACGCTTCCAGCAGGATGCGCAGCATGCGGCGCAGTGGCTCAGCGGCACCCCAGAGCAGCTGGTCACCAATGGTGAAGGCGCCGAGGTAATCGGGGCCCATGGCCAGCTTGCGCAGACGGCCCACCGGGATGGTCATCGTGCCGGTCACGGCCACCGGGGTCAGGTCGTGCAGCGTGGCTTCGCGGGTGTTCGGCACCACCTTCACCCAGGCGTTGTCGGCCGCGATCATGGCTTCGATGTCGGCCAGCGGCACATCCTTCTTCAGCTTGAAGGTCAGTGCCTGGCTGTGGCAGCGCATTGCGCCGACGCGCACGCAGAAGCCATCCACCGGCACGGCCGCACTGCCATAGCCTTCGCCCTGGCCCAGGATCTTGTTGGTCTCGGCCATGCCCTTCCACTCTTCGCGGGACATGCCGTTGCCCAGGTCCTTGTCGATCCAGGGGATCAGCGAGCCGCCCAGCGGGACACCGAAGTTGGCCACCTCGTCACCCGACAACGCGCGCTGCTTCGCGATGACCTTGCGGTCGATCTCGAGGATGGCGCTCTTCGGGTCGGCCAGCAGCTCACGCACCTCGGCATTCAGGGTGCCGTATTGCGTCAGCAGCTCGCGCATGTGCTGCGCGCCACCGCCGCTGGCGGCCTGGTAGGTCTGGGTGCTCATCCACTCGACGAGGCCGGCCTTGTACAGCGCACCCACGCCCATCAACATGCAGCTGACGGTGCAGTTGCCGCCGATCCAGTTGCGCCCACCCTTTCCCAGGGCCGACTGGATCACCGGCAGGTGGACCGGGTCGAGGATGATGACCGCGTCGTCCTTCATGCGCAGCGTGG
>JAJTDE010000071.1 GCA_021298085.1 Rubrivivax sp.
CGTCCAGCGGGTCGAAGACCAGCAGGTACTTGCCGCGGGCGTAACCCTCCGGGATCTGGTAGGGCGCGTCCATCTCTTCCGAGGCCATGCCGGCCAGGTGGCCCGACCATTCCGTCTGGCGGATGAACATCTCGTTGCTGATCACGTCCAGCGGCTTCTGCACCTCACCTTGAATGTTGACAGCGCCGCCAGCGGCCGCCGTCGATGCCGCGGTGATCTGCAGCGCCAGGCCGTTGGACTCCGACAGCTCGCCGAAGGCCACCGCGCGGGCAATGGCCTTGCACGCGATGGACACATCCAGGATCAGGGCGTTGAGCTCGCCGCTGGCCTGCGGAAAGCGGCGGCGCTGTTCGATCAGGTATTGCGTGAGGGTCTGGCGCTTGGACAGGCCAGGATGTCCTGCGGCTCCAGCGTGCTCAGGGCGGTGGCGTCCAGCACGCGGTCACGCTCGGCAAACAGCCGGGTGGCCTGCCTCAGCCGCATGCGTTCCAGCGCGTTGCGCACGCTGCGCGCGTTGGCAAAGTGGGGCTGCGCGATGCGCCGTGAAAGGTAGTCTTCGAAGGCCTCGCGGCTGCCCGGGCCGAAGCGGTAGTGCTGCTGTTCGAGCATCTTGTCGGCGATGTGCAGCAGCTCCGGCGGGGCGTAGTCAGGGAAGTCCAGGTGGTGGGCGATGCGGCTGCTCATGCCGGGGTTGCTCTGGAAGAAGGTGTCCATGCGGTCCTTGTAGCCGGCCAGGATCACCACCACGTCATCGCGCTGGTTTTCCATGACCTGCAGCAGGATCTCGATGGACTCCTGGCCGTAGTCACGTTCGTTTTCCGGCCGGTAGAGGTAATAGGCTTCATCGATGAAGAGCACGCCGCCCATGGCCTTCTTCAGCACGTCCTTGGTCTTGGGTGCGGTATGCCCAATGTACTGGCCCACGAGGTCGTCGCGTGTGACCGCCACCAGATGGCCCTTGCGCACATAACCCAGCCGGTGCAGGATCTGTGCCATGCGCAGGGCGACGGTGGTCTTGCCGGTGCCGGGGTTGCCGGTGAAGCACATGTGCAGGCTGGGTGTCTGGGCCTGCAGGCCAAAGCCGGCGCGCAGCTTGTCGATGACCAGCAGCGCGGCAATGTCGCGAATGCGCTGCTTGACGGGCGCCAGGCCGATGAGGTCGCGTTCCAGCTCCTCGATCACGCCTTCCACCTGCGCCTGGGCCAGCACCTCGCTGACGGTGCGCGGGGCTGCGTCGGGGGCACTGGCGGCCGCCGCAGCGGGTGCGGGAGGGGTCGGGACGGCCGGCATGGCGGCCCCGGGGATGCGGTAGAGCGGTGCGGTCATGGCGAGGCAGCTTCCGGCGCGGCGGTGAGGGTTGGGTCAGTAGCGTTCGCCTTCGGGCTTGTCGGTGGCGTAGCTGCTGATGCGGTAGCGCATCGTGCGGCCGGCGCCTTCCGTGCGGGCCAGGCCGAAGCCAGGCTCGTTGGTGGGGCGGTTGACGATGAAGCTCATCGCCACGCTCTCGACCCCGCGGGTGGAGTCAAAGGCCATCATGCGGATGTAGTGCTGCGGGAAGGTCTTGCGGCATTCGCGCAGCTCGGCCAGCACGCCGGCGGCGTCGCTCAGGTCGAACATGGGCATGCCGTACATCTCCCAGTAGCAGTTGCGCGGGTGCGGGTCGTCGGTGTATTCGACGCTCCAGGCGTAGCCCTTCTTGAGGCCGTAGTCGATTTGCAGCGCAATCTCGTCGTCGGTGAGTTCGGGCAGGAAGCTGAACTGGCCCTGGGTGATGCGGCCGGTGGGGTTGGTCATCATGGCGATGGCTCCAAAAATCAAGGGTTAGGCAGAGACGGCGGGGGTCACGGCGTAGTCGCTGGTGTCGGTGCTGGTGTAGTTGAAGGACACGTCCTTCCAGGTGTCCAGCGCCTGCTTCAGCGGCGTGCAGAACTGGGCCGCCTTCTGCAGGATCTCGGGGCCTTCGTTCTTGATGTCCCGGCCTTCGTTGCGCGCCTTGACCATCGCTTCCAGCGCCACGCGGTTGGCCACCGCACCGGCCTGGATACCCGCGGGGTGGCCGATCGTGCCGCCGCCAAACTGCAGCACCACGTCGTCGCCGAAGAGGTCGATCAGCTGGTGCATCTGGCCGGCGTGGATGCCGCCGCTGGCCACCGGCATCACCTTCTTGGTGTCGGCCCAGTCCTGGTCGAAGAACAGGCCGCGTGGAAGGTCTTGCTTGGTGACGCTGTCGCGGCACACGTTGTAGTAGCCCTGGACGGTCATCGGGTCGCCTTCGAGCTTGCCCACCGCGGTGCCGGTGTGCAGGTGGTCGCAGCCAGCCAGGCGCAGCCACTTGGCCATCACGCGGAAGCTGACGCCATGGTTCTTCTGCCGCGTGTAGGTGCCGTGGCCGGCGCGGTGCATGTGCATGATCATGTCGTTCTTGCGGCACCAGTTGGCCATGCTCTGGATGGCCGTCCAGCCGATGACCAGGTCCACCATGATGACCACGCTGCCCAGCTCCTTCGCAAACTCGGCGCGCTCGTACATGTCTTCCATCGTGGCGCCGGTGATGTTCAGGTAGCTGCCCTTGACCTCGCCGGTGGCGGCGCTGGCCTTGTTGACGCCATCCATCACGTACAGAAACCGGTCACGCCAGTGCATGAAGGGCTGCGAGTTGATGTTCTCGTCGTCCTTCATGAAATCCAGGCCACCCTTGAGGCCTTCGTAGATCACGCGGCCGTAGTTGCGGCCTGACAGCCCCAGCTTGGGCTTGGTGGTGGCGCCCAGCAGCGGACGGCCGTACTTTTCCAGGCGCTCGCGCTCGACGATCAGGCCAGTGGGCGGGCCCTTGAAGGTCTTCACATAGGCCACCGGAATGCGGATGTCCTCCAGCCGGGCGGCCTTCAGCGGCTTGAAGCTGAAGACGTTGCCGATCAGGCTGGCCGTCATGTTGGCGATGGAGCCCTCTTCAAACAGGATGAGGTCGTAGGCGACCCAGCAGAAATACTCGCCCGGCCGGGCGGGCACGGCCTCCACCCGGTAGGCCTTGGCGCGGTAGCTGTCGCAGGCGGTGAGGCGGTCTGTCCAGACCACCGTCCAGGTGGCGGTGCTGCTCTCACCGGCGACGGCGGCGGCGGCCTCCACCGGGTCCACGCCTTCCTGGGGCGTGATGCGGAACAGGCAGATGGTGTCGGTGTCCTTGGGGACGTAGTCACCGTCCCAGTAGCCCATCTGGCGGTACTTCAGGACGCCAGCGCTGTAGCGCTTCTTGGCGTCGGTGATCTGCGTGGCGTCGGTGACGATGCCGGTGTCGACGGATGCATTCACGGGGGGCTCCTGGGCTGGGTGGGGTGGTGTCGGGTGGAAAAGACCTTGGCTTGGGAAGGCAATTTAATGGGCGAGTGGACTAATGACTATTCACTTCGAATGAGCATTCGATTAAGCTTTGTTGAATGAAAGCGGTGACGCTGCGCCAACTGCGGGTCTTCACGGAAGTGGCACGCCACCTGAGCTTTGTGCGCGCCGCCGAGGCACTGCACCTCACCCCACCGGCCGTCACCATGCAGGTGCAGGAGCTGGAATCGCAGGTGGGGCTGCCCCTGTTCGAGCGGCAGGGCCGCAAGGTCAGCCTGACCACCGCAGGTGAGTACCTGGTGGTCTATGCGCGGCGCATGCTGGCCACGCTGAAGGACGCCAGCGACGCGATGGACCGCCTCAAGCGGGTGGAGGCCGGTGAACTGACCGTGGGCATGGTCAGCACGGCCAAGTACTTCGTGCCGCGGCTGCTGGCCCGCTTCTGCGAGGAACACCCGGCCATCGACATCCGGCTGCGGGTGGGCAACAACCGCGAACAGCTGGTGGCCTGGATGCAGCAAGGCG
Organism: Rubrivivax sp.; assembly: GCA_021298085.1. Classification (GTDB taxonomy): domain Bacteria; phylum Pseudomonadota; class Gammaproteobacteria; order Burkholderiales; family Burkholderiaceae_C; genus Rubrivivax. The sequence goes on from JAJTDE010000071.1 coordinate 3,862, forward strand.
AGGTCGATCTGGCCATCATGGGCCGGCCGCCCAAGGAACTGGCCACCCGTGCCGAACCGTTTGCCGCGCACCCCCACGTCTTCCTGGCCAGCCCAGGGCATGCGCTGCTGGGCCTTGGCAGCGTGGCCGCGTCGTTGCTGGAGGGGGTGCCGCTGATCGCGCGCGAACCCGGCTCAGGCACCCGTGCGCTGATGGACCGTTTCCTGGCGGATCAGCGTGTTCAGCCGCGCCTGGGCATGGAGATGCCCAGCAACGAAGCCATCAAGCAGGCCGTGATGGCCGGGATGGGCCTGGGTTTTCTGAGCCTGCACACCGTGGGTCTGGAGCTGCAGTGTGGGCTGCTGAAGGTGCTGGAGGTGGAAGGCACGCCGCTGGTGCGCACCTGGAACGTGGTGCACCAGCAGAGCAAGGTGCTGTCACCCGCAGCCGAAGCGATGCGTTACTTCTTCATCGAAAGCGGCGAGCGCTTCCTGGCCCAGCAGGACGCCACGGCGCTGGCCGGGCCGCCCTCGGTGGCGGGGCCTGCCTATCATTCCACCGGGTAGCTGCCCTCGCGGTCCTGCGGTGTTGCGCTGTCCAGCGCAGCGATCCGCCGATCGGTCGCGGTGGGTGCCGCAACCGCCTCAGCCAGGCGCGTGGCCGTGCTGGCGGTTTGCGCGGCGCCATGCGCAGCGGTTGAGGTGGCAGCTGACGGCTTGGCTGGCGTGGTATCACGGCTCAGCCGCCGGTAGACACCCCAGGCGTACCGCGCGTTGTGTTCCGGTGTCCTGGAGTGGTAGGCACCGATGGCCTGCCAGGTGTTGCCAAACCGTTCGATCTGCTTGGACAGGATCCACGCGCCCGCGTGGATGTTGGTGCAGGGGTCCAGCAGCTGGGCCATGCTCACGCCGCGGCGCGCCAGCTCCTCGAACCACAGGCTGTTGATCTGCATCAGGCCCAGGTCGTGCGAGCCGTCGGTGTTCTGGTTGCGCGCCTGGGGCCGCATGCTCGATTCCTGCTCGGCAATCGCCTTCAGCACCTCGGCGCTCACGCCGTGGTACTTGGCAGCGGCGTCGAAGCAGGCCATCCAGGGCCGGGGCTTGTCGGCGGGGGCACTGCGCGGGGTGGGCCGGGTGTCAGTGGCCTGCGCATGTCCGTGGGGCGCGGCGGTGCACAGCAGGGCCGTGGCCAGGGCGAGGGCCAGGCGCGGCGTGACATGGGGTTGGCCGGACGCGCCAGGGTGCTGCGGCGCATGCCGCTGGGTGTCCTTGGGAAGGGTTGGGGAGTTCATGCCAGGCAGGGAGACGGTGAACGGGTGGTCGTCGGACAGTGGATCGCGCACTTGAGCGGCGTGGTCGCTGCATGAAGTGCCCAAGGCAGACCCATCTTTTTGGCAGACCAAGACGGCGCTGCTTCTGCGTCAATGTGGCGTCGAACGAACTTGGTTGAACCTGCCGACACCCGCCTTGGCCATTCGCCCGGACGCACGCAGGGGCTGCCCCCATTGATGGAGCCACCCCGTGCTCAAGCCATCCCTGTCTTGTCCACCGCCGCTGCCGTCGGCGCCCCTGGCCAGGCGCCGCCCTGGTCTTGCCCGGGTGCTGCTGCTGTGTGCGGCCTTGCCGTGGCTGGGTGGCTGCGAGCACCTCGGCCTTGCTGGCATGCCGTTGGGCGCTCGATGGAGCAGTCTGCCGGAGCTGCAGCAGGCACCTGCGGCCAAGGCCGTGGTGAATACCATCGACAACCAGCCCGACATCCAGATCGCTGCCGGCACCGCCGAGTTCTTTGTGATCCGCCCCTTTGGCCCGTCGGCGTCCACGCAGACCCTGCCGGAACGGCGCATCGGTAACCTCTCGTTTTCCGAGTCAGGCGTCTACGACGCCATGGTGCTCTTGCTGGAAGGCTCCGGCTTTGCGCTGTCGATCGACAGCAGCACGCGAGGCAGCGAGCGTGCAAACGCGACGTCCCTGTTCAACCTCTCAGGCAGCCTGAGCGACGTGCTGGTTCGCATTGCCGAGCAGTCCGGGCTGTTCTTCCAGGTGCGCGACAACACGGTCGTGCTCTCAGCAGAAGCCCAGTTTGTGATCGACCTTCCGCCGCTGATGGCGGCCGACAGCCTGGCCAGCGTCAGCCGGTCGCTGCAGCACCTTGGCGCCCGCGATGTCCATGTGGACAGCCTGAACCGAACCGTGGTGTTCAAGACCCACCAGGCTTCCCTCGTGGGCATACGCGATTACCTGGGCAGCCTGCGCGAACGCCGCGCCCTCCTGGTCTACGACGTGCATGTCTACCGGGTGGACCTGTCGGGCCATCGCACCCAGGGCATCGCCTGGAACGCGTTCACGGGCGCCGCTGCAGCAACGCCGCAAGACCGCTCGGTGGTGGTGAACGAGGCCGGCGGCGCCGTTCCCATGGGTGCGGTTCTGTCGGACAGCCCCCTCAAGCTGGACGCCTTGCAGCACTTTCTGCAGTCGCAGGGGGATGTCAAGGCCCTGGCGCGTCCGCGCATCGCCTTGGTGTCGGGTGGACGCGGGCACGTGCGCGTCGGGCAATCCACCACCTACGTCTCCAAGGTGGGTGGCAGCACAACGGGTGCGCTGCCGCAGCAGGTGTCGGTGGAGACGCAGACGCTCCACACGGGTGTCGAGCTGACCTTGAACGCGGACATCCAGGACGGCATGGTCTACACGCGCATCGAGCTCAACCTGTCGGACATCCTGAAGTACGACCAGGTCAATGCCCTCGGAACCCAGCTCAATCTGCCACAGACCGCCAACCGTGAGGTCAAGACCACCGTCAAGTCCAGGCCTGGCGACATCATCCTGCTGGGCGGCATCTGGGTCGCCAAGGACGCCGGCAAGCAGCCGCAGGGTCTCGCGGGCTGGCTTCTCCCAGCGGAGATGCAGCGCAGCGAGTTGGTGCTGGCGTTGAAGCCCCGGGTGCTGCCCTTTGCCCAGGCCATCAGCACAGGCATGCCGGAGAGCGTCCCGATGATCAATCGGCCTGAGCCGGTCGTGGAGGCACCTCGAACCGTGTCAGCGGCAGCCGACAACCCACCGAGGCCCAGCTGGCGCGGCTTGCTGGACGACTGGGTGGCGCGGGTCTCGGGCCGACAGGCTGATGGCCCAGTGCGGCCGCTCACCCCAGGAGGCCAACCATGAGAGGGTCTGCCATGCTGTGCTGCCTGGCCTTGGCCTGGACCGTGCCGACCCAGGCAACTGCCCAGCAGGCTCCCGGTGGCACGGTTCCGCCCAGGGCCGGTCCGGCGTCGGTCAGGCCCATCATGCCGCCTGGGGCACCTCCCTTGCCGGTCAGCGCTGCCCAGGACAGCCCATCTGAAAAGACCGAGGCTGACGAAAGCGCGGCCATGCTGCGTGCCGTTCAGGAGCGGTTGGCCGGCTTGCGGGTCACGGTGATTCTGGATGGTGCTGCCGTGCTGCGCGCCGGTTCAGCGGTGTCGCCGAACGCCCAGGGCGCCAGCAGCGTCCACCCCGGTGTGGTCACCGTCAGGCATGGCAAGGCCTTCAGCCTGGCCGATGAATGTGCGTTGATGCCGGTGGTGAGCGCCCGCTCGGTGGCGCTGCACTGGATGGATGGCCTGAAGGGCACCATGGCCACTCGAAGCGATGGACCGCCAGCAGGCCGGCTCGTGTTCTACCGAGAGATCGAGCCCGGCAGCAACGCACCGCGCTGACGATGCGCTTCGGCTGCCGCCTGCCTCACTTCAACCCGCTGAGGTAGGCGGCCAGCGCCTGGATATCCCGCTCGTTCAGCCCCGCCACCGCCTTGGCCAGCACGGCAGGCGCCGGGCGTTCGCGGTCCTTGAAGCTCTGCATCTGCTTGACCAGGTACTGCGCGTGCTGGCCAGCCAGACGCGGCACGTATTCGGCGCCGTGGCCCGATGTGCCGTGGCAGGTGGCGCAGGCCGCGCCGCTGCCCTTGCCTTCCAGGAAGAGTTTCTTGCCCTGGGCGGCCAGGGCCGGGTCGCCCCCCGCATGGGCCAGCGCCGGTTGCTGCTGGAAGAACGCGCCCAGCAGTTCGAAGTCCTTGTCGCTCAGGTCTTCCACCATCGGCTTCATGCTGTCGCTGCGCCGACGGCCGCTCTTGAAATCGGCCAGCTGGCGCACGGTGTAGGCCGCGTGCTGGCCAGACAGCCGCGGAAATGCCGGGGTGCTGCTTTCGCCGTTCAGGCCATGGCAGACAAAGCAGCGTGTCTGGATCAGCTCGTTGACGCGAGCGCTGTCGTCGGCGAGGGCAGGCTGCGGCAGCAAGGCCGAGGCCAGGCCAGCCAGCCAGGCAGAAATCAGGGCGCGGTACATGGTGTGGTGGGTCAACAAATGACACGCAGAGCGTAGGGGTGCATCAAATATCCGTCTATACGCATTAACGATAAAAGAAAGCTGTGGCGGGGTGGCTCGTGTCGTCTGCGCTGCGCAGGTACAGCGCGGAGGCTTTCATCAGCATCGTAGCGTCCTTGCAGGAGGGGAGCGCTGCGCGATAGGCGGGCCCGTCCAGCTGCGGGCAAGCCGCGATTTTCATGGATGTGCGAGGCGTCCATGGTTGTCAAGCCCTTCAGGCGTGCGATGCGGCAGGGCAGGGCGGGAGTTGACCTCCGTCAAGGCATGCCGGTGCAAAAGGCGCGACAGTGGCATCCATGGCGGCTGGACCCAGGCGCTCCGCTGAAGCGGCGCCCCCATGGCCGCCGAGTCTGGAGACACGCACGATGAGCCCTGACGCCGCGCCCCCGCAGTCGCCGCCCGCCGGTGTGCGACACCGCGTGCCGATGCACCCCGGTGTCTTTCTGGAGCGTCACTACCTGAAGCCTCTGGCGTTGACGCAGAGTGAGGCGGCGCGTCGACTGGGTGTGTCCCGTCGCCGTGTGCATGAGCTGGTGCATGGCCAACGCGCCATGTCCGTCGACACCGCCCTGCGGTGTGCGCAGCAATTCGCCATGCCGGCTGCCGAATGGCTCGCGATGCAAAGCGAATGGGATGCCTGGTGCGCCTGGCGCGTGATGCGCCAGCAGCTGAACCCTCGGGCAGATGCCGTCGATGGCGCTGACCCTCACTGAACGGAACGCGATGTCCTTCGGCAAACCGTTCCCGCCGCCGTCTTCGCTTCCTGAGGGATGGCGCCAAGGCTTCGCGTGGGACACGCACGGCGCGGTGGCGGCGTCAGCATGGCCCGACGCCAAGGCGCTGGTGGCCCATGGTGCTGCCTTGGGCGTCCTCCAGGCCGTCATGACCGGCCTGCAGCAGTGGCTGGCCGGGGAGCCGGCGGTGCCGGTGGACCTGCGCAGCCTGCACGATGCCGACCGCGCCTTGGTCACCCAGGTGCTGGGCGACGGTGAGGTGGTGGTGCAGTGCGTGCCTGACCCAGCCAGCGCTGACGATGTGTCGATGCAGGCGCAGGAAACGGCCTTTGCCGGTGTCTGGCGAGTGCGGCACGTGCAGCACAGCCAGTGCGTGCTCGACACGATCGAGCTTGGCGACTTTCCACAGGCCATGGCGCAGAGTGCTTGCGACGGCGCACACCCGATGAGTCCGCAGCCGACGGTCTGGCCTGCCGGGACGGCCAACGCACCGGCTGTTCTGCAGGAACTGCACGAACGTGCCCAGCGCTGGGCGCAGGCGCTGGCAGCCGGTGGCCCGCGGCCAGCGCACCATGTCACCAACCTCACGCTGCAGCCCTTGTCGCCCACCGACCGCCGCGTGCTGGACGAGCATCTGGGCCAGGGCAGCATCCAGGTGCTGTCGCGTGGACACGGCAACTGCCGCGTGAGCCCGACAAAGACAGCCCATGTCTGGCGTGTCACGTACTTCAACGCGCGGGACATGGTCATCCTGGATACCTTCGAGGTGGGCGGTGTACCCGAGGTGGCCTGCGCGGCCCGCCAGGACCTGCAGGATTCCGCCCATCGGCTGAGCGACCTGCTGCAGTGGGTGGAGCTGGCGTGAGGCCGGCTACGCCACGTGGTGTGGCTGGCCTTGCCCATTCAGGGGCGGCCGACCATGCATGAGATGAGCCTGGCCGGTGGGATCTTGCGGCTGGTCGAGGAGGCGGCCGCGCGCGAGGCGTTCCAGCGGGTGTCCTGCCTGCGCCTGGAAGCCGGTGCGCTGGCCGGCGTCGAGCCGCAGGCACTGCGCTTTGCGTTGGAAGCGCTTCAGCCTGGCACCCTGCTCGATGGCGCACGCATCGAGATCGACGAGGCCCCGGGGACGGCATGGTGCAGGCGCTGTGGTGCCCCCGTGACCATCGAGTCGCGGGCCGACCCCTGCCCCCAATGCGGCGGCGGCCCGCTGGTGCCCACCGGCGGCACCGAGCTGCTCGTGCGTGAGCTCATCGTGCTCGACGAGGCACAACCCTGAAGGAGACCCAGCCCATGTGTGTGGTGTGCGGATGTTCGGGCCCCGGGGCCGAGGTGCTGACAGCTCCTGGCGCAGCCGTTCGCGACCTCGACTTCGGCGCCAACGGCGCGCGCGTCTCGGTGCCGGGCATGAGCACCGAACGGGCGATCCAGCTGGAGGCCCGGGTGCTGGGCGCCAATGACGCCGTGGCGCAGCGCAACCGTGCACACTTCGCCGCCCACCGCGTGCAGGCCTACAACCTGGTCTCCAGCCCAGGCTCAGGGAAGACCACGCTGCTGGCGGCCACCATCCAGGCCCTGCGACGGCAGCAGCCACGCGTGCCGCTGGCCGTCATCGAGGGTGACCAGCAGACCAGCCACGATGCCGACCGCATCCGCGCCGCAGGCGCACCGGCGGTGCAGGTCAATACCGGCAAGGGCTGCCACCTCGATGCGCCGATGGTGGACGCGGCCTTTGCCCAGCTGCACGATGGCCTGGGCGCCGACGGTTCGCTGCTGATGATCGAGAACGTCGGCAACCTGGTGTGCCCGGCCCTGTGGGACCTGGGCGAGCGCGCCAAGGTGGTCATCCTCTCGGTGACCGAGGGCGACGACAAACCCCTCAAGTACCCGGACATGTTTGCCGCGGCGCGGCTGATGGTGCTGACCAAGGTCGACCTGCTGCCCTACGTGGACTTCGACGTGGCCCGTTGCATCGCGTTTGCGCAGCGTGTCAACCCAGGCATCGAGGTGCTGCTGCTGTCAGCGCGCAGCGGGCAGGGCATGGAGGCCTGGCTGGAGTGGCTGGTGCAGGGGTTGCCGACGTCGGTGTTGACGCCCGCGGTGACGGGTCATGCCCATGTCCATGCGCTGGAGGAACAGGCCCCGTGATACACGTGCAGCAGCTGCCCCGCGCGGCGCCGCGTCGCGTGTTGGGCCTGGGTGCCTACCTGAAGAACAGTGCCTGCCTGCTGGAGGGCCCGTGGGTGCATTGGTCAGGATCCCATGGTGACCTGGCCACCCCGGAAGCCTGCCTGGCGCTGGACGCCTCGGTGCGCCGCCTGGTAGAGATGGCCGGCGGCCGCATCGATGCCATCGCCCATGACCTGCACCCTGACTTCGAGAGCACCCGCCTGGCGCTGGCCTGGGCAGCACGGCTGGGCGTGCCGGCGCTGGCGGTGCAGCATCACCATGCCCATGTCGGCGTGGTGCAGGCCGAACAGGGCCTGGGGGTGGCCGCTGCGCACGGGGCTGAACTGATCGGCCTGGCCTTGGACGGCGTGGGATTGGGCGATGACGGTCTGGCCTGGGGGGGTGAGCTGCTGGCGCTGAGCGGCCCGCGCTGCCGCCGGCTGGCCCACCTGCCAGCGCTGGCGCTGCCCGGCGGCGACGTGGCCGCGCGTGAACCGTGGCGCATGGCTGCGTCATTGCTGCACAGCCTGGGCCGGGGCGACGAGATTGTGCCGCGACTGGGCCCTGCCGTGGGGCAGACGCTGGCACGGGGCATGGCCGACATGCTGGAACGTCGCCTGCGCTGCCCCATGACCACCAGCGCTGGCCGCTGGTTTGACGCGATGGCTGGTCTGCTGGGCTTGAGTGTTTGGCAAGGGGCTGACGCCGAAGCCGCGCAGGCGCTGGAGGCGGCTGCCGCGCGGTGGCTTCACCGGCATCCTGACCGTCGGTGCTGGCCCGACCCGCCGGTTTTGGGCCTGGCGCTTTGGCCCCTGGCCGAGGCTTGCCGGGTGAGTGCCGAGGTGTCAGGGCCCGAGGCGGCGGCGGCGCTGTTTCACATCGGCCTGGCCAAGGCCCTGGCACAGGTAGCCATTGCGGCCGCGGCCCGGCTGCAGACCGATGGCGTGGTGCTCAGTGGCGGGTGCTTCCACAACCGGGTGTTGGTGGGGCTGCTGAGCGAGCATCTGCACCAGGCGGGTCTGCACGTGCTGCAGCCAGGGGCCTTCAGCGGGCCTGGCGATACCGGCCTGGCGCTGGGCCAGGCTTGGGTGGGGGCGCTGCGCCTGGCGGCGAGCAACAGCGATGCGCAGGACCGCGGCGCCCAGGCGCTGATCGTGGCCGCGTCCGACCATCGCCGCCTGCGGGCGGCCCAACCTGGAGCGCAGCCATGTGCCTAGCCCTGCCGGCGCGCGTGGTCATGCGGCAGCCCGGGAGCGATCAGGCCACCATCGACCTCGGTGGCGTGCGCAAGGTCATCAGCCTGGCGCTGACGCCGGAGGCCCAGGAAGGTGACTATGTGATCGTGCATGTCGGGCACGCCATAGGAATGGTGGACGCCGATGAAGCCGCCCACACGCTGGCGCTGTTTGCCGAGTTGGCGCAGCACCAGGCCTCCTCCGCGGCGGCCGCAGGGGGTCGTGCATGAAGTACGTCGACGAGTTCCGCGACGCCCATCTGGCCCGAGGCCTGGCGGCGCGCATCGCGGCAACAGTCCAGCCCGGCCGCAGCTATGGCTTCATGGAATTCTGCGGTGGCCACACCCATGCCATCTCGCGTTATGGCATTGCCGATCTCCTGCCCGATGCGGTTCGCCTGATCCACGGACCGGGCTGCCCTGTCTGTGTGCTGCCCATCGGCCGCATCGACCAGGCCATCTCGCTGGCCCTGTCGCAGGGCGCGATGGTCTGCACCTATGGTGACACGTTGAGGGTGCCGGCGTCGAACAAGCTGTCGCTGATGAAGGCCAAGGCCTGCGGCGGCGACATCCGGATGGTCTATTCCGCGGCCGACGCGGTCACGCTGGCGCGTGATCACCCTGGCCGGCAGGTCGTGTTCTTTGCCATCGGCTTCGAGACCACGACACCGCCGACAGCGTTGGCCGTCCAGCAGGCGGCCCGCGAAGGGCTGCACAACTTCAGCGTGCTGTGCTGCCATGTGCTGACCCCCAGCGCCATGGCCCACATCATGGACTCGGCTGGGCAGGGTGAAGGCAGCAGCGCGCCCATCGACGGCTTCATCGGGCCGGCACACGTGAGCATCGTCATCGGCTCGCAGCCCTACGAAGCCTGTGCCCGTGACTACCGGAAACCGGTGGTGATTGCCGGCTTTGAACCGCTGGATGTGCTGCAGTCCATCCTGATGCTGGTTCAGCAGGTCAATGCCGGCCGTGCCGAGGTGGAGAACCAGTTTGCCCGCGCCGTGACGCGCGACGGCAACCTCGTGGCACAGCGCGCGGTGGCCGACGTCTTCGAGCTGCGTGAGCGCTTTGAGTGGCGTGGCCTGGGTGAAGTGCCGTTTTCGGCGCTGACGCTGCGCAGTGGCTACGCTGACTTCGACGCCGAGCGCCGTTTCGGATTGCGCTACCAGGGCGTGCCTGACCACCCGCAATGCGCCTGTGGCGACATCCTGCGGGGCGTCAGGCGGCCCACCGACTGCAAGCTCTTCGGCACCGTGTGCACGCCTGAGAGCCCGATGGGGTCCTGCATGGTCTCCAGTGAGGGCGCCTGCGCCGCGCACCACGCCTATGGCCGCTTCCGCGACCCGAGGGAGGCGGCATGAAGAAGGATTACCAGCGCCCGCTGGACCTGCGGCAGGGCCGCATCGACATGAACCATGGTGCGGGTGGTCGCGCGGCGATGCAGCTGATCGACGAAGTCTTTGCCCGTGCCTTCGACAACGACTACCTGCGCCAGGGCAACGATGGTGCGGCGTTGCCGGTGCCGCCGGAGCTGGCCCAGGGCGGCCGCCTGGTGATGGCCTGCGACGGGCACATCGTCTCGCCGCTGTTTTTCCCGGGTGGCGACATCGGCTGTCTGGCCGTGCATGGCACCCTCAATGATGTGGCCATGATGGGCGCACGGCCCCTGTACCTGAGCGCCAGCTTCATCCTGGAAGAAGGGCTGTTGCTGGCCGACCTGCAGCGCATCGTGCAGTCCATGGCCCGCGCAGCGCGCGAGTCGGGTGTGCCGGTGGTTACCGGCGACACCAAGGTGGTCGAGAAGGGCAAAGGCGATGGGTGCTTCATCACCACCACCGGGGTGGGTGTGCTCGCGGCGGGGGTGAACGTGGGTGGCGCGTTGGCCCGTCCGGGTGACGTGATCCTGGTGTCGGGGACGCTGGGTGACCATGGTGTGGCGGTGCTGTCGCAGCGCGAATCGCTGTCGTTTGACACCGCCATCGTGTCCGACACGGCTGCGTTGCACGGCCTGGTGGCCTGCATGCTGGGCGCGGCCCCTGACGGCGAACTCCATGTGCTGCGCGACCCGACCCGCGGTGGTCTGGGCACCACGCTCAACGAGATTGCGCGGCAATCCCGCGTGGGCATGCTCATCAACGAGGCCGACATCCCGGTGCAGCCCCAGGTGGAGGCTGCCTGCGAGCTGCTGGGCCTGGACCCGCTCTACATCGCCAACGAGGGCAAGCTGGTGGCCTTTGTGGCGCCCGAGGCCGCGGATGCCGTGCTGGCTGCCATGCGCAGCCACCCGCTGGGTGCGCGCGCTGCCCGCATTGGCCATGTCCAGGCCGATGCGCACCGCTTTGTGCAGATGCAGACCCGGTTTGGCGGACGGCGCATCGTCGACTGGCTGTCGGGCGAACCGCTGCCCCGCATCTGCTGAGGCGTCAGGTGCCGACCGGCAGCCGCGCAAAGCGCAGCACCGCAAAGAACAGGACGATGGTGATGCCGATGTCGGCAAAGGTGGAATAGAACAACCAGACGTCGGTGGATGCCAGTGTGGCCACGCCCCAGTTCAGCCCCGCCATGCACAGCCCCAGCAGGCCCACGCCGAGTGCCAGCCGTTGGGGGTGGGTGGGTTCCATGATGTAGCGCCCCAGGCGCACCCCGAAGTAGCGGCCCCGGTTGGCCAGGGCGTCGCTGAGCATCAGTGTGGCGGTCAGGCAGCCGAGGATGGTGCCCTTCATCTTCACCGCCCAGTCGTCCTGGAAGAACCAGGAAAAGCCGGCCGAGATGAGCAGCATCACGATGCCGAAGACCGCCAGACCGCCCAGCAGGTCCACCTTCACAAAGCGCTGTACCACCACCACCGCCAGCCCGGCGGCGGCCCCCACCAGCGCGGCCGTGGTGAGGTCGGTCAGCTTGGCAACGGCAAAGAACAGCAGGCCCAGCCCCATGTCCACACAGATGGAATACTTGTTGCGGGACCAGCGTTCCTGGAAGACCTGCTGTTCCTGCGCAGCGCGCGCGGCGTCGAGGGGGTTGTCGGGCATAGGGGGGCGATTGTCGGGGGGCTGCGTATCAATCCCGAAAGACAGGGCTTGTGGCTGCCTGCATCATCGGGGGATGGAAACGGCCCTGCACCAGGCCGGTGCCCACGCGCCGCGCGCCGACTGCCGAGCCCCTTCACCCTGGAGACACCCATGAGAAGCCTGGAAGACCAGCTGTCCGCCTACGCCGCGTACCACCGTGACCGCCGCAACATCGCCACGCACTTTGTGGGTGTGCCGATGATCGTGCTGGCCGTGACAGTGCTGCTGTCGCGCCCCAGCATCGACATCGCCGGCCTGGCGCTGTCACCCGCGGTGTTGGCCATCGTGGTGACCTCGCTGTACTACCTGCGGCTGGATCGCCCGCTGGGTGCACTGATGACCGGCCTGCTGGTGCTCAGCGGGCTCTTCGGTGCCTGGGCCGCGGCCCTGCCCACGCCGCTGTGGCTGGCCGTCGGACTGGGTGGCTTTGTGGTCGGCTGGGTCATCCAGTTTGTCGGCCATGTCTGGGAAGGCCGCAAGCCGGCCTTTGTGGATGACCTGATGGGCCTGATCATCGGCCCGCTGTTTGTCACCGTCGAGGCGCTGTTCCTGATGGGCAGGCTGCCCGCGCTCAAGGCGGTGATCGAGGGCCGCGTGGGGCCGACACGGGCCGGCCCGGCGCAGCGCCAGGCGGCGGCCTGAGCCCGGGGGGGTGCCGGCGCGGCTGCGTGGGCCCGCGCCAAGCCCTCACAGCCCAGCCAGCGCCTTCAGCCCCTGCAGCGTCTCGGCCTCGTGCAATGGCTTGTCGTGGCGGATGCGCAGCATGCGCGGGAAGCGCGTGGCCACGCCACTCTTGTGGCGCGGGCTCAGTGCCAGGCCTTCAAAACCCAGTTCGAACACCAGCGAGGGCACGACACTGCGCACCGGCCCGAAACGCTCGACAGTGGTCTTGCGGATGAGGGTGTCCACCGCGCGGAACTCCTCGTCGCTGAGGCCGGAGTAGGCCTTGGCAAAGGCCACCAGCTGCAGGGCGCCGGGTTCCGGTGGACGCCGTGCGCGGATCGCCTCCAGCACGCTGTCCACTTCCTGCGGCCCGCTGGGGGAGCGGTTCCAGACGGCAAAGGTGTAGTCGGTGTAGACGTTGGCGCGCCGCCCGTGGCCGGCCTGGGCGTAAATGAGCACCGCATCCACGCTGAGCGGGTCGATCTTCCACTTCCACCACACGCCGTCGCTCTTGGTCCTGCCGCTGCCGTAGGCTGAACGGAGTTCTTTCAGCATCAGGCCTTCGACGCCGCGTTCGCGGCTGCTGTCGCGCAGGACGGCCAGGGCCTGCCAGCTGTCGGCCTCCACCCGGGGCGACAGTCGCAGGCGGCCGTTCCTCGGGTCTGGCAGCGGTGCGTCGTGGCCTGTCGCAGTCGGCGTTGGCGACGTCATCAGCGCACCGACCTCGGTCTCCAGCTGCGCCCGGCGCTGCGACAGCGGCTGCTGCCGCAGGTCCTGACCGTGCCACTCCAGCAGGTCATAGGCCATCAGGCAGGCTGGCTGCTCGCGCAGCAGCTTGGCGGTGACGGTCTTGCGGGTGATGCGGGTCTGCAGCTGCGCAAACGGGGCCGGGGTGGCCTGCCCTTCGGGCCAGACCAGCACCTCGCCGTCGATCACCGTGCCGTCTGGCAGCACGCTGGCGGCGGCCACCAGTTCCGGGAACCGCTCGCTGATCAGCTCTTCGCCGCGGCTCCACAGGGCCGTCTGGCCACCGCGCCGCACCAGCTGGGCGCGGATGCCGTCGAGTTTCCACTCGGCCTGCCACTGCCCGATGTCGCCCAGGGTGTCGGGCGGCGCCTGCAGCGCATGGGCCAGAAAAAACGGGTAGGGCTGGGCACCTTCCTGGGTGCTGCCCGCGGTGGTGCTGACCAGGGCACGCCAGCGTTCGGCGGTGGGCGGCCGCTTGCCGTCGGTGAAGCCCATCATGCGCTGCGCCAGCGTGCTGGCCGGCAGCCCGCTCGCCTCGGCCAGCGCGCGCTGCACCAGCAGCCGCGACACTCCCACTCGAAAGCCGCCGCCGATCAGCTTCACGTACAGGAAGCGCTCGTCGGCGTCCAGTTCGCGCCAGTGCGCCAGCACCGCGTCGCGCTGGGCCTCGGGCGGCTGGCCGCGCAGTGGCGCGATGCGGTGGTGCAGCCAGTGCGCCAGGCCGGGTTCACCGCGGTGCTGGTTGTCGGGTGCACCAGTCGCGTCGGTGGGCCGCGGGTGGTCGGGGGTCAGGTAGGCGATGGTCTCGGCCAGGTCACCCACGGTGGCATAACAGTCCTCGAACAGCCAGGGCGGGATGCCAGCCGCCTGCTGGGCCGCTTCGCGCAGCACGGCCGTCGGCACGGCCTGGCGCGGCTTGCCGCCGGCCAGCAGGTAGGCCGCCCAGGCGGCGTCGTGGGCGCCGTCGTCGGTGGCCGGGGTGGCGGCAAAGAACTGGGCCATCACCCGCACCTTGTGCGAGGTGGCGGTGCTGCTGTCGAGCGCGCGGTACAGCGCGGCAAAGGCCTTCATGCGGGTTCGGCCTCGACGCGCTCGTCGCCGTATTCGGTGTGGAAGCGTCCGGCGTTCAGGCCTTGTTCGCCCAGCCAGCGCACCATGGTGTCTTCGTAGCCGTGGGTGACGATGACACGCTCGGCGCCCGTGGCGCCGATGGCGCGCACCAGGCCCGGCCAGTCGGCGTGGTCGCTGAGCACAAAACCGCGGTCCAGGCCCTGGCGGCGGCGGGCGCCGCGCAGCCGCATCCAGCCGCTGGCAAAGGCCGTCTGGTGCGGGCCCAGCTGGGCTGCCCAGGCGCTCTCGGCCACCCCGGGTGGCGCAATCGCCACCGCCCCGGGCGGCACCACGGTGGCGGCTTTGCGGGCCCGTGCCGAGGGGCTCGCGGGCAGCGGCAGCACCTGGTAGGCCGGCAGCGCCACACCCGCGGCGCGGTAGGCCTCGCAGACGCTGTGCACGGCCGGGTGCACGACGATGGGCCCTGGCGGTTCACCGTCGGCCGCCAGCCCGGCCAGCAGGCGCTGGGCCTTGCCAAAGCTGTAGCCCAGCAGCAGGGCCGTCTCACCCTGCGCCGCACAGTCCTGCCACCACTGGCGAATCTCGGCGTGCACCTGCGCCTGGGGTGTCCAGCGGTAGACCGGCAGGCCGAAGGTCGATTCGGTGATGAAACAGTCACAGCGCACCGGCTCGAAGGGGGTGCAGGTGGTGTTGGTGTCGTGGTCGACGCCGCTGACAAAGTAGTCGCCTGACGCCACCCAGACCTGTCCGCGCCAGGCCAGCCGCACCTGGGCCGAGCCCAGCACATGGCCGGCCGGGTGCAGGCTGATCTGCACGCCGCGGTGCTCCACCGTCTCGCCATAGGCCAGGCCGTCGATGCTGAGTTCGCCCAGGCGGGCACGCAGCACACCCAGCGCGTCGCGGTGCGCCAGGTAGTGGCCATGCCCGCGCCGGGCATGGTCGGCATGGGCGTGGGTGATCACCGCGCGCGGCACGGCGCGCCAGGGGTCGATGTAGAAGTCGCCCGGCGGGCAGTACAGCCCTTCCGGGCGCTGGACGATGAGGTCCTCAGCCATGGGCCGGCATCAGCACCGCGGGCTCCAGCAGCCGCAGCGTGCCGGCGTCGGCGTCCATCTCCACCGGCACGCCCAGGGGCAGCGTCCACTTGCGCTTCACATGGCCGAACTGCGCACCGCGAAAGACCGGCACACCCAACGCGCCAAAGTAGTCGTCGAAGACTTCGTCCAGCGTGAGCGTGCCGAAGCTGCCCTCGCTGACGGAGCAGTCGGTAAAGCCACCCAGCACCACCCCGGCCACGCGGGCCAGGTCGCCACTGAGCAGCAGTGTGGAGAACATGCGGTCGATGCGGTAGATGTATTCGTTGACGTCTTCCAGGAACAGGATGGCGCCGTCGAAGCGCGGCCAGTAGGGGGTGCCGGCCAGCGAGGTCAAGACCGCGAGGTTGCCGCCCACCAGGGGCCCGCTGGCCTTGCCGCCCCGCACCGTCTGGATGCGGCCTTCGCGGGCCACCAGGTCGTCGACGGCGGGGATGGCGTTCTTCATCGTGTGCAGTCCGCCGGGTGCGCCGCCATGCTCGGCGCCGGCCATCACCACTGCCTTGAAGTGCTCGACGCTGAAGGCGTTCCATTCGCTGCGGGCCAGTGGCGAATGGAAGGTCACCAGACCAGTCTTCATGTGCACCGCGGTGATCAGCGCGGTGAGGTCGGAAAAGCCGCCCAGAAATTTCGGCTGCCGGGCCATCCGTGAGAAGTCGAGGTGTGGCAGCACGCGGTTGGCCCCGGAGCCGCCGGTGACGGCCAGCAACCCGGCCACCTCGGGGTTGTCCCACAGGGCGTGGATGTCGGCCGCGCGCTGCTGGGGTGTACCGGCCATGTGGCCGTACCGGGCGCGCAGGTTCGGGGCTTCGACGGTCTTCAGGCCCATGGCCTGCAGGGCTTCGTGGGCCAGCTCATACGGCGCGCGCTCGTAGATGGCGCCCGAGGGGTTGAACAGGCCGATGGTGTCGCCGGGGCGCAGGCCGGGTGGGCGCAGAAGTGGAAGGGGCATGGAAGATGATGCAGGGTGAATCAGGGTGCGGGACGCCGGGCTGTGTCGATGTCCACCTGGTCGAACCAGCTGAAGCTGAACAAGGGGCGACGGAACCCCACCAGCCAGGGTTGCGACAGCGCGTTGAAGACCAGGTGGGTGCGCAGCTTGTAGGGCATCCAGACAACGGTCAGGCGCTTGGCGTCCTCGAAGACGGCCTCGCGTTCGGGGCCGTCGGGCAGGGCCAGCAGGCGAGCGATGGCGTCGTTCATGGCCGGCAGGTCAAAACGCGCCAGGTTGATGCCGCCCTTGGCCGCGCCGTCGTAGCGCAGCAGGCCGTGCAGGCCATCGGGCGCGCTGGCACGGCCACTGACACTCCACATCATCAGCTTGCCGGCGCGGGCGGCCTTGTAGTTCTCCGGCCACTGGGCCACCTGGAAATCGATGCGCAGCCCAATGGCCGTCATGTCGCGTTTCATCAGCTCGTCGAAGCGGCGGTCGCCCTGGGCACTCTGCGAGGCCATCTGCAGCACCAGGGCCCGGCCGTCCGGGGCCTCGCGCCAGCCGTCGCCGTCGCGGTCCCGGTAGCCGTAGAGATCGAGCAGGGCCTTGGCGCGTACGGGGCTGTAGGCGCTCATGTCGCTGCGCCAATCCTTGGCATAACCGCTCAGGTGAACGGCTACCGGTGATTGCGCCGGGATGGCCGCACCGTGGCGCAGCAGCGTGATCTCGCGCCCCACATCGATGCCCAGCGCGATGGCGCGGCGCAGCGCCACCTTGTGCGGCTCGTAGCCGCCCACCAACGGGTGCTCCATGTTGAACATGGTGTAGTAGGTGGACGGCATCACCTCGCTGTCGGCCTGCACACCGCGCCGCGCCAGGTGTGGTGCGAGTCGACCGTTGGGCATGGCGATGCTCAGGAAGCCGTCGGGCAACTCCACCCAGTCGGCTTCGCCGTTCAGGAAGGCCAGCCACGTAGGCTGCTTCTCGTCGATGATGGCGATCTCGACGCGGTCGACCATCGGCAGGCGTTGCCCTTTCAGCCGCTTCAGCACGGCCTGGCCCCAGGCGTCGTCGGCCGCAGGGCGGGCGTCGTAGCGCCGTTCGCGGAACTGCGGGTTGCGCTCCAGCACCACCCGCGATGAACGTTTCCATTCCTTCAGCACAAAGGGCCCGGTGCCCACCGGGTGGGCGGGGCTCGCGTCGCCGTGGCGTTCGATCACCTCGCGCGCCACGGCGGCGGTGCCGGTTTCCACCAGCCACTGCGCAAAGCGGGGCCGCCCGGCGTCCAGCTGGAAGCGCAGGGTGTAGCGGTCCAGCAGCTGCAGCCCCGTGATGGGCTTGTCGTAGTCGAAGGGCTTTTTCTGGTCCAGGGCCTCGCGGCGCAGGGCCAGCAGGCCGCTGATGCCGGCCTGTTCCAGCGAGCTCCAGCCGGTGCTCTTGTTGGCCGGATCGGCCAGGCGGCGCAGGCTGTAGGCGTAGTCGGCAGCGACCAGCTCACGCGGACGGCCACCGAAGGCCGGGTCGGGCGTGAAGAAGATGCCGGGCTGTACCCGCACTGTCCAGGTCTTGAAGTCGGGTGTGGACTCCGGCATCGCCTGGGCGGTCTTGGGGCGCAGCAGGGCCGGGCGAGCGAGAGGGTCGTATTCGAGCAGGGTCTCGAAGATGTGGGAATGGATGCGGGCTGAACGCGCGTCGCCGGCCTTGGCGGGGTCGAAGCCGGTTTCACTTTCGCTGGCCAGGCGCAGCACCTTGGCGGCGGCTGGCGCAGATGCGCCCGG
>JAJTDE010000233.1 GCA_021298085.1 Rubrivivax sp.
AGGCCCATCATCTGGCGCGCGCACATGACGGTGATGAACTGGCGGGCGGCGCCCATGCCCACTTCCAGCAGGCCGGCGTGCAGCGGGTGTGACCGCGGCGTGCGAACCAGCCTGTCGCAGGGAAGGGCTTCGAGCACGTGGTCAGACGACACGGCACACAGGTGAGCGCCCACATGGAACAGGGCATATTCGCGCAGCTGGCGGCGCTCCTGCAGCGGCGGCGAGCGGAAGGTGTGGTCGGCCAACGAGGTGCCGCGGCGTTCCACGGCCCCCAGGCGCAAGGCCACCACGGCCATCACGTCGTTGCGGTAGCCGTCGCTGGCGCGCGCTGCACGGTCATGGCCTGGTGCAGGCCCCCAAACTCCACCACCTGGGACGACAGTGGCAGCGGCCAACGCGAACCCGGCGGGTGTTCGGCCACGGTGGACGCGATCACCTGCCCCTGGGCATCGACAAAGGCTGCCACGCCTTCGCGGCCAGCCAGCACGTCGTCCAGCATGGCCCTGAATTCGCGTTCGGCATTGAAGACCACGGCGATGCCACCCACCACCCGCGAGCTGTCGGGGTGGCGCACGGCCGCGGCATACACGTAGCTCAGGCGGCCATGGTCCAGCGTGGTGCCCACAAAGGACGACACGGCGTAGCGCTGAGGGTCGCTGAGCGACAAGACCGCTTCGCGCAGCTTCTCGTCGACCTGCGTGCCGGTGACAGGCTGCCGCTCATCCTCGCAGCTCACCGCGCGCACCACGCCCTGCAGGTCAAAGGCCACGATGCGCGAATAGACGGTGTACAGCCCGTTGATGTGCGCCAGCACTTCCTGCAGCTGCGCCAGGCCCTGGGCATCGTCGGGTTGTGCCAGACGGCTGCGCACCGCCGGCGACAAGGCCCACCAACGGCAGTCGTTGGCCCGTTCGTAGAGGTTGCGGTCCATGATGTCGGCGGCCAGGCGGGCGAGCTCGCCGGCCTGCTGGTGGGTGCGGCCAATGGCGGTGCGGTAGAGGTCTGCAATGGCCTTACCCACCCGCTGGCGCATGGCGGCGCCCGCCTCGTTCACCTGCTGCAGCACGGCCTTGAGCTGGAGCTGGCTGGTCATGGCCGTCCTGGACGCCACACGTCCATTCCACACCATGCGGCGCAGGTTGCGGTTGATGGTGTCCACCTCGACCCGAATCTGTGCCAGCTCGCGGCTGTCCAGCGACATCTGGTCGTCGTGGGTAGCGGGCGCCACCTGGACATTGAAGGCCACCAGCAGGGACACCATCGCCATCGCCTGCCAGCCGGGGCCACCGTAACCCTGGTAGCCCCGCGTCTTGCAGGTCAGCGCCAGGTATTCGCGGCCGGCAAAGGTGGTGAGCCCTACATGGTCGGCATCACCGGGCCGCATCTGCGCGCCCAGCGGCACATGGGCTTCATCGTTGCTGACCACCACCCGGTTTTGGTCGTCCAGGAGCACCACAGCCACTTGGCGGCGCGAATCGTTATTGCCCGAAAAGATACGCTTCATCTCGTCGACCAGGGCAAAGCGCAGGATCAGCACGCCCATCAGGTGGCCATCGGTGGACTCGATGCGGTGGGCATAGCGCAGCGCCGGTCGCTCGTCACGCGACAAATCGCTCAGTCCGAAGGATTCGACATAGCCCGTCTGTTGGCAGGCCACCGCGACGATGTTGTCTCCGGTGAACTCCAGCGGGCGGGACGCACCATCGAGCCTCGCCAGGATCTGGCCATCGGGGTCTGTCACGATGATGTCGTCATACACCGTGTACTTGGCGCGGTAGTCGGCCAGACGCTGCTCAAGCGCGGCACGCTGATCAGCGCGCGCCTCAGGCGGAAGGGCGCAGTGGGCCCTGAGCACGTCGTCGGTGGCCAGGAAGCCGACATCGGCCGTGCGTTCAAACAGGTTGCGCACCAGGATGTCGATGGTGCACTGGGCAGTGGACGCCAGTTCGTCCTGCAGCTCGGCCAGGTTCTCGGCACCCAGCTGCATCACCAAGCGTTCCTGCAGCGCCCCGAAGCGTTCCCGGGTGGCCGACAAGGTCGACAGCACCGATTCGGCGTGCTCAGGGCAGGCAATGGCCGAGGTTGCCTCAATCATGGACCAGAGGGTTCGCAAGTCGCGCAGGTCGCGGTCAGCGGTCAGTACATGGCGCATGTGCGGCAGCAGGTCTTCGATGAGTTCCATGGCACTGGCGGGCTGGGCGGGCGTACGGTTAAGGCAGACCGTGCGGCGAAGACAGGCGGTCTGCTGAAGAGGAGCCAGTGTGCTGAAGCGGCGGGCAGCCTGTGGGCTGAATATCGGGCCTTTGCAGGCCTATCTCGTGAGCGCGCACCAACCTGGAGCCGCCCCGTCGCAGCGCACCAGCGCGGTGCGGCTGGAGCGCGCGCGCCCGCTGCGCATTCCCGCACAAAGGCGTCGCACAATCACGCTGTTCCACCGAACCGCTCCACACCGCGCCACGCCGTCGTGCACGACAACGCCTCCCAACCCCGCACGGCAGCGCCACGCCCGCTGTCCCGGCCTGCGCTGTATGTCGAGGTCGCCGAGCGCCTGCGCCAGCAGATCTTCAGCCGCCAGCTCGAGCCGGGCAGCTGGATCGACGAGGTCAAGCTGGCCGGCGAATACGGCATCAGCCGCACACCGATGCGCGAGGCGCTCAAGGTGCTGGCCGTCGAGGGCCTGGTGACCATGCGCCTGCGCCGGGGCGCCTACGTGACCGAGATGTCGCGCGAGGACGTGGCCCAGGTCTACCACGTGCTGGCCCTGCTGGAAGCCGATGCCGCGGCACAGGTGGCCGCACACGCCGACGCCACCCAGCTGCAGCGGCTGCGCCAGCTGCACGACCAGCTGGAAAGCCATGCCGCGCGGCGCGATGCCTTCTTCGCCACCAACGAAGCCTTCCACATGGCCTTGCTGGAAGCCGCGGGCAACCGCTGGTCGCTGCAGGTGGCGACCGACCTTCGCAAGATGATGAAGCTCAACCGCCACCACTCGCTGTTCAAGCAGGGGCGGCTGGCCGATTCCCTGAACGAGCACCGGCAGCTGATGCAGGCGCTGGAACAGCGCGATGCCGACACTGCCCGGCACCTGATGCAGCAGCACTTTGACAACGGGCTCGCCGCGGCCCGCGCCTGAACCGGAGACCACACCATGCACATCCCGTCCCTGAAAGACCAGGTCAGCGCCGAGGAGTGGGCGCTGCGGGTCAACCTGGCCGCGGCCTACCGCCTGGTGGCGGCCTATGGCTGGAGCGACCTGGTCTTCACGCACATCTCGGCCCGCATGCCGGGCACCGACCATGCCTTTCTCATCAACCCCTATGGCCTGCTCTTCGACGAGATCACAGCGTCCAGCCTGGTGCTGATCGACCAGCAAGGGAACAAGCTGCGGGAATCACCCTTCCCGGTCAACCCGGCGGGCTTCACCATCCACAGCTGCATCCATGAGGCGCGCGAGGACGCCGGCTGTGTGCTGCATACGCACAGCCGCGCCGGGGTGGCCGTCAGCGCCCAGGCGGCCGGCCTGCTGCCGCTGAGCCAGCAATCCAGCATCATCGTCGGCGCGCTGGCATACCACGACTACGAAGGCATCGCGCTGCACGCCGAGGAGAAGCCCCGGCTGCAGGCCAGCCTCGGCCAGGCCACCTACCTGATGCTGCGCAACCATGGGCTGCTGACCGTGGGCCGCAGCATCCCGGACGCCTTCCTGGCGATGTACTTCTTCGAGTCGGCCTGCCGCATCCAGATCGACGCCATGGCCGGAGGCGCGGAGCTGCGCCTGATTGACGAAGGCCCGTTGCGTGCCAATGCCGGCGTGGGGCAAACCGCCACCGCCGGCCAGGGCGCGATGCTGGCCTGGCCGGGCCTGCTGCGCAAGCTGCAGCGCGAGAACCCCGGCTTCGACACCTGAGCCGGGCCACCGCTGGCGTGTCAGGGCCCTGCCCTGCCCGCGTCAGCCCACCACCAGGCGCGGCCCGCCTTCCGGGTCGAAAGGGGTGACCTCACCCACGTCCGCGGCAGCCTCAAAACCGTGCTGGCGGAAGATCTCGAGCACCGCCTGCACGCTGCCGGCGTCGCAGCTGACGAGCAGGCCGCCGCTGGTCTGAGGGTCGGTCAGCAGGGCACGCCGCTCGGCAGCAAAACCCTCGGGCAGGCAGACGTCCTGCCCATAGCCCGCCCAGTTGCGGTTGGACGCGCCCGTGACATGCCTCTGGCGGGCCAGCTCGGCCGCGCCTTCCAGCAGCGGAATGGTGTCCCAGCGCAGGTGAACGGCCGCGCCGGCGCCACGCGCCACTTCCAGCACATGCCCGGCCAGCCCAAAACCCGTGACGTCGGTGATGGCGTGCACACCCGGCAGATCGGCCAGCGACGGGCCCGGGGTGTTCAGTTTGGTGGCCGAGTGGATCATCGCGGCGTAGCCCGCCGGGCTGAGTGCGCCCTTCTTCAAGGCCGCGGACATCACGCCCACGCCCAGGCCCTTGCCCAGCACCAGGCGGTCACCCACCCTCGCATCGCTGTTGCGACGCACCTTCTTCGGGTGCACCAGGCCCATGGCCACCAGGCCATAGATGGCCTCGACGGAATCGATGGTGTGGCCACCCGCGATCGGAATGCCCGCCGCGCGGCAGACATCATTGCCGCCTTGCAGGATGCGCCCGATGGTCTCGGTGCTGAGCTGCGCAATGGGCATGGCCACCAGGGCCAGGGCCATGATGGGCCGCCCGCCCATGGCGTAGACGTCGCTGATGGCGTTGGTGGCCGCGATGCGCCCGAATTCATACGGGTCGTCGACGATGGGCATGAAGAAGTCGGTCGTCGCGATCAGGGCCTGCTCGTCGTTGAGCTGGTAGACGGCCGCGTCGTCGGCGGTCTCGATGCCCACCAGCAACTGAGGCGGCACCGGGAGTGCCGTCGTGCCTTTCAGAATCTGCGCCAACACACCGGGCGCGATCTTGCAGCCGCAGCCACCACCGTGGCTGAGCGCCGTGAGCCTGGGCTCCGGCGCGGGGGTCGATGAGGTCATGGCGAGGCCGTGGCTCCGGAAGAAGGGGTGTCAAGGGCTTCGGCGACGATGGCCAGCAACGTGGCCTTCTCGCGCCGGGGGCTGTAGAGGGGCGACAGACGTTTGATCTGCCCGATGAGCTGCGGCAGGAAGGTGGTGTCGTCACGCGCACGTTCCAGCAACGCCGCCAGGGCAGGCGCATCACCCACCGGAAAGTAGCCCGCGTAATC
>JAJTDE010000346.1 GCA_021298085.1 Rubrivivax sp.
GCCCGTCACTCTTTGAGCACGTGGTGCGATCTGGCTTTGCGCTCCATCGAGCACCCGCAGGTGCTCCGCTTTTTTGCCCATATGCCTATGACTTCGGCCTTCCTCAGGCAGGGCGAAGCATTGGCTACTGGTCTTTTCGGATGCAAGGAATCTGCGCTGGGCAAGGGCTCCTTCGGCCTGGCCCGCCTGGTGGGGCACGTGGGACCGGCAATCACTCACATGCACTACATCCACGGCGACGATCTGGTGCGAGCGGCCGTGGTCGAGCGAGAGGCTGGCACGGCTTCGCGGCAGGCGTGGGCCGACCTGCTCGGCGTTTCGTTGCGTCAGATCTCTGCATTTATTGCAGGCGACCGAGGCTTCACACGCCTGATGGACCACGCCCGCAGGCAAGCCGGCTGGAGGACGAATCCAGTCAGCGTGGCCGGTGGCAAGGCACCGAACTTGGACGACGACACTCCCGGTCCTGCGAGCCATGATGGACAGCCTGGCGTTCCCGCTCTGTCCGCTCCTGCCCTGCCGGTGTCGGCGACCTCCGCTGTCGGCTTGGCTGACGCCGAGGACTGGATCGCATTCTCCAAGCTCGTCGACTTGTCGTCTGCGATTGCCAAGGGCCAACGCACGCCAGGACAAATGGCTGCCATGTTCGGCCTGGACGAACAACGCGTCGAAACCGTGATGCATGGGCTGAGGCACTGGTTGCCCCATGTCGCGCAGCCAGGGAAACGGGCCACTCGGGAAGCGCAGTCAGGTCAGGTTGGACTGACCCTGACCGCCGAGACCACGGCAATGATGACAAGGGCAAAGGCGTGGATGCGCTCCAGGGCTGGGCACGACCCGACGGCGCTGGCAGCCGATCTGCAGTTTTTGGTCAGCTGTTACGACCGCCGCGACCGCGACTTTCATGTGCGGGAAGCCGAGTCACTGCTCAGACTTACCACCTTGCTGGTCGGCATGGGCGTGAAGCCATCGGCCACACAGGTGGTTGTTCGGGCTCTACATCCGGACCAGGCAGCTCTGCCAGCGTTCGCAACGGCGAAGGCGCTGGGGCCGTTCAGCGAGTGCAACCGCAGGCCGATCCGCGTGCGCGCTGCCGCGAAAGCTGCGAGCTATGCGAAGTGGGTGGGCATCATGCCGATCACGAGCTCGCAAGAAAGCTGCGCAAGCGTGTATGCGCTTGCTGCGGCGCTGGGAAGAGTGCTGCTGCAGGAACTACCAAAAGCCGACGTGCAGCCTCTGGGCACTGCACCCGCGAAGCCGTCAAGCGAAGTAAGCCGGTCGACGCCACGAGACCCACATGCATGAGTTAACCCTGCTTCACGTCATCGGCTTCGCCGCCTATCCCTTCGTTCTGCTCATGGTCCCGATCATCTGGATCCGACAAGCGACCGTCGCAATGCGCGAGGCGGACCGTCTTGGCGTTTCAGACGCATGGTGATCACCGGCCAGCGGTCAGTCTGGTGCCGCAGGCAGGGCCGAGGCACCAGATCCCTTGATCCCTGCCACAACCGCCGCAGGCGTCGGCTGGTACTCGTCGCCAGGTTCACTGCAGCCGCGGTCGATCCAATCCAGCGCCAGCAGGTCGTACACCGGCACCCAGCCGTCACCCTGGCGCAACCGCATCCCAGGATTGGGCAGGTAGTGGCCATTGCGGGCGCGTACCCACAGCTGGCGCGCGGGCTGATAGCTCCGCAAAGAAGCCCGCCGCGTACTTCCAGGGCTCCAGCCGGCGGGTCACGCAGTGTGACCATTGCGTTTTCAAGCCGGCCAGCATTAGCGTCAGTACCCAGTACTCACCCTGCCTGCGTTCCAGCCGCACGAGCCGGCCACAGGTTTGTACGTCCAGCGCCTGCGGGGCGAGCAGGTCGAAGACGGCCGGCAGCCCCAACTTTCCGAGAGCGGGCTGTTGCAGCGCGCCACTGACGGCAAAGTCCCACGCGGTGTGGCCGAATTCGTCACGCCTGGATGGGTCGGCGCCTTTGTCCATCAGCGCCTGCACGAGCGGCGCGTTGCCGGCCATCGCGGCCAGCATCAGCGGCGTGGCGCCGACCACGGTCTGGTGGTCGACGCCGTGAACGTCAGCCTGCCGCAGCAATTCCTTGAAATTCCGGCCTTGCCAAGGCTGCAGATGACGCTGGCGCGCAGCAGCCACCGTTTTACGCGTCAGCACCTCCATAGCATCCCAGGCCGGATCACGGTAGCCGCGGGGGTTGGGCAACAGACTGCCAGCACCCCAAAATCCGCCAGCGTCTGTAAGGCCCCTGGCTGGCGCAAAGCCGACCTTGCCCAAAGCAGCAATCCACTGGTGCTGCCCATGCCACAGCGCGTAGTCGAAGATCATCTGGCGAGGCTTGGCGCTCGGGTTCTTCAAATCCAGCGCCTTCGGCAGCAGCTCTTCGACCAGCGCCCTGCTCCACGGCGTCCAGGGTACGGGCTTGTGCTGCAGAAAGGCATCGCGGATGGCCTGTGCCTGCTCTTCCTTGCCCTGCAGCTGCAGCTTGCGGGCTTCCTGGGCCCATTCCTCGCGAGTGGATGCACGCACGCCTTGCGCCACCGCCTCGCCGGGCTGCAGGCCCAGCAGGGCTAGCAGCGGGTGGCCGGTGTCGGTTTCCACCAGCGTCAGCGTCTGCGCGGCGCGTGTCATGGCCC
>JAJTDE010000234.1 GCA_021298085.1 Rubrivivax sp.
CTTGCCTCCCCGGTCTCGGCGACGGCCAGAGGCCCAGCACCGCGCGTGCTGCGCCTCTTCAGCCGATTTCCAGGAGCCCAGACCATGACCCAGCCCTCCCCTTTCCCTTCTGTGGCCGCTGCACCCCTGCGCGCCGACGTGTACGCCCGTGTCACTGACCGCATCGTCGAGGACCTCGCGCGCGGCGTACGCCCCTGGGCCAGGCCCTGGCGCGTGGCCCCTGGCCAGGAGGGCGCCCGCATCACCCTGCCCCTGCGCAGCAACGGCACGCCCTATCGGGGCGTGAATGTCCTGCTCTTGTGGGGCGCAGCCCTGGAGGGCGGTTTCTCGTCGCCCATGTGGATGACCTACCGCCAGGCCCAGGAGCTGGGCGGCCAGGTGCGCAAGGGTGAATCAGGCTCGCTGGTGGTGTTCGCCAATCGGGTGACCAAGACCGAAACCGGTGACGACGGCGCCGACATCGAGCGCGAGATCCCCGTGATGAAGGGCTATACCGTCTTCAACGTCGAGCAGATCGACGGCCTGCCCGAGCGTTTCAGGCCCCGCCCTGCCCCGCTGCCGGCCGGTGGTGCCGGTGATGGGCCTGTGGCCCCGCCGCTCCAGCCGCACCAGGCCGCCGAGGCGTTTTTTGCGGCGACGGGTGCCGTGTTTCGGCATGGCGGTGCCCAGGCGTTCTACGCCCCGACCCATGACGTCATCCAGTTGCCGCCGGTGGTGGCGTTTCGGGATGCCGAGGCCTACGCTTCCACCAAGGCGCACGAGCTGGTGCACTGGACGGGCCACCCCTCGCGCAACGCCCGGGCGTTTGGCAAGCGGTTCGGGGATCAGGCTTATGCCTTCGAGGAATTGGTGGCCGAGCTGGGCGCGGCGTTTCTGTGCGCGTACCTGGGCGTGACGCCAGAGATCCGGGAGGATCACGCGGCGTACCTGGCGCACTGGCTGCAGGTGCTGCAGCAGGACAAGCGGGCGATCTTCACCGCGGCCACGCATGCGCAGCGGGCTGTCGCGGCCACGCATGCGCAGCGGGCTGTTGACTACCTGCAGGGGTTGCAGCCGCCCCAGGTGCCCCAGGTGCATGGCTCCGGCGAGGCGGTGGCGGCCTGACCTGGCCGGTGTCGGGATGATGCAGAGAGCCCGCTGCCAGCGGGCTTCAGGAGTGGGCTTCGCCTGCTCGCGCCCCTGCCCTGTCGGGCACCCGCGCCCCCCACCCGTTGGGCGCCGCCTGGCCTGGCGGCTTCAGGCGGCGGGCGAGGCTGTCTTCTTCGACCGGCCGCTGAGCTTGCCGTTGTTGCACGTGAGCGCTACCCGCTCGGGCGCTAGCCGCGCTGACGTAGGCCCGCAGACTGGATTCAAGGAGGTTGGGCGCTGTGGCGATTGCACTTGCAGCGACCAGGACGATTCGGATGTTCCTCGCGATCAATGCGATCAGGCGCAAGCGGTCTGACTTGAATGAGCAGTACACGCAGCAGGGCTGAGGCTGTTTCATGGGGGCTTTCTTCATGCAGCGATTTCACCCACGAAGAGAAAAGATTCATAGGCGCAACTGGTTGCCTGATACCTCCGTTGCGGACATGCGGGCATAACAGCATGTGGACATGCACGCATGTGGACGTGTGGTGATGATGACGTGCCCGTAGGCCCGCGCACCATCAATAAGACATGTGGGTATGTGGGCCTGACAGCTTGTGGGCGTATCATCAAGCCAGCTTGAGGACATGCCCACATGAAAACCATCGCAGTTCTGTCCCAGAAGGGCGGTACCGGTAAGACCACTTTGGCCTTGCACCTGGCTGTTGCCGCCGAGGCAGCTGGCCACACCGCTGCCGTGATCGATCTCGATCCCCAGTCCAGCGCTGGAGGTTGGGGGGAGAGCAGGGCAGGTGAGGGCCCTACGGTGGCCATTGCCCATGCGCCGCGTCTGGCTTCGATCCTTGATGCTGCTGCCGCCAACGGTGCAACGCTGGCGATCCTGGATACAGCTCCGCACTCCCAAGGTGACGCATTGGCTGCAGCCAAGGCAGCCGACTTCATCCTCATCCCTTGCCGGCCGGGCATCTTGGATCTCCGAGCGATCGGAGCCACAGTCCAGATCGCCCAGCTGGCTGGTAAGCCAGCCGCAGTGGTGCTCAACGCATGCCCGCCGCAGGGGCGGGCGCTGGCCGATGAAGCCGAACAGGCGGTCAAGGGCTATGGCGTAGACGTGGCACCTGTGCGCCTGGTGCAGCGTGCCGCCTACGCACATTCGTTGGCCGCCGGCCAGACCGCCCAAGAGTACGAGCCCAACGGAAAAGCGGCCGAGGAAATCAGTCAGCTCTATGCGTGGGCATGCCAGCATGTGGGCATGTCCGCAAGTCCACTTGAGGTCACACCATGAGTAAGCGCCCGAATCTTGCGGCCGCCCTGCACGACGCAGGGGCCCGACCCGCACAAGGCCAAACCCCGGCGGCTGCCCTGGCGCTGGTCGAGTCTGCTGCGGCCGTGGCGGTGGATGCTGTACCGGCTTCGAAGGCCGTCACCAGTCGTGCACCAAGCCGTGCGGGTCAGCGCGCCGTCACCCTTTACGTCAAGCCGGAGGCCCATAAGCAGCTCCGGCTGCTGGCGGTGGACGCGGGATCCAGTGTGCAAGACCTGATGACCGAGGCCTTGAACGACCTTTTTCGTAAGCATGGTCGGACGCTGATTGCATGAGCGAGGGTGTGGGTACCCCGACTGTCTGCTGGTGGGGGCGCTGATGAGCGGAAAGCTCTCCCCGCATACGCAGCGCATCTTGACGGCGGCGGTGGAGATCGCTGGCGACGCGCCCAGCGATCAGGACAAAGCCTTCATCACCCGCCAGCTGGTGCAGACAACGCTGCCCCACGCCGATCCTGGCAACGTGCCCGTCTGGTCGCGCACCAACGGTGATACGACCTTGACCATCCAGCAGGGCTACGACGACGACGGAACACCCTATGGGCATCCCTTCGGCACGATTCCGCGCCTGTTGATGTACTGGATGACCACCGAGGCGCTGCGCACCAAGAGCCCCAAGCTCGAGCTTGGCAACAGCCTGGCGGCCTTCATGGAAGAGCTTGGGCTGGACCATCGCAGCAAAGGGGTGCGCAGCGACCGTGTCCGGTTGCAGAACCAGATGACGCGGCTCTTTGAGGCCCAGATCCGGATCACGCGCCGCGTGGAGATCGATGGCCAGGTGGGGGAGGGGCGCAAGCGCTGGCAGGTGGCTGAGGACACCGAGTTCTGGTGGGACAAGAAGAATCCATCCCAGTCAGCGCTCTGGGGAAGCTATGTGGTGCTGCACCAGAAGTTTTTTGAGGCCATCACCTCGAACCCTGTCCCGGTGGATCTGCGGGCGCTGCGGGCTATCAAGCGCAGCCCCTTGGCGCTCGACCTCTACTCGCTGATGACCTACCAAGCGTTCCGGGCGTCAAAGTCTGGCAGACCCTTGTTCATGACCTGGAAGCAGCTTCAGGCTGCTTTGGGCACCAGCTATACCGATCCAGCGGACCTGAAAAAGGCCGTCAAGGATGCACTGCGAAAGATCGGTGCTGTCTACCCAGGGCTGGAGCTGGGGGGCAAGGAGGGCGGCCTTGAAGTGTTGCCACAGAGCTTGCCAGCGATTGCAGTTCGCTGAGTCCATCGCCCCGGATGTGGTGAAACGGTCCCCCCCCTCCAACGTTATCCACAGAAAACAGCGATCTAGGTTCTGTCCACCGCCAGGCTGTGGACCAGCAAAGTTATCCCTGGTGAAACGGTCCCCCCTCATGTGGTGAAACGGTCCCCCCTGTGTGGTGAAACGGTCCCCCCTCATGTGGTGAAACGGTCCCCCACTCTTTAGTAATAGAGATAAAGGTGAGTAGTAGGAGCGGGCTTTTCTGTGGAAAAGTGGTTTTCGCGCGTTCAGAACATCAAAAGCGCGCCCGCCAAAGCGGGCGAGTCATGTCCGCGGGGGAACTGCGTTCCCCCCTGTCTTGCTGCGGCTTCGCCTTCGCAACGGACTCGACCCCCCTTGGGGGCCTGCAGCCCCCCGAACCGCCTTTAGGCGGTCGGCTCCCCCGCTCGCTCAGCCAGAAGTGAAGGCGGCTTTCGGCCAAAGCCTCAGGGATTGACCCACGCCGCGATTCACTGGAAGGATGCGTGAGGTATGAACATCACAGACTGGAAGCAGCTGCCGCCCGATCAGTTTCTGGACAAGCTGCGCGACGCGCAGATGACGCCCGAGCAATACGAGCAAACAGTGGCCGCTATCGAAGCTGACCGCCGCATGGTGGCGGACATGGAAGCCCGCGGCACGCTGCCGACGAAACTCCCGGAAGGCAAGCTCGGCGACTCGCTCAGCTATGGCATGCCGTCGCTCGAAGACTGAGCGTCTACCAGGGGTCGCCTCAGAAAACGGAAAAAATCGTACGTTAAGGGGAGCCCTCGGCAATCTCTTGCCGGCGCCACCCTGACACCGTAGGGCGGTGTCGGCTGACAGCACCAGCGAGGGTGCTGGTGCGTGTCCGTTGGCCAGCGCGTGACCGCGATACCCCAAAACGCGTTCAAGGCCTCGCGGGCATCGAACCCGCTCGGCCTTGAGTGGCAGTCGCTGCGGGGGAACTCGGCAGC
Source organism: Rubrivivax sp. (assembly GCA_021298085.1). Taxonomy (GTDB): domain Bacteria; phylum Pseudomonadota; class Gammaproteobacteria; order Burkholderiales; family Burkholderiaceae_C; genus Rubrivivax. Next base: position 4,606 of record JAJTDE010000234.1, read on the forward strand.
CGCAGGCTTGCCGCCGAGTTCACATAACGTGCCGTTGCACGCCGCAGCCCCGTTCGCTCGCCAGGCTCGCTCGGCAGGGCAGTCGGCGTACAACACACGTTATGTCTTACGCCCACTTCGCGCCTGCGCGGCGCCAAGGCCAGGCTTTTCGCCTGCCCTCAGCGCCTTCATGCTCGTGCGGCGTCTGCCGACGCCTCAGGCCTTCTGGTCAGGTGCTGCGCACAGAACGAGGGCAGGTGGGCGGCCGATGGCCTTTGCGCTCGCACGGCGTCTATCGATGCCTTTGGTCTCGCGATGCGGTGGTGGGCTTTGTCGCATAGCGCGTCCAGCAGCATCATCTGGGACAACTTCGGTGACTTCGAACGCGACACCTTCACCAACAAGGACGTGCAGTTCTTGGCCTGCCCACCGGATGCGCTTTGACCTCGGTGGGCACTTGAACCAGCTCCACAACACAGCAGCATGCTGTCGAGGTAAGTCTTCGCCAGAGCAGCACGTGCGTGTGGCATTCCGGGCACCGACTGACAGCCGTTTGTCCTGCAAAAGAAGCCCCGCAAGCCCCATTGCGTAACAGATCCCTGCGGGCCATGCCCCAGAATGACTGGGCGCAAATGAAAAACCCGGGGTGCAACCCGGGTCCTTCAAGGCTAGTCGGGTCGCAGAACGACGGCCGCCTTAGCCTACTCACGCGAGCGAGTGGCACGATGGTACAGCGACCTCCCGTCATCTCTCGACGGGTCGGTTGCTATCGTCAGAAAGAGTGCGCGGACTTCTGCATTCCCTGCATGAGGACCTTTGCATGTCTCGTGAACCACCCGACCCTTGGCTCTGGGCCGGACTCCAAGCCGCTGTGGTGCTGCTCAAGGCAGCCGCCGACGTCCTGGTTGAGCGCTGGAAACGGCGACCACGGTCGCGGCGCCGACGGCTTTAGGAACGCGCCCCTGGGTGTTCTCGCTCGACACCATATGCCGAGCGAGAGCAATCAGGGGCCGCGGCGCGGAACAAGTGTGGTTGCCGAGCCCGAGCCCTACTGCGCGCCCTCTGCTCTGGCCGCAGTCCCTGCCGGATTTGCCAGCGCCCCCCGCTCCCGCGCCTCCGCCAGGTAAGCCAGGTCACCGAGCTTGTCAGAGGCGATCAGCAGCACGCCGAGCAAGGTTGTGTTGTCCAGATCCAGCAGCCCGGCGCGCTTGACCACGGCACCGACCTCCTGGATACGGCGGCTTTCCGCTGCCTTGGCCAGCTTTGCCTCAATGACCCGCTGCCGAGCCTCCCTGGCCGCCTGCTCGCTTTTGAGCTTCTTGAGCTTGTCGGCCGCGAGCTGCGCCTTGCGTTCGGCCTCCGCGATGCGTTTGTGCGCCTGTGCGATGCTTCGGTCCGCAGCACAACCGGCCCAGCGCACCACTGGCACACCCCCGCGCATGAGCCTGTGCGTTGAAGCGGCGCCAGTGGCAAATGCTGCAACACCTCCGGCGGGGTAGCCAGACAGACACAAGAGCTAATGGCGCACTTCCGAGTCGTTGTCACGACTCCGGCGCCCTGGCGAGCGCCGAGTGCGCTGCCCGCATGATGGCGGGCAGCCAACTCCCCCAACATCCCGTCTTTTGGGGCGGTGCACACGAGGCGGGGGGTTTTCACAATCGGCCAAAAGTCGATTGGGAGACCCTGGGTCGTGGCGATCTACCACCTCAGCATCAAGTCCGTGAGCCGCGCCACGGGCCGCAGCGCCACGGCTGCTGCTGCGTACCGATCGGGCTCGGAGATCCACGACGAGCGCACCGGCGAGGAACACGACTACACGCGCAAGCGCGGCATCGAGCACGCCGAGATCGTGCTGCCCGACAAACGCCGCCGAGCTGGCCGAGAAGCGCAAGGATTCCCGCGTTGCCCGCGAGTACGAGGTGGCGCTGCCAGCGGAGCTGAACCCCGAGCAACGGCTTGAGCTGGTGCGGGAGTTTTCAAGAGAGATCGCCAACCGCTACGGCTGTGCGGTTGACTTTGCGATCCACGCGCCGCACCGTGATGGCGACGAGCGGAACCACCACGCCCACCTGCTGGCCACCACCCGGCAGATCACCGCCACGGGCATGGGCGACAAGACGGCTGTGGAGCTGTCCGACACCGACCGCAAGAAGCGCGGTTTGCCGGTGGCATCAACGGAGCTGGCCGGCATCCGTGAGCGCTGGGCGCAGATGAGTAACGAGGCGCTGGAGCGCCACGGCCACACGGTCAGGATCGACCACCGCACGCTCGCCGCACAGCGCGAGGACGCGCTGCAGCGGGGGGACACCGAAAAGGCAGCCGAGCTGGATCGGGAGCCCACCAAACACCTGGGTGTGGCGGCCACTGCCATGGAGCGCAAGGGCCAGTCCACGGATCTGGGTGAATTCAATCGGCGCATTGCCGAGGCGGCCGAAGCCGGGCGCATCGCGCGGGAGCTGCAGCAGCTGAATGCGTCGATCCTGGATGTGTCGGGTGACCTGGCGGCGGCGCTCAAGGAGCGCGATGAGGCGAGGGCGTTGCAGCGGGAGATGAGCCCCGAAGGCTCGCTGGCAATGGATGCGCGGCGCCAAGCGCGACAGGCCTGGGCGGAGATGCGCTCGGTTGGCAAGGAGGCGCGGCAGCAAGCTGGCCAGTGGAGGGGCGGAGGCCCGGTCCCCGGCCAGAGTTCGGGGCTGGCCGCTGGCCAGGCGAGCGATCCCAACGGCGACCCGCGCACCCGCATGCGGTCAAACCGTTCATTGCTCGACCAGGTCAAGGCGATAGGCGGGACGGCGGCGGATCCGCAGGAGGTGGAGCGTTTGTTGCGCGAGTGGATGCTGCAGGAGCAGCGTGAGCAGCGACAAAGAGAGCAAGAGCAACGTCACCCAGAGCGCCGTGACCCGCGCGATCCACGGGATCCACGCGATGCACACGACGCGAGCCAACGCGATCGAGGGCAGGGCGGTCCTGAACAGGGGTATGGACCGGGCCATGGCCAAAACCCTGGCTCCACCCCATCGCCCGACCGTGAAAACGAGCATCAGCGCCACCGCGACCGGGGGCTGGACCGGTAGCAGGCGCACATGCTGACATCTCAACCAGAGAGCCAGGGGGGAGCGCGGCGGTCGTTGGGCGAGCAGCCGCGGCCTGGTCTCAGCGGTTGCCAGGGACAGGACCACTGCCCATAAGGTGGTCAGGGCAGTCAGGACATGCCGATGGATCCACAGACCTACAAACTGGGCCTCCTGATGGAGGCAGCCGACGCGCAGCAGAAGCTGGCCGAGGCCGCCGTTCAGCGCCTGGACTCGTTGTCACGCTCGCTGGAGCCGACCGTCCATCAATCCATGCGGCACGCTGTCAGTGACGTTGTGGGCACCGCAGCGGCCGAGGCCGTCTCCCACACCGCGCAAGCGGAGTTTGCGCGGTTGCGCGCCGAAGCCCAGCGCACTGCGCAGGCCCTCAACGGCATTCGCCATGGCCTGACCTGGAACCTCGCCGTGCTGGCCTGCCTGGTGGGCGTCGTCATGGCCGGCGCACTGCTGGCCGGGTTGGTGGCGTTGGGTATGCCGGGGCAGTTGGCTCAGATTGCGGCCTCAGTGACCGCTGCGGTCTCATCACCGCCAGGCCTGCGGGGTGACCCCGCCGTGCTGGCGGAGTTTGCGAAGCGGGATCTGCAGGTCGAGGTGGGGCTGTGCGGCCCGGCGCGTCAGCCTTGTGTGCGCGTGGACCCCAAGGGGCAGGGTTTCAGCACCGGGACCGGTGCGCGGCGCGAGGCGTATATGTTGCTGCCGGCCAAATGACCGCCGACGCTGTGGCCATGACTACCACCACCACGCGGTGGGATCAGTCACCGCTGCTGTTTGCGCTGTACCTCGCGCTGATCCTGGCCGTCCTGGTGATGGTGGCGCGCAAGCGCGGCGCTGGGTTTGATACCTACTGGCGCATGCCGCTGCACGTCCTGTCCATCCTCTTTATCTCAATGGTGGTCAAGCATTCGTTGCACTGGGTGTTTGATGTGCCCGCCGGCAATGACAACTTGAACCGCACGTCGTGGTGGTACCTGATCGTCT
>JAJTDE010000072.1 GCA_021298085.1 Rubrivivax sp.
TGCCCGGTGGTCAGGGCGACAACCTGTGCGGTGGTCAGCGCGGCGGCTTGCTGAGTGGTCAGTGCGGCGATGGCCGATGAGGTCAGGGCCGAGACCGAGCTGGTCACGATGGCGGCGACCTGGCTGGTGGTCAGTGCGACGACCTGGTCGGTCTTCAGGGCGGCAAGGTCGCGGGTTTCAAACGCGGCAACCTGGGCCGTGGTCAGTGCGGCGACCTGTTGGGTCTGCAGCGCGCGGACCTGGCCCGTCGTCAAGGCGGCCACGTCGCCCGATTCGATGGCCGCGACCTGCTGGGTGCTCAGGTTGGCCACGGCGGCGGTGGTCAGGGCGGCGACGCTGCTACTGGTCAGGGCGGCGACGCCTGCGGTGGTCAGTGCCCGTGCCTGAACCGAGGTCAAGGCGGCTGCGTCGCGTGATTCAAAGGCGGCGACCTGGGCGGTGGTCAGTGCGGCGACGTTGGCCGTGCCGAGATTGGCGACCTGTTGGGTCGTCAAGCCGACGATCTGGTTGGTGGTCAGTGCCGTGGACTGGGCCGTCGACAGCACGCCGATCTGCGTGCTGGTGAAGGCGGCCACGTCCTGCGTTTCCATGGCCGCCACCTGGGCGGTGGTCAGTGCGGCCACGCCCTGTGTGGTGACAGCGCGAACCTGCGCGGTTGTCAGGCCACCCATTTGTGAGGTGGTCAGCGCGGCGATCTGCTGGGTGGCCAGTGCAGCGATCTGGCTGGTCTTGAGTGCAGCCAGGTCGGCGGTCTCGATGGCCGCGATCTGCGCCGTGGTCAGCGCACTGATCCGGCTGCTCTGGATGGCCTGGATCTGCGATGACGTCAGCGCCGCGATGTCCTCCGTCTGGAAGGCCGCCAGCTGGGTGGTGTTCAGGAGCGCGATGCTGGCCGTGGTGAGGACAGAAACCTGCTCGGTGGTCAACGCAGCGATCTGATCGGTGCGCAAGGCTGCGATGTTGGCCGTTGACAAGGCCCGGATCTGCGCCGTCGACAGGGCGGCGATCTGGGCGGTGGTCAATGCGCTGATGTTGCTCATGAAGTGGGTCCTGGGCTTCGGCCTTGTGGGTCTCTCCCCCCGTTTCGGTGCCGCCGGCCCCTTCTTGAGGCGCTGGGTGTCAACTACTGCACGGCCAGAGGCCTCACCGCACCTTCAGCGCGGGCTTTCAGCCAGGCCTGGGCCCGCCGGTCGGCTTCCCGCTGGCTGGCCTCGTTCAGCAGCCCGCGTGAACGCTGCAGGTTCTCGGCGGCGCTGCTGTCGCCGCCATGGCGGGCGATGTAGAACCACTGGTGCGCCGCCAGAAGGTCGGGTGCGACCCCCTGGCCGGTCGCGTAAGCCAGTCCCAGGCGGGCCTGGGCCACCGCCAGCCCGGCTTCTGCGGCGGCGAGCAGCCAGTGGAAGGCGGCGGTCTCGTCCTTCGGGATGCCTTGGCCAAGGGCCAGCGCATGCGCCAGGTTGACCTGGGCTTCGCCATCACCGGCCTGAGCCGCCAGGCGCCACCAATTGACGGCCTCGGCGTGCTGACCGCTGGCCGCGCAGAACACACCCAGGGTGGCTTGCGCCGGTACAAAGCCGGTGTCTGCCGCGGTCCGACAGTGGGCCATGGCGGCGACAAGGTCCCGCGGCTCATCGGCTGTTCCGGCGGCCTTGATCAGGCCGAGCTGCCACAAGGCCGATGGTTCGCCTTGGTGGGCGGCTTCCTGCAGCAGCTGCAGCCCAAGCGAGGGGTCGGCAGGGACCCCGCGCCCTTGTCGGTAGGCCATGCCCAGCGCCGTGAGGGCTGCAGCGTCACCCTGGCGTGAGGCACGCTGGTACCAGCTGACGGCCTGCCCCAGGCGCTGTTGCCGCCCGATGCTGTCCTTTTCCAGCGCAGCCAAGGCCTGCAGGCGCTCGGCCCACAGGCGCTGGGCCTGGGCCAGGCCCGCCTCGGCGGCGCGCGCCAGGGCGTGGTCACGCAGGGCAGTGTCCAGCGGGCCAAAACGTCCGTCGCTGCACTGCGCCAGCGCCAGCAGTGCAGCGGGGTGGCCCGCTTGTACCGCCTTCTGCCGGTGGTAGGCCGCATGCAAGTGATCCTCCGGTGTACGGGTGGGGCCTTGCAGCAGGGCACAGAGGTGCCAGCTGGCCTCGGCAGATCCCGCATCAGCGGCCTGGAGGAAGTGAGCGATAGCTTCGTCGGGGTGGTCAGGCTCGGCCAGCCGGCCCAGCGCGAGCTGTGCGGGGGCATGACCCTGAGCCGCCGCGAGGCCATACCAGCGTGCGGCTTCCTCGCGGTGTGCGGGCAGGCCGGCCAGGCCTCGCTCCCAGAGGCAGCCCAGGGCATGGCGGGCGACCACGTCCACCGGGTCCGGCACCTGACGGGGAAGCGCCGCCACTGTGGCCCCGTTGTCGACCAGCGCCAGGACCGCTGGCGGCCAGTGCTTGGCTGCTGCGGCGTTCAACCAGTGCAGGCCCTCCATGTCGCCTTGGCTGTGGCCGTGCTGGGCGGCTTGCCGCAGCAGCAGGCAGCCCAGCTCTGTCTGTGCACTCAGCAGGCCCTGTTCGGCCGCATGGCGCAAGGCCTGCAGCCTCAGCGTGAGGGCTGACCCGCCGGGCTCGCCCGGTGTGTCGCCATCGGCCTTCAGGATGGCCAGCTGGGCTTCGGGGAGCCCCAGCGAGGCGGCCACGAGCTCATGGGCGGACGCCAGTTCCTGGTGAGACTGGCGGATCAGCCGCGCCAGGCGCCAATGGGCCCTTGGGTGGCCCTGGGCGGCGGCCTTGAACAACCAGTCAAAAGCTTTGGCGGTGTGGGCCTGCTCCGCCGGCGCGGTGCCGGGCTCCGGGCAGTAATGGGTGCCCAGCATGTACTGCGCCGCAGCATGGCCACGCTCGGCGGCGCGTTGTATCCACACCAGCGCGTCGTTCACATCCTTGCGGGTGCCGGCGCCATTGGCCAGCATCAGGCCGAGCTGGTACTGAGCCTCTGTCTGGCCGGCCCGCGCGTCCTTCAGCGTCTGCTTGAAACGGTGGGTGGCAGCAGGGGTCTGGGACGCCGCGGGCGCTTTCCCAGCCGACAACACCGACAGTGTGGCGGCGTTCATGGCTCGCGGATGGCTTCGTTCAAGCCTTTGGTCAGTGGCCACAGCAGGTAGGACATCACGGAGCGTTCACCCACCACCACCTCGGCGTTCAGCGTCATGCCCGGCAGCAGGCGCGATTCGGGCTTCATGTTGTCCAGCTTGGGCTCGGGCATCGCAATCTTGACGAGGTAGAACGACGTGCCGACGGCGCCGCCCGACGAGCCGTCACGCTTGAAGGCGTCCTGGCTGATGCTGCGCACCTTGCCTTGGATGACCCCGTGGCGCTGGAAGGGGAAGGCGTCGATCTTCAGCCGGACGGCGTCGCCCACCTTCATGTAGCCGATGTCCGTGGCGTCGATCTGCGCTTCGGCTTCCAGCTGCACATCCAACGGCACGAGCGTGAAGAATGTCTCGGCCTCGCGCACGATGGAGCCGCGCGACAGCTTGGCAATCTCCAGCACCACACCGTCCACCGGCGCCAGCAGGCGCACGTGGCTTTGCCGCTTGGCGGCCTTGTCCAGCTGTTCGCGCAGCGAATCACGCTCGCGTGTGATGGCCAGCAGGTCTTCCATCGTCTTCTGTCGCCAGCCCCGCTCGAAGGCCTGGCGTTCGGCCTCGGCGGCGGCCAGCTCGCGGCGAATCTCCCGCTCGCGGCTGGTGGCCAGTTCCAGCTCACGCTTGATCTCCTGCGTGCGTTGCTGGGCTTCCAGCAGCTGCAGCGCCGCGCCGTACTTGCTGGCCACGCCCTTTTCCTGCATCTGCTCGATCTCGGTGACCGAGCGCAGGCGGTTGGCGATCAGCTGCTGATCCTGACGGTTGGTGGCCAAGGCGGCGCGCAAGCGGTTGACGGTTTCGCTGACCCGCAGGTGCTGGGCGGTGAAGTTGGCGCGCCGTTCCTGGCGCAATTCGTCCTGCAGCTTCTGGTCGGCGCTGGCGGCGGCAGAGGCACCCGCAGCGGGTTCGGCGGCGCGCACGCCCAGTTCCTGCTGCAGGCTGGCCACCTGGGTGTCCAGGCTCTGCAGACGTGTGCGCAGCTGCGTCTCGTCGGCCTTGGCAAACGTGGCGTCCAGCGTGGCCAGCTGCTGTCCCTGCTTGACCACCTCACCGGCGCGCACATCGACCGATTGGATGATGGAAGTCTCCAGCGGCTGCACCACGACGTTGGGCACCGGGTTGATCAGCTTGCCCGTGGCGCTGACCATCTGGTCCAGCTTGGCCAGCGACGCCCAGGCCAGCATCGACACCAGGCCCACCATCACCACCCAGACGGTCAGCTGCGCCAGCCAGGGCAGGGGGCTGCGCTCGATCTCGTCGGCATCCGGCAGGAAATCCACCGCCGGCTTCCCGGCGGCCTGTGCGGGGGTGTCCTTGGCCTTGCGCCTGAAGAGCTTGTTCAGCATGGTTCTGGCATCACAGGTGGCTGGTCTGCTGGTTCCACAGGTGCTGGTAGGGCTCGCAGCGCTGCAGCAGGTCCTGGTGGGTGCCCACGTCCATCAACTTGCCGCGCTGCATCACCAGGATCCCGTCGGCGTTGACCAGTGTCGACAGGCGGTGCGAGATCATCAGCACCGTGCGCCCCACGGCGATCTTGCTCAGGTTGCTGATGAAGATGGCTTCGCTTTCCGGGTCCAGCGCGCTGGCGGCTTCGTCCAGGATCAGGATGCGCGGATTGGTCAGCAGCGAACGGGCAATCGACAGCCGCTGCTTCTGCCCGCCTGAGAGGTTGGACGCGTTTTCCTCGAGCATCGTGTTGTAGCCCTGCGGCATGCGTTCGATGAACTCGCTGGCGCCGGCGGCATCGGCGGCGGCCACGATCTCCTCGAAGGTGGCTTCTGGCCGCGCCATGGCGATGTTGTCGCGCACGCTGCCTCTGAACAGGAAGTTTTCCTGCAGCACCACGCCAATCTGCCGGCGCAGGTGGGCCAGCTCGATCTCGCGCGCGTCGACGTTGTCGAAGCGGATCACCCCTTCCTGGAAGGTGTAGAGACCCTGGATCAACTTGGTCAGCGTGGACTTGCCTGAGCCGCTGCGCCCGACCAGCCCCACCACCGAGCCCGGCTTGATCGTGAACGAGGTGCCGTTCAGCGCATTGACGCTGCTGCCGGGGTAGCGGAAGGTGACGTTCTCGAAGGTGATCTCGCCCTGCAGCTGCGGGCGCAGGCCGCCTTCGCTGCTGCGGCCTTCCGAAGGCCGGTTCATCACCTCGCCGAGCATGCGCACCGACAGCGCGGTTTCCTGGTAATCGTTGACCAGGCTGACGGCGGCGATCAGTGGCGCCATCACCCGGCCCGAGATCATCTGGAAGCCGATCAGTGCACCCACCGACAGGGTCTGGTTGAAGACGTCCTGGGCGCCCACCACGATGATCACTACCGGCATCAGCTTGTTCAGGAACTCGGTGACGGTGTTGCCGATGGCCGATACCTTGCCCACCCGAAAGTGCATCGCGATGGCGTTGGCCGATTTCTGGTCCCACGAGCGCCGCTGAGCCGGTTCGATGGCCAGCGACTTGACCGTGCGCATGCCATGGATGGTTTCCACCATCATGGCCTGGCGCTCTCCTTCGGCCTGGTAGAGCGCAGCCAGTCGCCGGTTGTAGTAGGGCACCATCAGGGCAATGATGACCATGATCACCAGCGAGAACGCCAGCACGATCATGGCCAGCTTCACCGAATACATGAACAGCAGCGGCATGAAGATGACCAGCGAGGTCAGGTCCAGCGCCGTGAAGAACATGCGTCCGGTGAGGAATGCGCGGATCTTCTCCACCTGCTGCATGTGCCGCGTGATCACGCCCGCGGTGGTCTGGTCGAAGTAGTCGATGGGCAGCGACAACAGCTTGGCGAAGGTGCGCCGTGTCAGGCGCATGTCGATCTTGTTGGTGGCCGCCAGCGTGAGGATCTGCCGCACGAAGCCCAGCACCGCTTCCAGCACCAGGGCCATCACGATGCCGATGCCCAGCGCCCACAGGGTGGAGATCCCCTGGTGCACCAGCACCTTGTCGATGACCAGCTGGAAGAACATCGGCGAGGCCAGCGCCAGCAGGTGCATCACCATCGCGGCGATGGCGATGTCACGCAGCGCGGCCTTCTGTTTCAGGATCTCCGGGATGAACCAGCGAAAGCCGAATTGCTGCTCGGCGTCGGGGTTGATGGCCTCCGGCTTGAGCAGCAGGACTTCGCCTTTCCACTTCTGGCAGAAAGGGCCTTGCGCGATCAGCAGCACGTCCGAGGGGTTGTCGGCCAGCGGGTTGAGCACGGCGGCGCAGGGCTCGCCGGCGTCATTGGCCTGGGCCCCGATGACGATCACGCAGTTGCCATCGGCCAGCCGTGCGATCAGCGGAAACACCCCTTGCTGACCCAGCAGCTCCGTCCAGCTGAAGCTGGCGTGGCGGGCCTTCAGGCCAATCTCCCCGGCGATGCGCAACACCGTGGCCACGCCCGGTTCTTCGGGCGGCAGCGCGTAGTCCTCGATCAACCGCTCAGGGTTGACGGACAGGCGGTGGTGCTGGGCAACGGCGCCCAGGCACTGGATGGTGGAATGCGGAAAGCGTGCAGACATGCGTGGCCGGAGGCCCGCCCGGGGGGAGCGTGCCCTGGCGGATTGCAGCACCACCCCTTCAGGCGCGATCAGCGGAAAAGCTGCCTGGAACGCGGCGCTTCGCTGCCACTGCACCCCCTGCTCCGGCGCGCGGCTGGCGGCTGGAACGAGCTGCCGCGATTCTTGGAATACCGACCGATCAGCGCGGTGTCATGGGCCGGGCCTGCGTGCCCGGCCCAGACTGGCCAGCAGTTGCTGGTTGGTCTGCTGCTGCTTGGCCGCTCGCACGCGCTCGACCAGCGTGCGCAGGCTGTCCAGCGTGGCGGGCTCATGCACGTCGGCGCCATCCACCAGCTGGCGGGCGGACTGCGAAAAGGGTTCACCTTCCAGCTTGTCGCGCAGCTCCGGCCAGTCGCAGGGGCCGTTGTCGGTGATCTGGCGCTCCAGCCATCGGAACAGTTCACCATGCCACTCCGGTAGGCTGGACAGGGCCTCGTGGTCCATGCCGGTCAGCTCTTGCCACAGGCCGGCATTCATCAGCAGCATGCGGGCCGCCTGACCCTCTGGCCCGAGCACGGCAATGCCACGACGGCCTTGCGCATGGGCCGGGAATCGCAGGCCACCGGGGCCATTTCCCGCAGCGGCGCCCCGTGGGCGGCCGCTGCCAAACCCTCCGCGCATGGGCCACTCACCCGCCGGCGCGCCAGCTGAATCTCCCAGATCTGAAGTGTCAGGTTCGCCAGGCCTTTGCCGCCGGGGGTGTTCACGGCTGTTGCCGGTGCGCTGCCCCCACAGGCGCTGCAGCGATTCGGGCTCCATGCGGGCCACCTCGGCCAGTTCGTTCAGGATCTGTTCGCGCAGCGCCACCGGCGGCAGCAGTTGCCACATCGGGCGGGCTTGCGCCAGCAGCCGCGCACGCCCTTCTGGCGTGCTGAGGTCAGCGTCTGCGCGGGCCTTGTCCAGCAGCATCCTCGACAAGGGCTGCGCGTCCCGCACAGCCTGTTCAAAGGCCTCGGCCCCCAATTCACGGACGAAGCTGTCCGGGTCGTGCTCGGAGGGCAGAAAGAGAAATCGGAATGATCGCAGGTCGCTCACATGGGGCAGGGCGGCCTCCAGGGCGCGACCAGCAGCCCGGCGCCCCGCGCTGTCGCCATCAAAGCTGAAGACCACGTGGTCGGTGAAGCGCAGCAGCTTCTGCACATGGTCGGGTGTGCAGGCCGTTCCCAGGGTGGCTACGGCGTTGGTGAAGCTGTGCTGGGCCAGCGCCACCACGTCCATGTAGCCCTCAACCACCAGCGCGTAGCCCCGCTCGCGGATGCCGGTACGGCCTTCGAACAGCCCGTAGAGTTCACGGCCCTTCACAAACACCGGTGTTTCCGGCGAGTTCAGGTATTTGGGTTCGCCCGAATCCAGGACACGCCCACCAAAGCCGATGACCTCGCCCTTGGTGGAGCGTATCGGGAACATGATGCGGTCGCGAAAGCGGTCATAGCGCTTTTGGTCGGGTCCGTCGTCGCCCTGGGTGATGACCAGGCCGGCGTCGACCAAGGCCGGGTCTCCATAATCAGCAAAGGCGCTGGCCAGGTTGCGCCAGCCGTCCGGTGCATAACCCAGGCCGAAGTTTCGGGCCACCACCCCAGAAACGCCTCGCTTCTTGAGGTATTCAACCGCCTTGGGGCTGGCCTTCAGCCGCTCTTGGTAATGCCGTGCAGCGCCTTCCTGAAGCTCGGTGATGCTGCGACGCTGTGAATGTTCGGCCTCCGCGCGGGCCTGTTCCTCAGGGCTGAGGGTCACCTCGGGGACTTTCATGCCGACGCGGCCGGCCAAGTCCCTCACGGCGTCAAGAAACCCGAGGCCGGTGTGCTCCATCAGAAACCGGATGGCGTCGCCATGGGCTCCGCAGCCAAAGCAGTGATAGAACTGCTTGGCAGGGCTGACGGTAAAACTGGGGGATTTCTCGCCGTGAAAAGGGCACAGACCCAGAAGGTTGGCGCCGCCCTTTTTCAGCTGGACGTATGGCCCGACGATATCAACAATATCGGCGCGTGCCAGGACTTCCTGGATAAAACCGTCGGGGATCTGGACACGGGTGGCACACACCCCCGGAGTTTACAGAGCCTGCGCGCGGGGCGTCAGGCTCTGCGGGCTTCAGACGGCAAAGTCGCTGAGTTGCTTGCCGCTGGCGATGGCGGCCTTGAGCCACTTGGGCTGCAAGCCACGGCCGCTCCAGGTGTTGCCGGCATCGTCACGGTACTTGGCCGCCACCTTGCCGCCAGCCCGCGGGCCACGCGGTGCACCGGGGCCGCCGCTGCTGGTGCCACTGCGGCCGGAGAGATCGGCCAGTGTCAGGCCGTGGTCGCTCATCAGCTGGCGAATCTGGCTGATGGCCGAGCTGCGCTGTTCGCGCTGGACTTCGGCAATTTGCTTTTCGAGTTCGGCTTTCTGGGCCAGCAGTTCCGCAACGGTGGGCATTTTTTCGCTCCGAGTTACTCAAGGGAGCCCACAGTATATGCCAAGTACCGAATACCAGATTGGACGAAGTGCTGCTGAATACGTCAAAAGGCTGGCGGCTGCCGGTGTTATTTCCGGTTGACAGGCCCGCCGCAGTGTGCCCCGCCTCAGCCGTAACCCGTTACATCAGCCCATTCAGGCGCTGGGCGGCACGTAACCCTGTGGCTTGTCGCCACCGTCGCCAAAGAAAAACTGCTCCATCTGGCGTGCAAGGTACTGGCGCGCACGCGCATCCGCCAGATTCAGGCGGTTTTCATTGACCAGCATCGTCTGGTGCTTCTTCCAGAGGTCGAAGGCCTCTTTGGAGATGTTGTCGAAGATGCGCTTGCCCAACTCTCCGGGATACGGTGCAAATGTCAGCCCTTCGGCTTCCTTCTTGAGGTAGGTGCATTGCACAACACGTGTCATCGATCAGCTCCTTCAACGATTCAATTCAGGGGTTTCACCAGGACCTGCGAACGACGGTCCCAGTTGTATTTGCGCTTGCGGGCTTCGGGCAGCCATTCCGGGTCAACAGGCTGAAAACCCCGCTTGATGAACCAATGCATCGTCCGGGTGGTCAGCACAAAAATACTCGTCAAACCCATGGCCCGGGCACGCTGCTCGACACGCTTGAGGATGCGTTCACCGTCGCCCTGGCCCTGGCTGAGAGGCGAGACGGTCAGCGCGGCCATCTCTCCGGTGCGCGCTTCGCTGTAGGGGTACAGCGCCGCGCAGCCGAAGATCACGCCGTCGTGTTCGATGATCGAGTAATTGGCGATATCACGCTCGATCTCCGTGCGTTCACGGCGCACCAGCGTGCCATCGCGCTCAAACGGTTCAATCAGTTGCAGGATGCCGGCGACGTCGTCGCTGGTGGCTTCTCGAAGGCTCTCCAGCTTCTCGTCGACCACCATGGTGCCGATGCCATCATGGGTGTAGACCTCCATCAGCAGCGCGCCGTCGGTGGCGTAGGGCAGGATGTGCGAACGTTCGACGCCGCCCCGGCAGGCCTTGACGCAGTGCTGCAGGTAGAAGCTCACATCAGACGGCTTGTTGGGCCGCGGCAGCGATGCCAACAGGCGCTCGGCATCGGCCAGCGCGAGCTCGGTATCGATGCTGCTGTCAGGGTCAGCGGGGTCTTCGCGCACACCCGGCACTTCGGTGAGGAACAACAGCTTGTCGGCCTGCAGCGCGATGGCGGTGGACGTGGCCACCTCCTCCATCGTCAGGTTGAAGGCCTCGCCGGTGGGTGAAAAGCCGAAAGGGCTGAGCAGTACGACGGCCCCGCTGTCCACAGCGCTCAGGATGGCCTTGGCGTCCACCTTGCGCACAAGGCCACTGTGGCCGAAATCCACGCCGTCGACGATGCCCACAGGCCGCGCGGTGAGGAAGTTGCCCGACACCACCCGTACCGTGGCATTGGCCATGGGTGTGTTGGGCAGACCCTGCGAGAACGCGGCCTCGATCTCGAAGCGCAGCTGGCCCGCGGCCTCCTGCGCGCAGTCGAGCGCCAGTTCGTCGGTGATGCGCACACCATGGCTGAAGCGTTCGGGGTGGCCCTTGATGCGCAGTTGCTCGCTCACCTGGGGCCTGAAGCCGTGCACCATGACGATGCGGATGCCCATCGCATGCAGGATGGCGAGGTCCTGCACAAAGGCGCTGAGCTTGCCCGCGGCGATGGCCTCACCCACCAGCCCGACGACAAAGGTCTTGCCCTTGTAGGCGTGGATGTAGGGCGCCACAGCCCTGAACCAGGGCACGAAGGTATGTGGGAAGACGAGGCTGGAGGCGAGGTTCATGGCGTTGGATGCAGCGCGTGGATTGTGCCGGAAGGGGCAAAACGATAATCCGCGGCCCGTGAAGAACTTGCCACCCACCGCCCCCCGCCAACCGGTTGTTGCCAACCCGGTGCCCGCCATCCAGTTTCCGGAGTCCCTGCCGGTGTCGGGAAGGCGTGCCGAGATTGCGCGGGCCATTCAGGACAACCCGGTGGTCATCGTCTGCGGCGAGACCGGCTCCGGCAAGACGACGCAGCTGCCCAAGATCGCCCTGGAGCTGGGCCGGGGCCTGGGCATGGGTGGGCGTGGTGTGATCGGCCACACCCAGCCGCGGCGGATCGCCGCGTCCAGCGTCGCCCAGCGCATCGCCCAGGAGCTCAACACGCCGCTGGGCGAGGTGGTGGGTTACAAGGTTCGCTTCCAGGACCGCCTGCAGCGCGGGGCCAGCATCAAGCTGATGACCGACGGCATCCTGCTGGCTGAAACCCAGACCGACTCGCTGCTCAAGGCCTACGACACCCTGATCATCGACGAGGCCCACGAGCGCAGCCTGAACATCGACTTTCTGCTGGGCTACCTGCGGCAGATCCTGCCGCGCCGGCCCGACCTGAAGGTCATCGTGACCTCGGCGACGATTGACGCCGACCGCTTTGCGCAGCACTTTGCCTCGGCGCGCGGCCCGGCGCCGGTGATCCAGGTGTCCGGACGTCTGTACCCCGTGGAGCAGCGGTGGCGGCCGTTTCAGGAGGGCAAGGACGGCGACCTGAACGACGCCATCGCCGACGCGGTGGACGAACTCTGGCGGGGCAGCGGCCCGGGTGACATCCTGGTCTTCCTGCCCGGCGAACGCGAGATCCGCGAGGCCGCCGACCACCTGCACAAGCACCTGGCCAGCCGTCAGCGTGGCGGCCCGCCGGCCGACATCCTGCCCTTGTTTGCCCGGCTGTCGCAGGCCGAGCAGGACCGCGTCTTCAACCCCGGCAACGGCCGCCGCATCGTGCTGGCCACCAACGTCGCCGAGACCTCGCTGACGGTGCCCGGCATCCGCTACGTGATCGACAGCGGTCTGGCCCGCGTCAAGCGCTACAGCTACCGCAACAAGGTCGAGCAGCTGCTGGTGGAGCCCATCAGCCAGGCCGCCGCCAACCAGCGTGCCGGCCGCTGCGGGCGCGTGGCCAACGGCACCTGCATCCGCCTGTACGACGAGCAGGATTTCCTGTCGCGCCCGCGCTTCACCGACCCTGAAATCCTGCGCTCGTCACTGGCCGGCGTCATCCTGCGGATGATGTCGCTGAAGTTCGGCACGGTGGAGGATTTCCCGTTCTTAGAGCCGCCGCCGCGCAAGGCCATCGCCGATGGTTATGCCCTGCTGGGCGAGCTGAATGCCGTCGACGACAACCATGTGCTGACACCCATCGGCCAGGAACTTTCACGTCTGCCGCTGGACCCCCGCATCGGCCGGATGATCCTGGAGGCACGTGAACGCGAGGCGTTGTCGGAGGTGCTGGTCATCGCCTCGGCGCTCAGCGTGCAGGACCCGCGTGACCGCCCGCTGGAGCAGCAGCAGGCGGCTGACCTGAAGCACAAGGCCTTCGACGACGAGCGCTCGGAGTTCATGGGCTACCTCAAACTGTGGAACTGGGTGGAAGAGGGCCGTGGTGTGCACGGCCATGCGCCTAAGCCCAACGCGCCGGTTCAGGATACGCACAAGCTCTCCAACCGTCAGCAGGAACAGCGGCTGCGCGAGCACTTCGTCAGCCCGCGCCGCGTGCGCGAGTGGCGCGACATCCACGCCCAGCTGCACACGGTGGTGGCCGAACACGGCTGGCGCCTCAACGGGTCGGCGGCGACCTACGAACAGGTGCATCTGTCGATGCTCGCCGGGCTGCTGGGCAACATCGGCTGCAAGAGCGACGACGAGGACTGGTACCTGGGCGCCCGCGGCATCAAGTTCTGGCGGCACCCGGGTGCCCACCTCAGCAAGAAGCCCGGCCGATGGCTGGTGGCCGCCGAACTCGTGGAAACCACGCGTCTGTTTGGCCGTGGGCTGGCTGCCATCGAGCCGCAGTGGATTCCGGGCATCGCCGGCCACCTGCTGAAGAAGCAGCTGCTGGAGCCGCACTGGGAGAAGAAGGCCGGCGAGGTCATCGCGCTGGAACGTGCCACGCTCTACGGCATCGTCATCTACAACAACCGCCGCGTGAACTACGGCCTGGTGGACCCCGCAGCCGCCCGCGAGATCTTCATCCGCCAGGCACTGGTGGCGGGTGAGTGGGAGACGCGGCTGCCGTTTGTGGCCGCCAACCAGAAACTGGTGCGCCAGGTGGAGGAGCTGGAGCACAAGTCGCGCCGCCAGGACGTGCTGGTCGACGAGGAGCTGATCCACGCCTTCTACGACCAGCAGCTGCCCGCCGACGTCTGCTCCGGGCCCAGTCTGGAGCGCTGGTACCGCGATGAAGTCCGCCGCCAGCCGCGCCTGCTGCAGCTGACCCGCGAAGAGCTGATGCGGCATGAGGCTGCTGGCATCACCACCCAGGCCTTCCCCAAGTCCATCCGGCTGGGCGGCATCGACTGTGCCGTGCAGTACCTGCACGAGCCGGGCGACGCCAAGGACGGCCTCACCGTGACGGTTCCCATTTATGCGTTGAACCAGGTCAGCGAGGAACGCTGCGAGTGGCTGGTGCCGGGGATGCTCAAGGACAAGGTGCTGGCGCTGATCAAGAGCTTGCACCAGCGCCCGCGCTCCCGCCTGGTGCCGCTGCCCGACTACGCCGACAGCTTCTGCCAGGCGGTGCCCTTTGGTGATGGTCCCCTGATGGACGTTCTGCTCAAGGCGGTGCGCGACAAGACCCAGCTGCCCATCCAGCGCAACGATTTCAAGCTGGAGACCTTGTCGCCCCACCACCTGATGAATGTCCGCGTGGTGGACGAACACGGCCGGCAATTGGCCATGGGGCGCCACCTGGCCAGCCTGAAGGCCGAATGGGGTGGGCAGGCGCGCTCCGCCTTTCAGGCACTGGCCGCGCTGCGCGTGGCGGCGGTACCCTCGCCAACGTCTGAGGCTCAGGTGCCCGTGCCGGCAGCGGCTGGGGTCACCTCCGGCACGCCCGCCGCAGCGGACGCCTCACGCCGGCCGGTGATCACGCCCTTGGCTACCCCGCCCGCCGGCCAGGGCGCAAACCCTTTCTCCGGCAGCTTCACCGCCTGGACCTTTGGCGAGCTGCCTGAACTGCTGGAGCTCAACAAGGCCGGCCAGACCTTGATTGGCTTCCCGGCGCTGGTCGACAAGGGCGCCCATGTGGAGCTCGAGGTGTTTGACGAGCCCGAGATGGCGGCCGCGCGCCACCGCGCAGGCCTGCGCCGGCTGGTGGCGCTGCAGATCCGCGAACCCTTGAAGTACCTGGAAAAGAACATCCCCGATCTGCAGAAGATGGCCACGCTGTACATGCCGCTGGGGACGCTGGAAGAGCTGCGCAGCCAGATCATTGACGTCGCCCTGGACCGCGCCTTTCTGGCCGACCCCCTGCCGCACGATGCGTCGGCCTTCAAGGCCAGGGTCGAAGAAGGCCGCGCCCGGCTCACGTTGATCGCCCAGGAGGTGGCGCGTCTCGCGGGCGCCGTGCTGGTGGAGTACGCCGCCGCGGCGCGCAAGCTCAAGGACAGCCGGCCCGCCAAGGAGGTGACCGACGACATCCAGGCTCAGCTGCAGCGCCTGATGGGACGTCGGTTCCTGATGGAGACGCCCTGGGCTGCGCTGCAGCATGCCGTGCGGTACCTCAAGGCGATCACGCTGCGGCTCGACAAGCTCAGGGCAGACCCGCTGCGCGACAGCCAACGGCTGGCGGAGCTGCGGCCGCTGGAGCAGCGTTGGCTGAAACGCCTGGCCGAACAAAAGGGCCAACGCGATGCCCGGATGGACGAATACCGGTGGTTGCTGGAGGAGCTGAGGGTCAGCTTCTTTGCGCAGGAGCTGCGCACACCCCAGCCGGTGAGTGCCAAGCGGCTGGACAAGGCCTGGGCGCAGTTGACGTCCTGAGGCTGGCCGGGACAAGCCTGCTGCGCACGTCAACAGGCCCTGGGCTGCACCGGCTTGGGGTCTTGTGGCCCAATCCAGGGAACTTCAGCGTGGCCACGCGCTCACTCCCTGTGCCTCGTCGCGCCGGCTTTCCTCGGTCGTTCGTGCCAAAGCCCCACCCCACATTGCCACCCATGAACCTGATGTCCTGGCGCCTGCGCCGCGCCGCCGCCCGTCTTCGCCACGACAAGGTGGAACTGCGAGAGCTCATTCAGGCCCACGGCCCCGGCGGTCAGGGGGCGATGATGATGTTGCTGGCCGCGCCCTGCGTGCTGCCGGTGCCGGGGGTGGGCTCGGTGCTCGGCTGGGGCCTGGTGGCCCTGGCCTGGGCCATGTGGGGCGGCCAGAACCTCGACAAATTGCCCGACCGTCTGGCCAAGGTCACCCTGCCGCGGGCCTGGGCCCAGCGTGTGCTGCGCTTTCTGGCCACTGTCTACGGCGCCGCCTCCCGGCTGTCTCGTCACCGCATGTCAGCCCTCGCGGGGTGGGGCACACGCTCGTGGATGCCGCTGCTGGTGGCCTGGATGGCGTTCCTGATCATCCTGCCCATCCCGTTTGGCAATGTGCTGCCGGCCTCGGCCCTGATGTTGCTGGGTGTCGGGCTGGTATTCTTTGACGGCTTGCTGGTGCTGGCCGCCGTGGCGGCCGCCGGTCTTGCGACACTGTTTCCGGTGGCGCTGGGTGTGGTCACGGTGGTGTGGGGGCCGCAAGCGCTTGCTTTCCTCATGCCTGGCTGACATTACCTCTTGCACAACCTCCTCGACCCCGCCATTCTGTTTTTCGTCTTCGGCCTGCTGGCCGGAGCCGTGAAGTCCAACCTCGAGATCCCGCCGGCGATCTCGCGGTTCTTGTCGCTCTACCTGCTGATGGCCCTCGGCTTGAAGGGCGGCTTTGCACTGGCCGAATCCGGCCTGACACACGAGGTGACGGTCAGCCTGGGCCTGGCCGTGCTGCTGGCTGTGGTGGTGCCGGCGCTGGGCTACTGGCTGCTCCGCCGCTTTCTCAGCGGATTTGATGCGGCCGCCATCGCCGCCACCTATGGTTCCGTCAGTGCGGTGACCTTCATCACGGCTGTCCAGGCACTGGACACCCGGGGTCTGGCCTACGGCGGGCACATGGCCGCGGCCATGGCCCTGATGGAGTCACCCGCCATCATCATGGCGGTGCTGCTGGCCAATGCCACGCGGCGCCGCAATGGCGCGCCCAGTACCTTGCTCGACGGCCCGGTCACCGCGCCGCTGAGCCTCAAGCACGTGCTGCACGAAGCCCTGACCGATGGGGCCCAGCTGCTGCTGATCGGTGCCATGGTGGTGGGGCTGCTGACGGGCGACGCCGGTGAAGCCGTGATGAAGCCCTTTGCCGCGGACCTCTTCAAGGGCATGCTGGCGTTCTTCCTGCTCGACATGGGGCTGCTGGCGGCCAAGCATGCGGGGGGCCTGCGCGGCATGTCGCCGTGGCTGCTGGTGTATGCCATTGCAGGCCCACTGGCCCACGCCATGCTGGCGCTGGCCTTGTGCTGGCTGCTGGGCATCGAGGCTGGCAATGCGGCCCTGCTGATGGTGCTGGCCGCGAGTGCCAGCTACATCGCCGTGCCCGCGGTCATCCGCCACGCCATCCCAGAGGCCAACCCGTCGCTCTACTTCGGCATGTCGCTGGGCATGACCTTCCCCTTCAACATCCTGCTGGGCATCCCGCTGTACATGGGCATAGCCCACCGCGTGCTCGCGCCCTGAACGGCGGGCTTCGCTGCCCAGGGCGCGCCGGGCCTCAGGCCGGCACCGAGGGCAGCCCTGAGAGCGCCATGGCCAGTTCCGACTCGTCGTAGGTCTGGTCGACCAGCTTGCCAGCCATGTAGTTCTGGTAGGCCGTCATGTCGAAGTGGCCGTGCCCGCACAGGTTGAAGAGGATCACCTCGCTGCGGCCCTCGGCCTTGCAGCGCAGTGCCTCGACGATGGCGCCCTTGACGGCGTGGTTGGCCTCGGGCGCCGGCACGATGCCTTCACTGCGCGCAAACAGCACCCCGGCTTCGAAGCAGGCGTTCTGGTGGTAGGCGGTGGCCTCGATCAGGCCCAGCTCCAGCAGGTGCGACACCAGCGGCGCCATGCCGTGGTAACGCAAGCCCCCGGCGTGGAAGCCGGGTGGCGTGAAGGTGCTGCCCAACGTGTGCATCTTGGTCAGCGGCGTCAGGTGCGCGGTGTCGCCGAAGTCATAGGCAAAGCGGCCCCGCGTCAGGCTGGGGCAGGCGGCGGGTTCTACCGCCACGATGCGGCGCTTCTTGCCACCGCGCAGTTGCTGGCCGATGAACGGAAAGCTGATGCCGGCGAAGTTGCTGCCACCCCCGGTGCAGCCGACGATGACGTCAGGGTCGTCACCGGCCATCTCCAGCTGCAGCATGGCTTCCTGGCCCACGATGGTCTGGTGCAGCAGCACGTGGTTGAGGACCGAGCCGAGGGCGTACTTGGTGTCGTCGTTCGTGGCGGCCACTTCCACCGCCTCGCTGATGGCAATGCCCAGTGAGCCTGGGTGGTGCGGGTCCTTGGCCAGGATGGCCCGGCCGGATTGCGTGAGATTGCTCGGGCTGGCCACGCAGGTGGCGCCATAGGTTTCCATCAGGGCCCGCCGGTAGGGCTTCTGGTCGTACGAGACGCGGACCTGGAACACCTGCACCTGAATGCCGAAGAGCGAACCCGCAAACGACAGCGAGGAACCCCACTGGCCGGCGCCGGTTTCGGTGGTGAGCTTCTTCACGCCCGCCTGGGCGTTGTACCAGGCCTGGGGGATGGCGGTGTTGGGCTTGTGCGAGCCGGCTGGCGACACACCTTCGTACTTGTAGTAGATCTTGGCGGGTGTGCCGAGCGCCTTCTCCAGACGGTGCGCGCGAAACAGCGGCGCCGGGCGCCACAGGCGGAAGACGTCCCGCACCGGTTCTGGGATGGGAATCTCGCGTTCGGTCGAGACCTCCTGCAGGATCAGCTCCATCGGGAACAGCGGCGCCAGGTCATCCGGGCCGACAGGCTGCAGCGTACCGGGGTGCAGCGGCGGTGACGGTGGCACCGGCAGGTCGGCCATGATGTTGTACCAATGGCTCGGCATGCGGCTCTCGTCGAGCAGAAACTTGGTGGGCGTGCTCATGCGTCTGTCTCCTCGTGGTGTTGATGGCCACGGGATCGTAGACCAAAGGCCGCCGACATTGAAGGGGCTGGCGGGCAGGGCGCCGCTCGCGGGCCTCAGCGCAACACGCCCAGGGCCCGGTCCAGCCCGCCTTCGCTGATGCTGATCATCGCCTGTGCCGCCACCGCTGGCTTCGGATGGTAGGCAATCGACAGGCCCGCTGCGCCCATCATGGGCAAGTCGTTCGCGCCATCACCCACGGCGATGGCCTGCGCCGCCTCGATGCCCATCAGCTCGACCACCTCCAGCAGCACGCGTTTCTTCTCGGCGCCATCGACGATGTCACCCCAGGGGCGGTCGAAGAGGGTGCCGGTGAGCCGCCCGCGCGAGATGCCCAGGGTGTTGGCCCGCGCAAAGTCCAGCCCCAGCCGGTGGCGGATGCGCTCGCTGAAGAAGGTGAACCCGCCGGAGATCAGCAAGGTCTTGAGCCCCGCGTCCTGGCAGGCCTTGACGAAGGTCTCGACGCCGGGGTTCAGTCGCAGGCGCTCTTCGTAGACCTGGTGCAGCGCGGTCTCCGGCACCCCGGCCAGCAGGGCGACGCGGCGGCGCAGGCTGTCCTTGTAGTCGGCAATCTCACCACGCATCGCTGCCTCGGTGATCTCGGCCACCTCGGCCTTGCGGCCGGCCATGTCGGCGATCTCGTCCACGCACTCGATGTTGATCAGCGTGGAGTCCATGTCGAAGGCCACCAGCTTGAAATCGGCCAGCCGAAGCGGTGGCGTGAAGCCCCGGATCGTCAGGCCGGGGCTGTGCGGGGCGGCGATGGCGTCGGACAGGTCAGAGGGGGTGTCGCTCATGCCGTCATGCTACCTGCGCGGTCTGCCCCATGTCGTTGATCAACGGCGATGCAGCACCGCAGCCGTGGTGCTCTGGCCGTCCTGCCCGAGGATCAGCCAGCGGTCGTCAAAGCTCAGGATGTGGGTGACCGCGTTGACCTGGCCTTGCCAGCTGCTGGCGGGCGAGCGGTCGCGCAGCCGCTGCAGCCGGGGTTTGGCCAGGGCCAGCGGGCCAGCCTCGGTGCCCAGGGCTGCGAAGTCCAGGTAACGGTCGGTCGAGACTTCCTCCGCCCGCAGCCGGGCTGTACCGGCCGAGGACCACAGCAGCTGCGTGCCGTCCAGGGCCAGTGTCGAGAGCTGTGACGGGAACGCCGGCAGCTGCAGGCTTTCGTTGTCAGCCCCGCCACCGGCGGCGCGCTGTGCACGGGCAGCGGTATCCAGCAGCACGCCACGCGCCGTGGCCGACGATGAGCTGGTGCCCGCGGGCTGGTTCAGCGGTGCGTACCAGGTCAGCATCGCCACGCTCTTGGACAGGCGTGGCACCGGACGGCCACGGCTGTCGGGCGCGCCGGCTGCGCTGGCTTCCAGCGTCGCGACAGCCTGTGCCGGGTCCAGTGTCACCAGGGCCTGGTGGTAGTCCACCGTATTGGCCGTGCCGGAGGCAGTGGGCTGGTCCCAGCTGACCAGCACACGTCCGTCGGCGGCGGCCAGCGACACCCCCCCCTGGGCCCTCGGCCCGGTCACGCGCGACAGCCGCTGCGGCGCGATGCGGGCATTGCCGCGCGCGTCGAAGGCCTGGACCATCAGCTGCAGGCCATCCATGGCCAGCGTCGGTTCCAACCAGCTGACCCACACCGTCTGGCCATCGGCCGCGGCCCTCAGGGTGCCGGGCAGGGCACCGCTGGCCAGCCAGTGGCTGCTGCTGCGCTGGCCCTGGGCATCAAAGCGGATCAGGCGCAGGTTTTCCAGCGTGTACGGGTCCAGGTACATGCCAGGCTCGGCGCTGACCAGGGCCACACCGCCGGCCAGCGGCAGCAGGTCTTTCTGGGCCAGGCTGCTGAGGTCAAGATCCAGGTGTTCGACGCTCTGCGTGACGCGGCCGCGCTTGTCCAGCACCGACAGCACGGCGCCGGCTTCGGGCTTCAGCAGCGTGCCGCGCGGGCTGAGCACAAACGCGGCATCACCGCTGCGGATGGCTGACAGCGCGGGCAGCAGTGTGGGGCCGACACCGGCCGAACCACCGGACTTGGCCACCGGCGCCGAGGGCACCAGACCCAGCCCGCTCACGACGCCGTCGAAGAATTGCAGCCGTTCGTCGGTCTCGACCATGCCGTTGCCGTCGGCGGCCGCCTGGCGGGTGACCTGGCGGACGATGCCCACGCCGGGCGCGTACCAGGTGGAACGGGTCACGGTCTTGACGGCCTCGGCAGCGGCCTTGGAGCTGTACTTCAGGCGGGTGCTGATGCTCAGGTCCACGCGCAGCGCGTTGACGGTCAGGCCGAGCTCTGGCAGTTCCACCGCCTCGTCGCCCACCACGCGGCTGTAGGCGCCGATGTCGGCGGTGTCGGAGAGCTTGTCGTTGTCGAGGTCGTCCTTGAGGACCAGCGCCTGGCGGTCGATCAGGGTGACCTGGTCGTCGCGCCGCACCGGCGAGCGCAGCTCGTCGGCCACCTCCACCGGCGCCTGCAGCGCGGGCAGGCCGAGGGCATCCTTCAGGCGCACCGCACCGGACAGCACCGACAACGCCTGAACACCGCTGCCGCCTTCCTGCGGGCTGGAGACCCGTTCATTGAAGCCCTCGGCCGTGGCCACGCTCTGGCGGAAGCTGGCGTAGAACGCCTTGCTGGCCCCGTGGGTGCGCACGCCGCGGTAGGCCCACAGCGCCTCGTCGCGCAAGGGACGCAGGGCAGTGGCGTCGCTGTGCAGCACCTCGCCCAGTGCCGGGGCGGAAGGTACAAAGCCGGTCTTCTGCGAATCCGTAGGCTGCGGTGAAGGGTTCGATGTGGCGGGCGAGCCGCCATTGTTGGAGCTGGAAACAGCGCTGCTGCCCGCATCGCCCCCTCCGCCACAGGCACTCAGCATGGCGGTTGCCAAACTGGCCACCACCGCCAACCGAAAGCGCGCCGCCGCCGGCTTGCTGCCTCCTGATGCCACACCCCGAGAAACACGCCGATCTGCCATCTCTGCCTCGCCCAACAACTGCAAGCGCCGCATCATGTCGATGTCCAGCGGGCAGCGCCTCCGCGCGCTTCGGGGGGCTTGAGGGCGGGTGGTCTGCGGGTTGTGCCAAAGCGCACGGATGGCCGGCACG
>JAJTDE010000073.1 GCA_021298085.1 Rubrivivax sp.
CGCTTGCGCATGAGGGCCGGCGCCCCCCCAAGTGAATAGGCGCGAATACGGGTCGCCGCAGGCGAAGCGCGGCACGCATCCCCAGCTTGAAGGGCCCGGCTGATGGAAGCGCATCGCCAGGGCGGCGGCGGCGACGCACGCGGCGCTGCGCTACCCTATGGGCATCGCGGTTGCGCCGCATGCCCCTGCCGGGCCCCATGTCAGACACCCTCATCCTCCTGGCCCACCCCACCCTGCGTCACTCCAGGGTCAATGCTGCGCTGCTGCAGGCGCTCAAGGGCACGGGTGCCGAGGCGGTTCACGGGGGCCCCGTGGCGTCGAAGGCACCGGAAGTGCGCGATCTCTACGCGCTTTACCCCGACTACTTCATCGATGTGGCGGCGGAGCAGGCGGCGTTGCAGCGTGCCAGCTGGGTGGACGAGGTGCTGCGCTTTGGCTGGGCCTACGGGCCTGACGGCCATGCGCTGCAGGGCAAGTGGCTGTGGCCCGTCCTGTCGACCGGGGGCAACGACGACAGCTACAGCCCGACCGGTCACAACCGCCACCCCTTCGACGCATTCCTGCCACCCTACCGTCAGACGGCGGCCCTGTGTGGCATGCACTGGGTGGAACCCCTGGTGCTGCATGGTGCCCACCACGTCACCGAACCGGCGCTGGCGGCCCACACCCAGCAGTACCTGTCCGGGCTGGCGCACGGGCCACAGGCCGCGGGCGGTGCCCCGCCTGAGCAGGAGGCCGACTTGCCCCCTACCACCACCCCCGAAGTGCCCGCGCAGGCGCGGCCCCGCCGGGCCGTCTGAGCGGCACAGGGCCGCCTTCAACCCCATCACGCGCAGCCAGCGCACGGAGCATCACACGATGGACAGTGCCGACGGCCACGGATGGCTGCACCTGAGCCTGGTCTACCTGGGCGCCGCCGTGGTGGCGGTGCCGCTGTCTCGACTGCTGGGGCTGGGGGCCATCATCGGCTACCTGGGCGCGGGCATCGCCATCGGGCCCTGGGGGCTGCAGCTGGTCACCAGCCCACAGGCCATCCTGGGTATCGCCGAGTTTGGCGTTGTGCTGATGCTGTTCCTGGTCGGCCTGGAGCTCGAGCCCCGCCGGCTGTGGTCGCTCAGGCGGCCCATCTTCGGCTGGGGATCGGTGCAGTTGCTGGGCTCCACGGCACTGATGGGCGGCGTGGGTTGGGCGCTGGGCCAGGACTGGCGCCTCACGTTGATGGGCGGGCTGGCGCTGTCGATGAGCAGCACGGCCATCGGGCTGGGCGTGCTGAGCGAGCGCAACCTGATGGCCACGACCTCCGGGCAAGGTGTGCTGAGTGTGTCGCTCTTTCAGGACATGGCCGCCATCCCCATCCTGGCCCTGATCCCCCTGCTGGCCTTGGCCCCTGCAGACCCGTCACAGGCCTCAGGCTGGTGGGGCGCCGCCAAAGCGCTGGCGGTGGTGGCCAGCATCATCCTGGGCGGCCGGCTGCTGCTGCGCCCGGCACTGCGCTGGATCGCCCGCAGCAAGACGCCGGAGATCTTCACCGCCGCCGCACTGCTGCTGGTGGTGGCCACCGCCGCCCTGATGCACAGCGTGGGGCTGTCGATGGCCCTGGGGGCCTTTCTGGCCGGTGTGCTGCTGGCCGAGAGCGAGTACCGCCGGGAGCTCGAGACTGACCTGGAACCGTTCAAGGGCCTGCTGCTGGGGCTCTTCTTCATTGCCGTGGGCATGGGCATCGACTTCGCCATCATCTGGCAGCAGCCGGGTCTGGTGCTGGGGCTGGTGCTGGGCTTCGTGGCCCTCAAGGCACTGCTGCTGTGGGGCATGGCCCGCTGGATGCCCCAGCCGCTGGCCGAGCGCCCGGTCTTCATCATCCTGCTGGCCCAGGGCGGCGAATTCGGCTTTGTGGTGCTGCAGGCGGCCCAGGGCTCCGGGGCCATGGCGGCGGAGCCCGCCGCCCTGCTGACGGCGACGATCGCGTTGTCGATGGTGCTGACCCCTTTGCTGCTGGTCATCACCGACCGCCTTGTCGCCCCGCGGCTGCGCCAGCGCGCCACCCCCGCCGTGAAGGCGCTTGACGAGCCGCAGGACGCGCCCGTCATCATCTGCGGGTTCGGGCGCTATGGGCAGATCATCGGCCGGCTGCTCAGCGCCAACGGCCTGTCGGCGACGGTGCTGGACCACGACGCCGAACAGATCGAGGTGGTTCGCCGCTTCGGCTGGAAGGCCTTCTACGGCGACGCCACACGGCTGGACCTGTTGCGCATGGCGGGCGCCGAGCAGGCGCGGGTGATCGTGGTGGCCGTCGATGATGTCGAACAGAGCCTGGCCGTGGTGGACCTCGCCCGCCAGCACTTTGCGCAGGCTACGCTGGTGGCGCGCGCGCGCAATGCGCAGCATTGGTACGGGCTGCATGCGCGTGGCGTGGCATACATCGAACGCGAAACCTTGGACTCAGCCCTGATGAGCGGCCGCAGCGTGATGGAGCTGATGGGCTGGAGCCCCAGCGAGGCCCGCAACCAGGCCATGCGCTTTCGCCAGCACAACATCGAGCTGCTGCACCAGCTGGCACCCCACCGCAACGACAGCCAACGTTTCATCGCACTGTCCAAACAAGGGCGACAGCAGCTGGAGGAGCTGTGGGAACGTGAACGCGCTGACGAGTTGCGCAAGCAGCCACAGACGGGCTGGCAGCCTGACCCCGATGAACTGTCCAGCACCGATTGAACGGCAACGTCGGCCTGCGGCTCAGCGCAAGCCGTCCCACAACAGCTTCAGCCCCGTCAGGGCCATGCCCGCGTACGCCAGGCGGTAGAACCAGGTGTTGTCGATGCGCCTGAGCGCCTTGACGCCCAGCCACACGCCGAGCGGCGCCAGGGGCAGCAGCACCAGCGACGTCAGCAGGTTGCGAGGCTCCCACAGCCCCAGGTGGGCATAGGGACCGACCTTCGCCAGGTTGATGCTGGCAAAAAAGACCGCCGAGGTGCCGGCCACCTTCAGGGCCGGCAGCCGCATCGGCAGCAGGTAGGCCTGGATGGGCGGCCCCCCTGCATGCGCGATGAAGCTGGTGAACCCGGACACCACACCCAGGACACGACCTACCCAGCGGGGCGCCACACGACCCTGCGCGCTCGGCGGCAGCAGCAACCGCTGGGCCAGGAATGCCATGGTCAGAACACCCAGCATCACCGACACCTGGTCAGGCGACATCCAGCCAAACAGCGCCCAACCCAAGGCAATGCCCGACAGACCGGCCCCCAGCAGCACCCGCAACAAGGCGGCATCTCGCTCGCGCCACAACTGCTGCAAGCCCATGACGTCGGCCGCCATCAGCCACGGCAGCGTGATGGCGGCCGCCTCCGGCACACTGATGCGCTGGGCCACCAACGGGACGGCCAGGATGCCGATGCCGCTGGCAAAGCCACTCTTGGACAGTCCCAGCAGGAAGGCCGCTGGCACGGCCACGGCATAGAAGGCCGGGTCCGTGATCAGGTGGCCGCTCAGCACAGACCGCTGACCATGCGCTGCCCGGGACGGGTGGTCACACCAGTTGGCAGGCTTCGTCGAAGCCCAGGCGCGGGCTGCGAGGCATCAGCTTGCTGGGGTCACCGTGGCCCAGCGTGCAGACGAAGTTGGTCTTCACGGTGGTGCCGGCCCAGAACGCTGCGTCAAGCTTGCCCGCATCAAAGCCGCTCATCGGGCCGCAGCCCAGGCCCAACGCACGGGCGGCCATCATCAGGTAGGCGCCCTGCAGGCTGCTGTTGCGAAAGGCGGTGGCCTGGATCAGTGCGTCGTTGCCAACAAACCAGGCGCGTGCGTCGACGTGCGGGAACAGGCGCGGCAACTGTTCGTAGAAGGCCATGTCCATGCCAATGATGGCGGTCACCGGCGCCGAGGCCACCTTGGGCTGGTTGCCCGGGGCCACACACTCCATCAGGCGGGCCTTGGCTTCGGCCGAACGGACAAACTGAAAACGCGCCGGAGAGGTGTTGGCCGAGGTCGGGCCCCACTTGAGCAGCTCATAGAGCTCGCGCAGGGTGTCGTCGCCCACGGGGATGTCCTGGTAGCCGTTTTGTGTGCGGGCATCGGTGAAGAGCTGTTCGGTGCTGATCTGCATGGGGTGGAGGCGGGGTACTGAAGCGGCGAGGGGGAACCCCTGGCCCTGACAGGCCGTGGGTGGACGCCGACAATTGTCCGATGTTCCAACCTTCCCAGCAGGACGTGCGGCGCTTCTTCTGCGACACGCACCAACGCCAGCATCAAGGGCTGCCGCTGGACCCGATGCAGGCCAAGGCCGCCATCTGGACCGCCGAGCACCCGGAGTACCACGCCGAACTCAGCCACACCGAGGAGGCATTGCAGACCGTCTACCAGGTGGAGGACGGCCGCACCAACCCGTTCCTGCACCTGAGCATGCACCTGAGCATCACGGAGCAGTGTGACATCGACCAGCCTCACGGCATCCGCGAGGCCGTCAGGCAACTGGCAGCGCGTGCCGGTTCGCTGCACGAGGCCCACCACGAGGTGATGGAGTGCCTGGGCGAGATGATCTGGGCGTCTCAGCGTTCTGGGCTGCCGCCCGATGGCCAGGCCTACCTGGACGCCGTCCGCCAGCGCGCCACGCGCCGCTGAGCGCGTATCAGGCCGACGAGGCGGCGTAGCCTTCAGCAGCCAGGGCGTCGCGGAAGGCCTGCTCGCTGTGGGTGGACTCGATGCTGACCGCGTGTGCGGGCAGGTCCACGGTGAGCGTGGCCGCAGGGTCGATGGCCTGAACCGTCTGGGTGACCACCTTCACGCAGTGGCCGCAGGTCATGGTGGGCAGGTGCAGTTCAAAGGCCATCAACACACTCCGGTCAGCGGAACTTGGGTTGCGGAACGGTTTTCAGGTCACCGGGCAACGAACCGATGTACCGGGCCATGGCGCGAAGTTCGGCTGGCTTGAACGGCGCCACCTGGCCGGCCATGATGGCATTTCCGCGCCCGACCTGGTTGCTGTTCTTGGGCAGGTACGACTTCAGGGCCACCGCCAGGTAGTCGGCGTGCTGGCCGGCAATCTTCGGATAGCTGGGGTCGATGGGCTTGTTGTAGTTGACGCCGTGGCACGACGCACAGTTGCCCTTGGCCAGCAAGGCGGCCACGTCGGCGGGCGGCGCCGGCGGTGTTTCGGCAACGGCCGCAGACTTGCCGGCGCCGTGCTGTTCGTAGAAGGCCCCCAGATCGGCCATGTCGGCTTCGGTCAGCGTGGCCGAGATGCCACGCATCGTGGGGTGCTTGCGCTCGCCCTTGCCGTAGGCCTGCAGCGCCGCCACGATGTACTTCGCGTTCTGCCCCGAGATCATGGGCACACGGTGCACCTCTGGGAAGCTGGCCTGGTAGCCGGGAATGCCGTGGCATCCGATGCACATGGCGGCTTTGGCTTCACCGACCTTGGCGTCCTGGGCGTGCGCGAGCGGCGCAGCAAGGGCGGTGACGGTGGCAAGCAGGAACGCGATCTTGGGGGTCATCGTTGGGTCCGCAGTGGAGTCTGCACGAGGCACGGGGCCGGTGGCGGTGAACCTGCACCCGGGTGCAGGCGATCAGAGCCCGACAGCCGCGGAGCGAGCGTTCGCGCTCTACCAGGGCCACTCAGGCAAAACCATGGAATTATAGGGTGGCCTTTATACTGGCCCGCACCGCGAGACAACCCTTTGCACCTCTTGCCCTGCCCCGGATACACGCCATGAAGTTTCAAGGTTCTGATGCCTACGTCGCCACGCAAGACCTCATGCTGGCCGTGAATGCGGCCATCACGCTCAAGCGGCCCCTGCTGGTCAAAGGCGAGCCAGGCACGGGCAAGACGATGCTGGCCGAAGAGGTGGCCAAGGCGCTGGACATGCCGCTGCTGCAGTGGCACATCAAGAGCACCACCAAGGCCCAGCAGGGCCTGTACGAGTACGACGCCGTCAGCCGTCTGCGCGATAGCCAGCTGGGCGACGAGCGCGTCAAGGACATCCACAACTACATCGTCAAGGGTGTGCTGTGGCAGGCGTTCACGGCCGAACAGCCCGTGGCCCTGCTGATCGACGAGATCGACAAGGCCGACATCGAGTTCCCGAACGACCTGCTGCGCGAGATCGACCGCATGGAGTTCTACGTCTATGAAACCCGCGAGATGGTGCGTGCCAAGCACCGCCCGCTGGTCTTCATCACCTCCAACAACGAGAAGGAACTGCCGGACGCCTTCCTGCGCCGCTGCTTCTTCCACTACATCAAGTTCCCGGATGCGCCCACGATGCAGAGCATCGTCGATGTGCACTTTCCGGGGCTGAAGAAAGAGCTGCTGGGCGCCGCGCTGAAGACCTTCTACGACGTGCGCAACCTGCCCGGCCTGAAGAAGAAGCCCAGCACCTCCGAGCTGCTCGACTGGCTGAAGCTGCTGGTGGCCGAGGACATTCCGCTGGAAGTCCTGCAGAGCAAGGACGACAAGGTCAGCGTGCCGCCCCTGGTGGGGGCACTGCTGAAGAACGAGCAGGACGTCACCTTGTTTGAGAAGTTGGTGTTCATGCAGCGCCACAACCGCTGAAGCCGGCCTCGCGCTGCGGCAAGGGGACTGCATGGCCTGGGTCGAGCCCGTCACGCTGGAACGGCACCCGGTGCGGCTGGTGCCGCTGGCGATGAACCATGCGCCCGCCCTGGCCTCTGCTGCCCGCGATGGCGAACTCTGGAAACTCACCGTCACCTCGGTGCCTGACCCTGGCGACGAGGCGGCCTACATCGCCACCGCGCTGCGCATGCGCAACGAGGGCCACCGCCTGGCCTTTGCCGTGATCGACACCCGCAGCGGCGACATCATCGGCAGCACCAGCTACCACGACATCGTCGCACCCATCCGGCGGCTGGAGATTGGCTACACCTGGTATGCCCAGCGCTGCCAGCGCACGGCCATCAACACCACCTGCAAGCTGCTGTTGATGCAGCACGCCTTTGACACCCTGGGCGCACAGCTGGTGGGCTGGCGCACCGACGGCCTGAACTTCAGAAGCCAGGCCGCCATCGAACGCCTGGGTGCCCGCAAGGACGGCACCTTGCGCCATCACGCGCTGCGTCGCGATGGCAGCGTGCGCGACACCGTGATGTACAGCCTGCTGGCCAGCGAGTGGCCCGCAGTCCGTGAACGCCTGGAGCAAAGGCTGCTGAATGACCCGGTTTGACGTCGACACCCTCTGGAAACTGCAGCGCATCGGCGCGCCCAGCCTGTCACCCGATGGCGCACAGGCCGTCGCCGGGGTCACCCGGTATGTGATGGCCGACAACAAGGGCTTCAGCCAGCTGTGGCTGATGTCCACCCTGGGGGGCGAGCCGCGCCAGCTGACGGCCTGCGGCGACAAGGACGGCCAGCCGTGCTGGAGCCCCCGTGGCGACCAGATCGCCTTTGTCGCCAAGCGCGACCAGGAAGGCCACAAGGACACCCAGCCCCAGCTCTACCTCATCGCCCCTGACGGCGGCGAAGCCCGTCGCACCGCTGATGTGGCCACTGGCGTGGAGGCCTTTCGCTGGATGCCCGACGGCCGGCGGCTGGTGGCGGTCTCCTGGGTCTGGCCCGGCCTGAAGGGCCCCAAGGCACAGGCCAAGGCCATGGCCGAGTTCACGGCCCGCAAGTTCACCGGCTACGCCACCAGCGAAGCGCAGTACCGCTGGTGGGACAGCAACCTGCCCGCCGGGCGGGCGCCGCACCTGCTGCTCGTCACGCCATCCTCGCCCGGGCGCGATGCGCAGGTGAAAGACCTCTTCGAGGGCTTGCCCTTCAGCCTGCCCTGGGCGGAACCCGGTGCCAACTGTTTCGACATTTCCCCCGACGGCCGGCGCGTGGTCTTTGTGCATGACCCCAAGGACAAGAAGCGGGTGGACAACCCGCACGCCCTGGCCGAACTGGACCTGGCCACCGGGAAGGTCACGGTGATCGTGCGTGACGCTGCCTGGGACTGCAACTCACCCCGCTACAGCCCCGATGGCCAGCGGGTGGCATTCAGGGCCAGCCATGTCGGGCTCAAGCACACCATGCCGGAACAGCTGGCGGTCTGGACACGTGCGGGCAAGCCCCAGCGCGGCGCCGAAGCCACCGGCCACTGGCACGTGCACAGCGCCGACTGGGACCACGCCGTCGAAGCCCCGCTGCAGTGGGACGACGATGGTCAGTCGGTGCTGCTGATGGCCGAACAGCAGGGCCGCAAGCACCTCTGGCGCTTCGACCTGGCCGCCCAGGAGGCCACGCGTGTCGTCGAGGGCGGCACGGTGCTGGCCTTTGACCAGCGCGCCGGCACGCTCATCACGCTGGCCGACAGCGTCAGTCACCCCGGACGCCTTCACGTACACCCGGCGGGCGAGGCGGCGCAGCGCATCGAGCGCTTCAACGACGACACCCTGCAACCCTTCACGCCCGCGCGCACCGAAGAACACTGGGTGAAGGGTGCGCTGGATGAGCCGGTGCAGGTGTGGCTGCACTACCCACCCGGCTTCACGCCGCGCAAGCGCTGGCCGGTGCTGCACCTGATCCACGGCGGCCCGCACACGGCCTTCGGCGACAGCTTTCACTTCCGCTGGAATGTCCAGGCCTTTGCCGCTGCGGGTTATGTCGTCGCCTGCGTGAACTACCACGGCTCCAGCGGCTTTGGCCACCGGTTTCTGGACAGCATCACCCACCGCTGGGGCGAGCTTGAGCTGCAGGACATCGAAGCCGCCACCGATTGGCTGCTGACGCAGCGCTGGGCCGACAAGCAGCGCATCTACGCCACGGGCGGCAGCTACGGCGGCTACCTGGTGGCCTGGATGAACGGCCACATCGCACCGGGCCGCTATGCAGCCTATGTGTGCCATGCCGGCTGCTTTGACTGGACGGCCATGTTTGCCGACGACGCCTTCCCCTGGCACGCCAAGGAACTGGGCGCCTGGTACTGGGACGACATGGCCCGGGTGCAGCGCCAGAGCCCGCATGCCTTTGCCGCCGGCATGCATACGCCCACCCTGGTGGTGCATGGGGCGCTGGATTACCGCGTGCCCGATGCCCAGGGCCTGGCCTACTACAACACCCTGAAGGCCAGGGGCGTCGACGCCCGGCTGCTGTGGTTCCCCGACGAGAACCACTGGGTGCTCAAACCACAGAACAGCCGTCAATGGTACGAGGAGTTTCTGGCCTGGCTGGAGCGCCACGGGCCGACCCAGGGGAAGCCGGGGGCGGCCGCGTCGGAGCGCCCGAAGCGCTCCGGGCTGCCGAAGTCGGCAAAGGGATGACCTTGCCCGGCGCGGGCTCCGGCGGTGCCGCCCACTCCCAGCGGTCGCGGCCCGCGCCCTTGGCCCGGTAGAGTGCCTCGTCCAGACGCTGCAACGCCGCATCCATCGGCTCACCTGGCTGCCTGACCTCGGCCAGGCCCATGCTGAGCGTCACGCGCACCGGCACCGTGTCGCGCACCGTGATGTCCAGCGATCGGATCGCGCGCTGCAGCTTCTCGGCGATGGCCGCAGCGGCCTCAGCCGTCGTGCCTGGCAGCACCAGCCAGAACTCCTCACCGCCCACCCGGCCTGCGATGTCCGCCTCGCGCAGGTGCTCCGACAAGGCGTCGGCGACGCGCCTCAGCACCGCGTCGCCAGCAGGGTGGCCATGGGCATCGTTGATGGCCTTGAAGTGGTCGATGTCGATCGACAGCAGGCACAGCCCCTGGCCGCCGGCCTGCAAGTCGCTCCAGTGGCGCGCCAGCCGCGCCTCGACGGTGCGGCGGTTGTACAAGCCGGTGAGGTGGTCGCGCTCGCTGGCACGCTGAAGACCAAACATCATGCGGGTGGCCACCAGGGCACACAGGCCCAGGTTGAAGACCATCCCGCAGCCCACAAACACCAGCGCCGCGGACAGGTTCGCCGTCCCATCGGCATGGATCGGGACATCGGCCGAGCCTGGACCCAGCGGGGCCAGCAGCCCCTGCAGGATCAACACACCACCGATTGACACCACCGGCAAGGTGCCAAACCAGGCAGCCTCGCGGCCGAACTCCTGCGACAACGGCCCGCGCACCGCACGGCCCGCGGCAAACAGCACCCAACCCAACGGGACCGAGCCCATCAGCACAAACAGCATGGGTGAGCCCCAGGCCGTGACACCTCCCAGCATCAGGCTGTAGGCCGCCCAACCCAGCAGATGCCGGCGGTCATTCGGCCGGATGCGTGCAAACACTTCCAGGCCACGGCTGAGCATCACAAAGCCGGCGTACATCAGCACGCCCGAGCCCCAGAAGCCCATCCAGACGGGCAGCGCGCCGCGCAAAACCACCAGCGAAAGCCCGGCGGTGACCAGCCCGACACCCGCCGCCCAGTTCAGGGCCGCACGGCGTGCCACGCGCAGGTACACGAGGATCAACCACAGCAGCGCAAACAGCGCCTGCTGGATCAGCAGGGCGTAGAGCGCGGTGAGGGTCGTGTTCACGGGTGCGGCGGTGATGGGTACAGGGTTGTCGGGGCGAAGTGCTGCAGGGAGCCGCCGGCGCCACAATAGGGCACCGCCTCTTTCTTCGGACGGGCCACCATGCTCATCAACTTCTTCTACACGCTGCGCGCCGCCAAGCTCCCGGTTTCCGTGAAGGAGTACCTGACCCTGCTCGAGGCGCTCAAGGCCGGGGTGATCGGCACTTCGGTCGACGACTTCTACTACCTCGCCCGAACGGCGCTGGTGAAGGACGAGGCCCACTACGACAAGTTCGACCGTGCCTTCTCGGCGTACTTCAAGGGCGTTGAACTGCTGACGGACTTCACCCAGGAGGTGCCGCTGGAATGGCTGCGCAAGACGCTGGAGCTGGAACTCAGCCCCGAGCAGAAGGCGGCCATCGAGAAGATGGGCTGGGACGAGCTGATGGAGACGCTCAAGAAGCGCTTCGAGGAACAGAAGGAACGCCACGAAGGCGGCAGCCGCATGATCGGCACCGGCGGCACCAGCCCCTTCGGCGCCTACGGTGTGAACCCCCAGGGCATCCGGATCGGCCAGGACAGAAGCCGCAACAAGAGCGCGGTGAAGGTCTGGGACCAACGCGCCTACAAGGACTACGACGACACCAAGGAACTCGGCACCCGCAACATCAAGGTCGCCCTGCGTCGCCTGCGCCGCTTTGCGCGTGAAGGCTCCGTGCTCGAGCTTGACCTGGACGACACCATCCACTGCACGGCCGCCAATGCCGGCATGCTGGACATCAAGATGATTCCCGAGCGGCACAACAAGGTGAAGGTGCTGCTGCTGATGGACGTTGGCGGCACGATGGACGAACACATCCACCGCGTGGAAGAAGTGTTCAGCGCCGCCAAGAGCGAGTTCAAGCACCTGGAGTTCTACTACTTCCACAACTGCGTCTACGACTTCATGTGGAAGAACAACCGGCGCCGCTTTGCCGAGAAGTTCTCCACCTGGGACGTCATCCGCAAGTACAACAAGGACTACAAGCTGATCTTCGTGGGCGACGCCACCATGAGCCCCTACGAGATCCTGCAGCCCGGCGGCAGCGTGGAGTACAACAACGAGGAAACGGGCGCCGAGTGGCTGCAGCGCCTGACCCACGCCTTCCCGCGCTACGCCTGGATCAACCCCGAGCCGCCAGGTGTCTGGGGCTACCGCCAGAGCATCTCCATCATCCAGCAGCTGATGAGCCAGCGCATGTTCCCGCTGTCACTCGCCGGCCTTGAAGGGGCGATGCGCCTGCTCAGCAAATGACCATCACCCGCGGCCGAAGCGGGCCGCACGGCAAGGCCCGGTTCCTGGTAGTCCTGCCGGCCGCTGCCCTGCTCAGCGTGGCCACCGCCTGGGCCCAGACGGTGGAGCCCAGCCCGGCCGGCCAGCCCAATCCACCGACAAGCCAACCCCCCGCCGCAGCCGACGTCGCCACGTCAGGCCGCTGGACACTCCGCATCGACGCCCCCGCCGAACTGCGCGGCCTGCTGGAGCGTTACCTCGACCTGGCACGCCTGCCGACACTCAGCCCCGGCGAAAACCTGGCTGACGCTGAACTCGACCGTTTGATCCAGGCGGCACCCGCGCAGGCGCTGGAGCTGCTGAGCACCGAAGGCTACTTCGACGCCAAGGTCAGCGTCGACAAGCGTGTGGTGGGCCCCAGCAGCCCCGTGAGCCTGCTGATGAAGGTCACGCCGGGTCCGCGCGCGCGCATCAAGGACATGCGGCTGCTGGTGGAGGGTGAGCTCTCCCGGCTGGAATCCAGTGCCGACAGCAGCGCCGTGCAGCTGCTCGGCCAGGCGCGTGCCGGCTGGGCCTTGCCCATGGGTCGCCCATTCCGCAACGCCGACTGGTCCGATGCCAAGGGTGCCCTTCTGGCCCGGCTGCGCTCGGCAGGGTATGCGCTGGCCACCTACAGCGGAACGTCTGCCCGGGTGGACACTGAACGCAGCGAGGTGAGCCTGGTGCTGGTGGTCGACAGCGGCCCGCTGTTCCGCGCCGGCGAACCGCAGATCGACGGCCTGGCGCTGCACACCCGCGACACCGTGCTCAACCTGGCGGGCCTGCAGCCGGGCAGCCCGGTGACCGAAGCCCTGATGCTCGATTTCCAGGAGCGCCTGATCAAGAGCGGCCTGTTCGAGCAGGCCAGCGTCACGCTGCAGGCCGATGAGCGCCAGGCCGCCGCCGCCGTGCTGCAGGTGCGTGTGAAGGAAGCCGCCCGCCACCAGCTGATCACGGGCCTGGGCATCAGCAGCAACACCGGCCCGCGCTTGACCGTCGAACACATTGACAGACGCGCCTTTGCACGCGCCCTGGTGGCGCGCAACAAGCTGGAATGGGGCCAGCAGCGGCAGGCATGGGATGGTGAGTTGTCCACCCACGTGGGCGAGGACGGCTACCGCTGGTTCACAGGCCTGACCATCGAGCGCCTGCTGACCAATGCCGACACCGTGCTGGCGCAGCGCGTCAGGCTCGGGCGTGCGCTGGAACAGGGGCGCATTGAACGCACGCAGTACGCCGAATGGGAGAGCACCCGCCGCAGGACCGACCTTGCCCGCAGCCGCGTGGAAAGCCTGACGGCCAACCACAGCTGGCTGTGGCGCAGCATCGACAACCCGGTGTTGCCCACCGATGGCCAGACGCTGTCGGCGCAGCTCGCTGGCGGGGCCCTGCGCAGCACCGGAACCGACCGCCTTCCGCTGGACAGCCCGTTGGTGCGGGCCCATGCCCGCGTGACCGTCTACCGACCGCTGCCGGCCGACTGGTACCTGCAGTCCCGCGTGGAGTGGGGTCAGCTGTGGGTGCGCGAGGGTGTCGAAGCGTCTGAACACCTGGGCTTCCGCGCCGGCGGCGACGATTCGGTGCGCGGTTATGCCTACCGCAGCCTGGGGCCGCAGCGCGACGGTGCCACGGCCAGCGGCAAGGTCGTGGCGGGCGCCAGCGTGGAGCTGGCCAGACCGCTGGGGCCCGCATGGCGCGCCTTGTGGGGGGCAGTCTTCATCGACGCCGGTCAGGCCGCCGACCGCTGGTCTGACTGGCGCCCGTCCGTTGGCACCGGCTTCGGCCTGCGCTGGCGCAGCCCGGTCGGGCCGCTGCGGGTGGATCTGGCCTACGGTGAAGCCGTCAAGCGCTGGCGCCTGCACTTCAGCGTGGGCCTCGTGATGTGAGCGCCCCGGTACACCTGTGACGACCCCCACCGACACCCCACCCTCCGGCTCAGCCCCGGCGCCAGCGGCTGCCCAGGGCCCTGGGCCCGGCAGACGGCCTCGGTCCACCGCGTGGGTGGGCTGGGCCGCAGGCTTGCTGGCCGCCCTGCTCGGCCTGATGGGTGCTGGCGCTGTGCTGGTTCACAGCGAGCCCGGGACACGCTGGCTGCTTCGGCAACTGCCCGGTGTCCAGGAGCTGGACAGCCGGGGTGGGCTGCTGTCGCCAACGTTCCACCTCAAGCACCTGCGTGTGGTCTGGGGCAACCGCGGCGCACAGGCCGTGGTGGAAGGCCTGCGCTGGGAGTCACCCCAGGCCCTGTGGCTCCCACGCACGGGCACCTGGCTCTCGCTGCGCTGGCAAGCGGTGTTCGTGGAACAGGTCACCGTGGACACCGGCGCCCCCAGCGACACACCGCCCCCGGCGCTGTCCACGCTGCGCCTGCCGCTGGACCTGGCCATCGACACCCTGCAGGTGCAGCGCGTCAAGCTGGGCCCGTCGCTCGAGCTGCGTGGCCTGAAGGCGCAGCTGGCGCTGGGCGACACCGCCGGCGCCCTGCACCGGCTGGCCGTGCATGACGTGCAGCTCGTGAGCGGCGGCAACACCCTGCGCGTCGAAGGACAGGCCAGCATCGGGGCCGATGCACCGCTGAACCTCAGCGCGGCCTTCATGGCCCAAGGCGAGGCCGGTCCCTGGCCGTGGAACGCCCAGGTCCAGGCGCGCGGTCCACTGGCCTCGTTTGACACCCGCCTGCAGCTGAAGAGCCTGGCGCCGGTGGCCGCGGGTGCGGCGCCCCCCACGCTGGACGCCAATGCCCAGGTCAGGCCCTTCGAGCGCTGGCCGCTTGGCGACGTGTCAGCCACCACCCACGCGCTGGACCTCTCCAGCATCCTGGCGGGCGCGCCCCGAACCCGTCTGAGCGGCCATGTCGTCGTCCGCAGCCAGGGGCTGCGCGAGCCGGTTTCGGCCGACATCGAGATCGACAACGCGGCGGCCGCGAAGCTGGATGCCGGCGGCCTGCCCTTGCTGAGCCTGCGAGCACGTGTGCAGGCCGACCCACGGCAACCCCAGCGGCTCACGATAGGGCCTTTCGACGTGCAGGCCGCCGATGCCCAGGGCGGCGCCGGGCGCTGGACAGGCACCGGGCTGTGGGACGGGCCGGTGCTGCGCATCGACAGCCGCGTGAGTGACATCCAGCCCGCCCGGCTCGACGGCCGACTGGCTGCCATGCGCCTGAGCGGGCCGTTGCGGCTCACCGTCGAGGGGCTGCCCTCACCCGGCCAAGCCTCATCGGCCAGCACCACCGGTGCCGCCGCTGGCGTGTCGGCCGAACTCGACGCGCAGCTCGAAGGCACGGTCAGCGGTCTGGCACAAGGTGTCGGGTTGACGTTCACCGCGCAGGCCAACCGCCAGCGGCTGGCCATCACCACGCTGAAGGCCAGCAGCGGGCGTGCGCGCCTGGCGCTGCAGGCCCAGCTCAGCCGGCTTGATGCCGCCAAGGCCGGCTCGACGGACGGCCCGCTGTGGCAGGTGGGTCAGCGCTGGCGCCTGACCAGCGAAGGCACGCTGGACGCCTTCAACCCGGCGGAATGGTTTCCGGGCCACGCCGCGCTGCGTGCGAGCGATGGCGCGCACCAGCTCAATGGCCATTGGGCGCTGGACGTCACCGCTCCGGTGCCAGCCACACCGGTGCCCTGGACCCGCTGGCTGCCGCAATGGCAGGGGCAGGCTGATGCGAGGCTGCTCGAGTCGCGCTGGGCCGGCAAGCGGCTGTCGGGCGAACTCCAGCTGCGCCAGGCAGAGTCCGGCAGCGAGCCGCGAAGCCGCGTCACGGCCGACGTGCGCCTGGCGGGCAACCAGCTCACGCTCGACGGCCGTGCCGACCCGCTCAGCGATGGCCAGACCGACCATACCCAGCTGACGGTCGACGCCCCGGCGCTGGGGGAGATCGGTGCACTGCTGAAGGGCCTGGGTGCAGCCGAGGCGTACGCACCGCGCCAGGGCAGCCTGCGCGGCAAGGCCGAGCTGCGTGGCCGATGGCCGGCCATCCGCGCAGAGCTTCAGACCCAGGTCGATGCACTCCAGGCGGGCCAGGCATCGCTGGAACGCGCCACGGTGCAGGCGCGCTGGGACAGGCCCAGCCAAGACAGTGTCCAGGTGCGCGCCGAGCTCGCTGGCCTGCAGTGGGCGCAGGCGAACCTGCAGCTCGCACGCCTCACCCTCGACGGCACGGCCGGCACCCACCGCTTCGACGCGGAGTTGCAGGCTCCGGTGCAGGCCCCGCCAGCCCTGGCCGCCGCATTGGGTTGGCAAACCGGCGCCGCGGCCCGCACCCGCCTGCAGGGCCAGGGCCGCTGGCAGGCACAGGGCGATGGCAGCGCCAGCTGGCGCTTCTCGGTGGACGAACTGTCGGCTGGTGCGCTGACAGCCCCCGCCAACGCCCCGCGGGACAGCTCCTGGCTGCGCGCCGTCGGCGTGACCGGTGAGTTGGGCTGGTCACCTGAAGGCGGCCTGGCCAGCGCCATGCTGGCGCCTGGCCGCCTGGACAGCGGTGAGGCTGCAATCGTCTGGACGGAAGCCCGCTGGTGGCGACAAGGCGCCGGCCCTGCACGCTTTGCCCTGCGTGGCAACCTGGAACCCTTGCCCATAGCCGCGGCGCTGAACCGCCTGGCACCCGTGATGGCCAAGGCACCCAGCACCACGGCGCCCGTCTGGGCCGGT
Source organism: Rubrivivax sp. (assembly GCA_021298085.1). Classification (GTDB taxonomy): domain Bacteria; phylum Pseudomonadota; class Gammaproteobacteria; order Burkholderiales; family Burkholderiaceae_C; genus Rubrivivax. The sequence goes on from JAJTDE010000073.1 coordinate 16,370, forward strand.
GACCTCCGGGTCGGGGCCCGTGTGGACATCCGTGCCACACCAGCGCTCGAGGCCGACGTGCTGCTGCAACGCACGGGCGGGGACCTGCTTCTGCGCGACGGCACCAACGAGCTTGCGCTGGGCATCGACCAGGCCTCGCTGGAGCTCCAGGCGCGCCAGGCCGTCTGGCGCTGGGTACCCCGCTTGCGTGGCAAGACACTCGGGACTCTGGACGGTGAGCTCACGCTGCGCACATCGGGTGCCGAGGCCTGGCCCGACGCTGCATCGGCCCTGGGTGGCAGGGTCAAGGCCGAGGTCGGCACCTTGGCGGCTTGGGGCGCATGGCTGCCGCCGGGCTGGCGACTGCAGGGCCAGGCGCAGGCTGAAGCCCAACTCGGCGGGACGCTCTCCGCGCCTCTGTTGACGGGTCATGTGCAGGCCCAGCGCGTCGCGCTGCGCAACGCGCTGCAAGGCGTGGACTTCACGGAAGGTGACCTGCGCATCGCACTCGACGGCGAGACCGCGCGCGTCGAACGGGCGACCGTGCGCGGGGGCACGGGAACCCTGTCGATCGACGGGCAGGCCAGGCTCGGTGCACAGCCCCAGTTTCGCCTGACCGCTCGCGCCGAGAAGCTGCGGGTACTGGGCCGTATCGACCGTCAGCTGACACTTTCCGGCCAACTGGGCATGACGGGCCAGGCCAGCCGCCTGCAGGTCGACGGCAAGATCACCGCCGACAGCGGGCTCTTTGACCTCTCCCAGCGGGATGCGCCGTCGCTGGACGACGATGTCGACGTGCGCCGCGCCGGCCAGGCAGACACCGAGGACCTGCCCAAGCGCGAGCCGGGCACCCTGGCGCGACAGCTTCAGCTGGCCGTCGACCTGGACCTGGGGCGGCAGCTGCGCTTGCGGGGCCGCGGGCTGGACACCCTGCTGCAGGGCAGCCTGAAGCTCAGCGCACCGGCGGGCCGGTTTGCCGTTCAGGGGCAGGTCAAGGCCGTCGATGGAACCTACGCAGCCTATGGTCAAAAGTTGGGCATCGAGCGCGGTGTGGTGTCCTTCGAAGGGCCGCTCGACAGAACTCGGCTGGACATCCTGGCGCTGCGCCCCAACCTCGACGTTCGCGTCGGGGTGGCCATCACCGGCAATGCGCAGGAACCCCGTGTACGCCTGTTCAGCGAACCGGATCTGCCGGAGTCCGACAAGCTGTCGTGGCTGGTGCTGGGCCGTGGGCCCGAAGGCCTTGGCCGCACCGACACGGCGCTGCTGCAACGCGCCGCCATGGCCTTGCTGGCCGGAGAGGGCCAGGGGCCTGCCGACGGCCTGCTCAGGCGGCTGGGCATCGATGACTTCGCCATCCGCCAAAGCGATGGTGAGGTACGCGAGACCGTGGTGAGCGTGGGCAAGCAGCTCAGCCGGCGGTGGTACGTGGGCTATGAACGCGGGGTGAATGCGGCCAGTGGCACCTGGCAACTGGTGTACCGCATCGCGCAGCGCTTTACCCTGCGGGCACAGAGTGGTGACGACAACTCGCTGGATGTGATCTGGACATGGCGCTTTGCCACGCAAGCCCAGCGACGGGAGTCAGGCGAGACGCGTTGAGGCGCCCCGGGTCATCGGCACAGCCCTGCTCAAGCCGCTCAGGAAAACAGTTCGCCAGGTGACATGGACGCCATGACGGCGCGGGCATCCCTGGGCGCCTTCAGCTTGGACTGAGTCACCGCCACACGCACCAGTACCGCCGACAACTTGTTGATGTCCACGGGCTTGCTCAGGTGGTCATCCATGCCCGCCTCCAGGTAGGCCTGGCGCTCGTCCAGCATGGCGTTGGCGGTCAGTGCCACGATGGGTATCGCCGCCAGTTCGGCAGACCAGGCACGAATGGCGCGGGCAGCCGCCCGGCCATCCACACGGGGCATCTGGATATCCATGAGGATGCAGTCCCAGCCGCCCTCCTTGGCGCGGGCAATCGCCTGTTCGCCATCGGTCACCAGTTCGCAGCGATGGCCCAGCTGCGACAGCATGGCGCTGATCACCATCTGGTTGACGTCGTTGTCCTCCGCGACCAACACCCGCAGCGACACCGCATGCGGACCCAGCTGCGGCGGTGCCGCCAGCGCCTGCGCCTCGCCCCTCGGCAATGGCACCTCCACGCAGAAGCGGCTGCCGTGGCCCTGCTCGCTGGCCACGCTGATGTGCCCGCCCATCATGTGCACCAGCTCCCTGGCAATCGCCAGCCCCAGCCCGCTGCCGCCGAAGTGCCGGGCGATGCTGCTGTCAGCCTGCGTGAAGCGCTCGAACAGGTGCGGCAGAACCTCCGGTGCGATGCCGATGCCGCTGTCGCTGACCGTCAGACACAGGCTCAGGCGCCCATCACTCAAGGGCTGGAAACCCACACTGAGCTCGACAAACCCGTCAGGCGTGAACTTCACGGCATTGCCGACGAGGTTGTAGAGCACCTGACGCAGGCGGTTAGGGTCACCCCTGAGCGGCCCAGCATGGTCCGGCTGCCAGTGCAGGCGGAAATCCAGGTCCTTCTCCTGGGCACGCGGCTTCAGCACCGCCAGCACCTCGTCGACCAGGGCCCGCGGGTCGAAGTCGATGTCCTCCAGCACCAGGCGGCCAGCCTCGATGCGCGAGAAGTCCAGGATGTCGTTGATGATGGTCAGCAGCACGCGGCCCGATGCCTCGATCGTCCGCACGAAGTGCTGCTGCTCACCACTCAGCGCTGTCTGCCCGAGCAGGTGGTTCATCCCCAGAACACCGTTCAGCGGTGTCCTGATCTCGTGGCTCATCGCCGCCAGGAATCGCGACTTGGCCTCGTTGGCGGCCTCGGCCTGGGCCTTGGCACGCCGCAGTTCGCGCTCGGCGCGGGTCACGTCGCGGTAGACGCTGACGATCCCGCCGTCGGGCGTCCGCCGTTCAATGATATGCAGCACCTCGCCAGTGGGCAGGGCCTGCTCGAAGTCCACGGCGCCGCTCAGGTGCCGCGCATGGCGCTGCTGGCGCCAAAGCACCAGATCCTCGTCAGGTGTTTGTTCGCCCAGCACGTTGATGGAGGCGGGCAGCAGCAGGTCTCTGAACGGCGCGCCCCTGCGCAACACCGGCTGCAACCAGGGGTGCATCTGTTCGTAGCGACCATTCCACGAGACGATGCGGTCGTCGGCATCACACAGCAGGAAGGCATCAGCCATCGCGTCCAGCGAACGGTCAAGCACCGCGCGGGCGTTCTGGGCCTCTTGCCAGGCGGCCTCACGCGATTGCCACTGGCGCTGTGCAAACCAGCCCCCCATCAGCAGGAGCCCCATGAAGACAGCCGTCACCAGCGCCAGCGTGCGGGTGTCCCTGGCCCAGGGCGCCAGCAGCTGATCGCTCGGCACATAGACGGTGATGCGCAGACCCAGCATCAGCAGGGGCCTGGCCACCAACTGAGCCGGCTGGCCATCCAGCCGGCCGAAGGACTCGCGCATCGGCCCGCTGAGCTGGTTCGGCACCAGTGGACCCAGGGGCAGCCGAGTGCCCGGCACACCGGCACCCACCGGTGACGCGGCCAGCAGCAAACCCTGCTCAGACTCCAGCGTCATGTGCATGTCACCCAGGATGCCGGCCGGCGCCATGATCTGGGCCCACTGCACCACCGGCACACTGGCCAGGGCGAGCAACCGTTGCGAGCCGATCTGCACAGGGCGCACCAGGATCAAGGTCTCTTCGGCGGTGCCGTGGTCCAGCACCGGGTCGCTCACCCACAGCGGTTGCTGACGGTTCTCGGACATGGCCTGCAGCAGGCCCGGTGGCAGGTCGGCCACCTGGGGCAGGTTGCCGTCCAGCTGGCTGCCGGCCACCGGCCGACCATCCAGCTGGGCCACCCAGAGGGCACGCAACGTCGATTCACGTCGAACGACGGTGTCCAGCAGCCGCTGCGAACGCCCCGGGTCCAGCCGGCCCGACTTCAGCAATGCCGGCTCCAGTTGCACGGGAAGGCTCGCCAACAAGGCGTCCAGACCCAGCAGTTTGAGGTTCAGGTTGACGCGGGCGCTCTCGACAACCTGTTCGCCGTTGGCCGCCGTGCGCTCGAGGATCTCGCGCTTGAGCACCTGCGACTGGATCAAGGCGGTCACGACGGCTGAGGCCCCCAGCAGGCCGATCACCCACCACAGCACGGTGGCGGCCGACACGCGGCGCATCAAGGCTTGAAGCGGGGCGTTCAAGGACGGGCCGTTCAGGGTTGGTCAACACCGGCCGAGGGCGCCAGGATCGTGCGCCACAAGCCACCGCAGGCCTCGCCGCACCGCTGCATCCAGGCCGGAACGACCTGCTGGCGCAACAACTCGCGGCTGAGCTTGCGGTCGGCAGCCGTCGCTGCGACACGCACCATCTGGCCCTTGCGGCCTCCGCGGCAGGCCGCCGCACCGACATTGCAGGCCAGGCCGTCTTCGGTCTCGCGCAACGATTCGGCCCAGACCGCCGCCTCCAGCCGCGGCATCTCGCGCTCGATCAGCGCACGCGACGATGCCGAGAGCGAGCGCCAGCGGGCTTCGTTGGCCACCACCATGGCCAGCCCCCAGTTCAGCGGCAGATCATGCAGGTGCGAGGTGACATCGACCAGCCCGATGGTGTTGCCCGTCATCGTCCCGGTGATCGCGCAATCCAGGGTACCGCCCTTCATGGCCGGCACGATCTGCGCGAAGGCCAGCTGGACCGGTTGAGCCCCCAGACCCGTCATGAAGGCCGCCTGGGACGGGGACGAGACCCGGACACGCCGTGCGCGCAGGTCTGACAAGCCGCTGAACGCACGCGCGCAATAGACCACCTGTGCGGGGTAGGCGAACACCGCCAGCAACCTCAAGCCATGGCGTTCCTGGACCAGCCGCGCCAGGTAGGGCCGGTAGGCCTTGAGGGTGCGCTGGGCCGATTCGAAATCGGGATTGAGACCGGTGAGATCAGGGCCCGCCAGCTGTGGCTCCATCGATG
>JAJTDE010000235.1 GCA_021298085.1 Rubrivivax sp.
GGAACATAGGAAACTCAAAGGACCTGGGCAAGGACCAAGACGGGCCTTCGGCGGCCTGAAGTGCCTGGCTTTGGCGCGCGTGCCGTCGCGTCGAGCGGTGTCGGTAGGTCCTTGGACCGTTCACCCGGTGCGCTGGCGGTCAGGTTCTCGGGGTTGACTCTGATTCGGCTGGTGTCGCGCCGAAGCATCGCGCGTCGCCACCGCGGCTGCGGACTTGCGGTGCAACCCTGGGGCGTGGTGTGTGTGACGGCCGGTGTGGTTCAGGGCGTGGCTCAGGCTGCGAAATCGTGCTCCGCCTCGCACGCCCGCATCGGGCAGTGCTGCATGTCGATGTCAAAGACGCGCTTGAGCTGCCACGCCCAGCGGGTGCGGTGCGGCCGGACCGGGACACCCGAGTTCGACACCAATCGGCCCTTTCCGGGCCAGTCTGACCAGTGCGGGTCATATGAATCAACGACTTGCAGTTTGTTCAGGCGTGATTCTGGGTTTTCGTGTAGTGCCAAGTTGGGTGATTGATGTAGTTCCTATCGCGCCCAGTTGCGCTTCACTTGTTCGATGATCTTGAATGTCTCGTCCTCTGGTGGTCACCGCTACGTTCGCCTGGCCGAGTCCTTCCGCAACGAACACGGGCAACCGCGGCAGCGCTTGGTGGCAACGTTGGACCGCCTGGACGAGTCGGGCAGTCCGCTGGACGCTCTGCTCAACGGTTTGCTGCGCGTCAAGGGCAGCCCTGCGGGCAGTGCCGATGTGCCTCAGGTGCGCTTCGAGTCAGCCTTGGCGCTGGGTGACGTGTGGGCGCTGGACGCGCTGTGGCATGAACTCGGACTTGATCGCCTGGGTAACGACTTCCGGCGCGCTCGCTTCACCACCGACGTCGAGCAGGCGATCCGCGTGATGGTCTTTAACCGGCTGTGCGATCCCGAGTCCAAGCTGGGCGTGCTGCGCTGGTTGTATGGCGTCATCATCCCGGGCGTCGAAGCCGACCAGCTGACGCATCAGCAGCTGCTGCGCAGCATGGATGCACTGATGCACTACCAGGATGCTGTCGACGACACCGTGGCGCAGCTGCTGCGCCCTCTCATCGACGTAGACCTCTCGGTGGTCTTCTACGACCTCACCACCAGTCGTGCCGAAGCCTGAGCCAGCAAGACGGCGATGTGCGCCACTTCGGCATGTCCAAGGAAGGCGTCATTGCCCGCCAGTTCATGCTGGGCGTGGTGCAGACGGCCGACGGCATGCCGATTTATCACGAAGTCTTCGACGGCAACACGGCCGAAGCACCAACGCTGCAGCCTACCTTGAAGAAGGTGCTGGCGAGGTTCCCGCACATCCGTCGCCTCGTGGCGGTAGCCGACCGGGGGCTGCTGTCGCTGGTCAACATCGAAGCGCTAAGCGCGTTGCAGGTTACGGCAGACCGCCCACTGGAGTTCATCCTGGCGGTGCCCGGCCGGCGCTATAGCGAGTTCGTCGATGTGCTCGAGCCCGTCAGCACACAGGCGTCCCACGCCACCGCACAGAAGCTCACCGAAGCGAAGTGGCAAGGCCATCGGCTGGTGGTGGCCCACGACCCCTTGCGCGCGGCCGAGCAGACGAAGGACAGGCTGGCTCGCATCCACGCCTTGCAGCAGCGCGCGGACCAACTGGCCGGCAAGCTGGAGGCGCAAGACGAGGGCAAGGTCCACCGTGGCCGCAAGCTCAGCGACTCGGGCGCCAAGGCGCGCTTCTTCCATGAGGTCAGCGAAGCGCACTTGGCACGGCTCATCAAGGTGGATCTGCAGTCCGATCTGTTGACCTACCAGATCGACGAGACGGCGATGGCCAGGGCCCAACGGATGGACGGCAAGCTGATGCTGGTCACCAACGTCAGGGACATGAGTGCCGCCGAGGTGGTGCAGCGCTACAAGGCGCTGGCTGACATCGAGCGGAGCTTCAGGGTGCTGAAGTCCGAGATCAAGATCGCTCCCGTCTTCCACCGCTTGCCGCAACGCATCAAGGCTCACGCGAGCATCTGCTTCATCGCACTGATCCTGTACCTCGTCATGCGTCAGCGCCTGAGGCTCGCAGGCACGGACATGTCCCCCGAAACGGCACTGGCCGACCTGCGCGGCATCCAGCGTCACACCGTCACCATCGACAGCGGTGCGCCCATCCATGGCGTCTCGACGCTGCAACCTCGCCAAGCCCAAGCGCTGGCCGCACTGAAGATCAACAAGCCCACGCTCGACCCTCAACTGACCCTGTTGAAGTGACTATTCCGACGGCCCGTCCCATACGGATCAGGCACTTACAGCAGTTGGTGTCGAACTCAGGTGGGCAGTGACCCGTCCGTTCCGTTTGTCTACGGCCTGAACGTCGACAGCCTGAAGGACGTCACTGTGAGCGGATTCCCCAGCTACAGCGTGTCGCCCATTCCCGAGCCCAGCACCTGGGCGCTGATCGCCCTGGGGCTGGTGTGTGTGGCGCTGGCAGGGCGACGCCACCACCGGGGCGAGGCGTTGGCCGCCGTGGCCTGAGGGCAAAGTGCCGGGGGCCTGATGCAGGCCCTTGCCGGAAACCGCAGGGAGTTGCCGGGACGATCACCATGTCACACAAGCTCCACTTCGCCGTCGGCGCCACCGCGCCTGGCGGCAACACCATCAAGTCCATCGTCGGCCAGTCCGACACCGTGCTGGTGTACAAGGCCGAGGACGGCGCGCGGCAGGACGAGCTGGGCAGCGCACTGTTCAACGCGCTGACGGCCGACAGCGAAGAGTCGGCCCTGAAAGCCTTCGGGCCGGCGCGGGCACGCATCCAGCGCATCGCCTCCATCCCGGTGGACCCGCTGGAGTCCGGCTGGGTCATCCGCTACCAGGGTGCATCGCGGATCCTGATGGGGGTGCTGTTCGCAGCATTCCTCATCGCGGCGGCCAAGGCCAACCTGGTCGCCGGCCTGGTGGCCAGCTCCACGGCGGCGCTGCTCGCGTACTCCTTTGTCTGCGGATTCAGCGAGCGCTTTGTGCCGGAGATGCTGGGCGGCCTGGAGAAGTCGCTGCTGTCCACCAAGGGGGGGCGGCAGGCCGCAGCGGCGCACAAGTGAAGGGCGGGGCGGTGCGGGGTGCCTGGGCCTGGTGTCCAATGCGGGCTTGCCAGCCGCCCGCTGCGCTGCCGGCCTGGTGGCGGCTCGGGGCGGCCAGAGACACCTGCTCCTGCCCGCACCATGACGACCCCGGACACTGCCACCTCCCCAGGGTGGCCGCCAGCCCCGGCCAGCCCCCACTGGCAGCCGCTTCCCCTGCCAGCACGCAGTGCCTTCCGCCTGGTGTCTGTGCTGGTGTGGGTGACGCTCGGGTTGCTGCCCGTGTTGGCTGTGGTGGTGATGACCTGGCCCACCGGGCGCAGCCTGCCGGGCAGCTGGAGCTGGCTGTTTGGCGTGGTGTGGGTGCTGCCGGTCCTGGGCGCCGCCTGGGGCTGGTGGCGGGGCGGTGCGACCTGGCGCCACACGGCCTGGAGCCTGGATGCCGACGGCCTGCACCTGAGGCGCGGCCGCTGGTGGCAATCGGAACTGGCGGTGGCGCGGCACCGCGTGCAGCACATCGACCTGCAACGCGGCCCGGTGGACCGCCGCTTTGGCCTGGCCACGCTGCAGGTGCACACCGCCGGTACCCGGGTGGCGGCCATCCGCTTCAGGGGCCTGGGCCTGGCCGATGCCGAAGCCATCCGCGACGCCCTGGTGCGCGAACGCTCGCCCGACGACGATGCCCTCTGAACGCCGTCTGCACCCCTTGTCCTGGCTGTTTGTGCTGCTGGCGCAGCTCAAGTCGCTGTTGCTCCCTCTCGGGGTGCTGGCCTTTGGCAGTGCACGCAGCAGCGGACGTGTCGACGACCTGATCGGCGTGGGGGTGGCGGCGCTGCTGGTGCTGTGGTCGGTGGTGAAGTACGCCGTCTACCGCTGGCAGATCGCCGGTGACGGCCTGGTCATCCGCGACGGCATCCTGCAGCGCAGCGTGCGCCACATTCCCTTTGCCCGGATCCACAACGTCGTGCTTCAGCAGAACCTGCTGCAACGCTGGGTGGGCGTGGCCGAGATCCGCCTTGAATCGGCCGGGGGCGTGAAGCCCGAGGCGCAGATGCAGGTGCTGTCGCTGGCCGATGCCCGCGCGCTGGAGGCGCTGGTGCGTCGGGGTGCCGCGGGCGCTGACGCGCTGGTTCAGGCGCCGGGCCTGCCGGGCGTACCGGCTGACGCTGCGGCACGGCCTTCTGCCCAGGAGACGGTTCTGCTGGCCTTGTCCGCGGGCGAGGTGCTTCGTGCGGGCCTGACATTGAAGCGGGGGCAGGTGGTGCTGCTGTCGGGTCTGGCGCTGGTCTCGCAGATGGGCTCCGACCTGTTGGCCAAGAACGTCGAGCGCGCGGTGCGTGCGGTGGCGGCGAACCTGGAAGCGCTGTGGCTGGGCGGCACGGGTGGACAGCCCGTGGGGCCCGCCGTGCTGGCCGCCGGTGCCGCGGCACTGGCCGTGGCGGCCCTGGGGCTGATGCTGCTGCTGTCGGTGGTGGTGGCGGTGCTGCGCTTTCATGGCTTTACCTTGACGCAGGCCGGGCAGCGCCTGCGTCTGCAGAGTGGGTTGCTGAACCGCGTGCGCAGCAGCCTGCCGCGCCATCGGATCCAGGGCTTGCGCCTGGAAGAGGGACTGCTGCACCACTGGATGGAGCGGCGGGTGTTGTCGGCCGATACCGCGTCGGGGCAGCTGGGCAACCCGGGCGCCGAGTCTTCCACCTACCTCGCCCCGGTGGCCACACCCGCCTTCATCGACGACCTGATTCGCCGCCTGATGCCGGGTGCCATGTGGCCGGTGCCGTACTGGCACGCGTTGCACCCGATGGCCTGGCTGCGGGTGGCGGTGTGGCCGGTGCTGCTGATGGTGCTGGTCTGCGGCGGGCTGAGCCTGCGCTGGGGCGCGGTGGCGTGGTGGGGGCTGGTATTCCTGCCGCTGCTCGTATGGCGCGCGCACATCCTGGCCGCCCAGGCCGGGTGGTCATGGGACGGGCGCCTGCTGGCCACGCAGCAGGGCTGGCTCAGCCGCCACTGGCACCTGGTGGAGGC
>JAJTDE010000074.1 GCA_021298085.1 Rubrivivax sp.
AGCAGCAGTTTCATGGCCATGACGATGATGCAACGTGAATCGGGTAGCGACCGTGTTTACCCCGGTGCGCTGGACAGCCGATTGACAGCCTCGCGCCCGAAGCTGTCGCCACAGCATGCCGCCAAACGCATGGCGGCTGCGGTGCCCCCAGGACACACGCTTTCCACCAGGAGACCTGACGATGCGACGCGATGACTTTCTGAAGACCCTGGCAGCCTTGGCTGCCGCCGGCGCGCTGCCGCAGCTGGCGCACGCCAGTGCCAACCTCAAGATGATGATCCCCGCCAACCCGGGCGGCGGCTGGGACACCACCGGCCGCGCACTGGGCAAGGCCCTCCAGGACTCGGGTGCGGCGGCTTCCGTCACCTATGAAAACAAGGGTGGGGCGGCCGGTGCCATTGGCCTTGCCCAGTTCTACAACGCCTCCAAAGGCGACGGCAGTGCGCTGATGGTGATGGGTGCGGTCATGCTGGGCGGCATCATCACCGGTAAGCCGCCGGTGTCGGTGACGCAGGTGACGCCGATTGCTCGCCTGACGAGTGAGTACAACGTCTTTGTGCTGCCCGCCAATTCGCCCTTCAAGACGATGGCCGATGTCGTGGCCCAGCTCAAGAAAGACCCGGGCAGCGTGAAGTGGGCGGGCGGTTCCCGCGGGTCCACGGAACACATCGCCGCGGCCATGATCGCGCGCGAAGTGGGTGTTGACCCCTCCAAGATCAATTACGTGGCCTTCCGGGGGGGTGGTGAGGCCACCGCCGCCATCATCGGCGGCAACGTCACCATCGGCGGCAGCGGCTACAGCGAGTTCCAGCCGCACATCGAAAGCGGCAAGATGAAGGCCGTGGCGGTGACCAGCGATACCCGCCTGAAGGGCATCGCCGTGCCCACGCTGAAAGAGCAGGGCATCAACGTGGTCATCGGCAACTGGCGCGGTGTCTATGGCGCGGCCAACATCACCGACGCCCAGCGCAAGGCACTGGTCGACCTGATCGTCAAGGCCACCAAGAGCAAGGCCTGGGCTGAGGCTCTGGAGAAAAACAACTGGACGCCCGCGCTGCTGACCGGCAAGGAGTTCGAGGACTTCGTGGACCGCGACTTTGCGTCGCTGCGTGCCACGATGGTGAAGTCCGGGATGCTCTGATGTCGGCCCCGCTGCAGATCCGGCTCCAGACGGCGCTGGGCAGCGGCGCGTTGCTGGTGTCAGCGCTGCTGGCCTGGGGCGCGACCGGCATCTCTTCCGAGGCAGGGTATGCGGGCGTAGGCCCCAATTTCCTGCCCTGGGTGGTGGCGGGCGCGCTCGCGCTGTGCGGCGGTTTCCTGGTTTATGAGGCCCTCACGGGCGGCTGGCGGCACCTGGAGGAGCCCTCCGGGGCTGCCCAGGGCGACTGGGTGGCTTTTGCCTGGGTCTCGGCCGGTGTCCTGCAGGTGGCCACGCTGATCACCGTGCTGGGCTTTGTGTTGTCCTGCACCTTGTGTTTCATGCTGGCCGTGCGGGGGCTTCGGGGGGCTGAAGGCAAGCCCGCCGGCGGCCCTCGGCAGCTGGTACTCGACTTTGTCACCGGCTTTCTCATCGCCGGGCCCGCCTATTGGCTGTTTACCAAGCTCCTGGCCATCAACCTGCCGGGCCTCACGCAGACAGGGTGGTTGTGATGGGTGACTTGTGGATGTCGCTGATGGGGGGCTTTGCCACTGCGGCCACCCCCATCAACCTGCTGTGGGCCTTTGTGGGTTGTGCGCTGGGTACAGCCATCGGCGTGTTGCCGGGCCTGGGCCCTGCGGTGACGGTGGCCATGCTGTTGCCCATCACCTCGCAGGTGGATGTCACGGCGTCGATGATCTTCTTTGCCGGCATCTACTACGGTGCGATGTACGGCGGCTCCACCACGTCCATCCTGCTGAACACCCCGGGCGAGACCGGCACCATGGTGACGGCGCTGGAGGGCTTCAAGATGGCCAAGAGCGGCCGCGCAGGTGCCGCGCTGGCCACCGCGGCCATCGGCTCCTTCGTGGCGGGAACGCTGGCCACGGTGCTGGTGACGTTGTTTGCACCCGTGGTGGCCGATTTCGCCGTGCAGCTCGGCCCGCCGGAATACTTTCTGCTGATGGTGCTGGCCTTCACCACGGTGAGTGCCGTGCTGGGCAAGAGCACGCTGCGCGGCATGACGGCGCTGTTCATCGGTCTGGCGCTTGGCCTGATTGGCCTGGACCAGATCACCGGGCAGGTTCGCTACACCGGCGGCGTGCCGGAATTCATCGACGGCATCGAGGTCGTGCTGATCGCGGTTGGCCTGTTTGCCGTGGGCGAGTGCTTCTACACCGCGCTCTACGAGGGCCGTACACGCGCCGACATGAACCGCCTCACCCGGGTGCACATGACACGCCAGGAATGGCGGCGTTCGTGGCCGGCCTGGCTGCGGGGCACCGCCATGGGCTTTCCGTTTGGCACCATCCCCGCTGGCGGCAGCGAGATCCCCACCTTCCTGAGCTACGGCGTGGAGCGCAAGCTCAGCAAGCACAAGGAAGAGTTCGGCACCACGGGCGCGATTGAAGGGGTGGCCGGCCCCGAGGCGGCCAACAACGCCGCGGTGACCGCCACGCTGGTGCCCCTGTTGACGCTGGGCATTCCCACGTCGGTGACGGCCGCCATCCTGCTGTCGGCCTTCCAGAACTACGGCATCAACCCCGGGCCACAGCTGTTCCAGACCTCGTCGACGCTGGTCTGGGCGCTGATCGCGTCGCTGTACATCGGCAACGTGATGCTGCTGGTGCTGAACCTGCCACTCGTGGGGCTGTGGGTGAAGCTGCTGCGTGTGCCGCGGCCGCAGCTGTATGCGGGCATCCTGATCTTTGCCACGGTGGGTGTGTATGGCATGCGCCAGAGCGCCTTTGACCTCTACCTGATGTACCTGGTGGGTCTGCTGGGAGTGGTGCTGCGCCGGTTCGACTTCCCGACTGCCCCGATTGTTGTCGGCATGATCCTGGGCCCGCTGGCCGAAGCCCAGATGCGCAACGGCCTGTCCATTGGCGAAGGACGCTGGTCGGTGTTTGTTGAACGCCCCATGTCGGCCTTCCTGGTGGCCGTGATCGTCTCGGTGCTGGTGCTGCCGAGGGTGTGGCGCTGGGTGGCGGCGCGCCGCCGCTGAACGGGTCGTCGGCCCTCCGCTCTGGCCGGTCGCGTGACGGCCGGCGGGCCGTCACAGGGCCGGTCAGTCGGGAGCGCCCACCGCCAAGGCGCGTTCTCGGCTGAGCTGCAGCTCGGCCGAGGCCTGAGCCGGCGGGGCGGGCCAGCCTTGGATGTGCTGCTGGACGACGTCGACCAACGCCCGCACATGCGCTGGGCTGTCGTTCAGGCAGGGGATGTAGTGGAAATCGCGGCCACCCGCCTCGACAAACGCGTCGCGGGCCTCCTGGGCGATTTCTTCCAGGGTTTCCAGGCAGTCCACCGCAAAGCCAGGGCAGATCACATCGACACGTTCCGTGCCCGATTGCGCCAGCGCCACCAGGGTGGGTTCGGTGTAGGGTTCCAGCCACTTGGCGCGGCCAAAGCGGCTTTGGAAGGTCACCCTGAATTCACTGTCAGCCAGGCTGAGTTCCTGGGCCAGCAGGCGCGCGGTCTTGTAGCACTCGCAGTGGTAGGGGTCACCCAGCGTGAGTGAGCGTTGCGGCACACCATGGAAGCTCATCACCAGCATCTTGCCCCGGCCTTCGCGCGCCCAGTGTTTGCGCACATCCTCGGCCAGGGCGCGAATGTAGAAGCGGTTGTCGTGGTAACGGTTGACAAAGCGCAGCTCAGGCACGTAGCGAGCCTTCTGCGCCCACTGGGCCACGGCGTCAATGACGCTGGCAGTGGTGGCAGCGGCGTACTGCGGGTACAGCGGGATGACCAGGACGCGTGTCGCGCCCTCGGCGCGCAGGGCATTCATTTCCGCATCGACGCTGGGTTCGCCATAGCGCATGGCGTGGCGCACCAGGATGGGCATGCCGGCTTCGCCCAGGCTGCCCAGCAGCAGCTTGCTCAGCCTGGCGGTACCGGCCACCAGCGGTGAGCCCTCGGGTGTCCAGATGGTGGCGTACTTGGCGGCCGACTTGGCCGGCCGCACACGCAGGATGATGCCGTGCAGGATGAGCTGCCAGACGTAGCGCGGGATCTCCACCACCCGCGGGTCGCTCAGGAACTGGGCCAGGTAGCGCCGGGTGGCCTTGGCCGTGGGCTCCGAAGGGCTTCCCAGGTTGACCAGCAGCACACCCGTGCGGGCGGCCTGGCCATGGCGATAGGACGGTTCTTCGCGAAAGCTCATCGGGCACCTTTGCGGGCCATGGCGGCGCTGTGCATGTCTTGCCGGATGCTGGCGAGCTCAACCGGCTTGATCCATACACCATCAAAGCCAGCCTTCAGGGCCGGCTCGCGCGCGGCTTCGATCTGTTCAGCGGTGCAGAGGAACGCAGGTGCTGTTCTCAGCGCCGGCGACTCGCGCAGCGCGGACAGCAAGGCCGGGCCGTCGGTGTCGGGCAGGTGGAAATCAATCACCAGCACATCGGGTGTGAACTCGGCCGCCAGCTGAAGGGCATCGCTGCCACAGGCGGCGGTGGCCACCTCCAGCGCGCTGTCGGGGCGGCAAGTCTCGACAAACAGCAGCGTATTGATGCGGTCGTCGTCCACGTACAGCAGCTTCAAGGGGGGTTGCGGGGTCATGTCTGTGTGTCTCCGACACGGATGACTTCGAAGTTCACCGTGGCAGAGCCTTCCTCGTGGGGCGCGCCGCCCAATCCGATGCGCCCGTGGCCATGCAGGGTGCAGCTGCCGCGACGCAAGCTCACCATTTCACCATCAGCAAAGCGAACCGATGTGCCGTTGCTGCTCAAGTCCGACAACTGGAATCCGCCACTGTGCCAATCGATTCGCGCGTGCACGCGCGAGACGCGGTTGTCGCGCACGCTGAACGAGGCCTGAGTGCTGCGGCCGAGTTCGATGGGCATGGTGCTGCTGTCGAAGACCCGGTCCTGGTGCATCCACACCAGGCGGATGCCGTCGGGGTCTTCGGCCTCGGGCATGTCGGCAAAGGCGGTGGCATCGGTGTCTTGGGCACGGCGACCGCCGAGCACGTAGACGGAGACCGGCTCGACACGGCCGCGCAGCGCCATGTTGTCGATGTGCCGCAGCGCGGCCTGCATCGATGGTGGCAGCGTTGCATACACACGCTGGGTCACCAGCACCTCGCCGTCACTGGCGTGGTCCAGGAGCCGGGCGGCGACGTTGACGGCGTCACCAAAGCAGTCGCCGTTGATCTCGACCACTTCGCCGCTGGCCAGCGCGACCTGCAGGCGCAGTGTTCGCGCGGTGGCCGCCAACGGTGCCGGCAGTGTCTGGCCACGCACGCCGGCAGGCGTGCGCACCGGAGCGGACGGCTTGGCGGTGGGGTCCAGGCCGTCCTGCATGCGCACAGCGCATTGCATCGCCAGGCGCGCGGATTCAAACACCGCCATCAGTCCGTCACCCAGGGTCTTGATGACCACGCCGCCGTGATCAGGCACCCGTGCGGCCACGTTGGTGATCATGCGGGTCACCAACGCTGACGCCTGGGCGTTGCCCAGGCGTTCGTACAGTGCGGTGCTGCCGCGCAGGTCGGCAAACAGCACCGTGCGTTCAGCGATCCGGGTCATCGGCCACGGTGGGTCAGCGTGAGGCCTGGCCCTGGTCTCAGAGGTTGTCCAGGTAGGTGCGCAGCTTGTCCGAACGGCTGGGGTGCTTGAGCTTGCGGATGGCCTTGGCCTCGATCTGGCGAATGCGCTCGCGCGTCACATCAAACTGCTTGCCGACTTCTTCCAGCGTGTGGTCGGTGGACATCTCGATGCCAAAGCGCATGCGCAGCACCTTGGCTTCGCGCGGGGTCAGGCCGTCGAGGATGTCCTTGACGACATCGCGCAGGCCGGCCTGCATGGCGGCTTCGATGGGCGCGGTGTTGTTGGTGTCCTCGATGAAGTCGCCGAGGTGGCTGTCGTCGTCGTCGCCGATCGGCGTTTCCATGGAGATCGGCTCCTTGGCGATCTTCATGATCTTGCGGATCTTGTCCTCGGGGATCTCCATCTTTTCGGCCAGCGTCGGGGCATCGGGCTCGAAGCCGAACTCCTGCAGGTGCTGGCGGCTCAGGCGGTTCATCTTGTTGATCGTCTCGATCATGTGCACCGGGATGCGGATGGTGCGCGCCTGATCAGCGATCGAGCGGGTGATGGCTTGGCGGATCCACCAGGTGGCGTAAGTGGAGAACTTGTAGCCGCGGCGGTATTCAAACTTGTCCACCGCCTTCATCAGGCCGATGTTGCCTTCCTGGATGAGGTCGAGGAACTGCAGACCGCGGTTGGTGTACTTCTTGGCGATGGAGATGACCAGGCGCAGGTTAGCCTCGATCATTTCCTTTTTCGCGTCGCGCGAGGCCTTCTCGCCCTCGTTCATGCGCTTGTTGATTTCCTTGAGGTCTTCCAGCGGCACCACGGCCTTCAGCTGGAGGTCGATCAGCTTCTGCTGCAGTTCCTGAACGGCCGGCAGGTTGCGGCTCAGGATGGCACTGTAGGGCTTGCCGGCCGCGGCTTCGCGCTCAGACCAATCGAGCTTCAGCACATTGGGTGGGAAGTTCTTGACGAAGTATTCCTGTGGCATGCCGCACTTGTCAACGACGATCTTGCGGATCTCGCGCTCGAAGCGGCGCACATCATCAACCTGTGAGCGCAAGGTGTTGGACAGCCGCTCGATGGTCTTGACCGTGAAGCGCATGGTCATCAGGTCTTTGCTGAGCGCTTGCTGCGCAGCGCTGTAGGCCTGCGACTTGTAGCCTTCCTTCTGGTGCGCCTCGTGCATGCGTTCAAAGTGCCCGCGCAAGGTGGCGAATTTGCCCAGCGCGGCCACTTTCAGTTCCTCAAGCTTCTTGGTCAGGGCCTTGCTGCCGCCCTGGCCGTCGTCGTCGTCCTCTTCGTCGAATTCGTCGAAGTCCTCTTCAGCCACGTAGTCATCGGCCTCGTCGTCGCTGACAAAACCGTCCACCACATCGGAGATCTGGTGTTCGCCGGCGGCGATCTTGTCGGCCATCGCCAGCACTTCACCGATCGTGGTGGGGCTGGCGCTGATGGCCAGCATCATGGACTGCAGACCACCCTCGATGCGCTTGGCGATCTCGATCTCGCCTTCCCGCGTGAGCAGTTCCACCGTGCCCATCTCGCGCATGTACATGCGCACTGGGTCCGTCGTGCGGCCGAACTCGGAATCGACGGTGGACAGCGCCGCCTCGGCGGCTTCTTCGGCTTCTTCCTCGGTGGCAGTGGAGGTGCCGCCGCCGGCAATCAGCAGGGTGGCCGCGTCAGGCGCCTGTTCATAGACCGCGATGCCCATGTCGTTGAGCATCGACACGATGGCTTCCAGGATCTCGTCGCTGATCAGCTTCTCGGGCAGGTGATCGTTGATTTCCTGGTGGGTCAGGAAGCCGCGGGTCTTACCCATCTTGATCAGCGTCTTCAGCTCCTGGCGGCGCTTGGCGACTTCTTCTTCCGTCAGCGTGGTCTCGTCGAGGCCAAATTCGCGCATCAGGGCGCGTTCCTTGGCACGGCTGACCTTCACGCGCAGCGGCTTGGCCTTTTCTTCGATGGCCGCGCCGTCGATGACTTCGGCCACAAAAGGGCTGTCGCCAGCGTCAGCGGCTTCGGCGACTTCACCGGTGTCGGCATCGGTCTCCAGGTCGTCGGCCTCGGTTTCGCCGTTGATCTCGGCGTCGTCTTCGTCCAGGGTCGCGGCCTTGGGCTTGGCCTTCGTGGTGTCAGCCGGCTTACGGCCGGGCTTGCCGGGGGCCTCCGGCGCCTGGGCGCCGGACTTGGCGCTGGTGGCCTTGGTGTCCTTGGCAGCCTTGGTCGCCTTGGCAGCCTTCTCAGGCTTTACCGCCTTCTCGGCCTTCTCGCTGACCTTGGGTTCGGGCTTGTCGGCGTTCTTGGCGGTCGTCTTGGCGGTCGTCTTGGCAGCGCCCTTGGTGGCGGGCTTGCTCGGTGTGGCTTCCTCGCCAGCGCGCGTTGCCGGTTTGGCGGCAGCCTTGGTCTCGGTCTTGGCCGCAGACTTTGTCTCGGACTTCACGGCTGCCTTGTCCAGGGTCTTCGTGGCAGCCTTGGTTGCGCCCTTGGCCGTCTTGGCGGCCGCCCGCTTGGGGCTTACTTCGACAGAAGGCTGAGTCTCAACAGGCTTTTTGGCGGTCATGGCGGTCCTAGGGGCGGCGGTCAAGCAGAGTACAAACGGAAGGAAGGGCGCGTGCGCGTCGGGCCTGGAGCCAGCAGCGCTTGACATTCATGGGTCTGGGCCGATGGCGCAGCGAGCGACAGCACGTACACCGTGCGGGTGCGCCCGTCAGCCAATGGTCCTCGCTGCCTCTGGGTGTCCATGGGCAGTCAACGACAAACGACGCGTCCGAGAGCCCGACCGTGCAAGGCGCCAAGCCTGGCTGTCGGTGTGAAACAGTCCTTGCGGAATGAAGGCAGGCCAAATCGCAATGTGCAGCCCGTGTCAGGGGTGGCCGGGGTCCGGAGGTGCTGTTGCCGCTCGGAAGCGCAAAGCCGTGGATTATACCAGCGGGGCGTGAAGCGTGTGCCGTGACGAAATGGTGCGGTCTCGGCCTTCGCTTTCGGGCTTTGTGGCCAGGCATGGCGTGCGACGCTTGGCGCCATGCCTTACTGTGCCCGTCGTCTGCCCGCTGCACTGCTGTGCCTGAGTGCCTGCCTGTCCCTGGGCCTGGCAGGCTGCGTGCCGGCCACGCAAGCGCTGAAGGCCGATCCCGGCCCCGTGCCGGTGGTACTGGAGTCATCGGCGAAGGGCCTGGCCGATGCACACCAGGTGCACTGGCGCAGTTTCTTCAAGGACCCGCAGCTGCAGCAGCTGATCGAGTCGGCCCTGGACCACAACCGTGACCTCCGCGTCGCCGCTGCGCGTGCGGAGGAGGCGCGCGCCCAATGGGCGCTGGTCAAGGCCGAACGTCTGCCACTGCTGCAGCTGGGCGCGCAGGCGCGTCTGGACCGCGCCTACGCCGAGGGTTTGAGCACTGGGCCGCAGCGTCGTCTGGACATCGGTGTGTCCATGGCCAGCTTCGAGCTGGACTTCTTTGGCAAGCTGGCCAATCAATCGGCCGCAGCACGCGCCAACTACCTGGCCACCGACGAAGCCCGGCGCGCCGCCGAGCTCACCCTCATCAGCCAGGTCGCAGAGCTTTACCACGCGCAGCTGCAGACCCGCTTATTGCTGCAGCGGGGTGAACGTTCACTGGCCTCGCGGCAGCGCAGCCTGGAGATCGTCAGCCACGCCCGTGAACTGGGCCTGGCGCAAGAACTTGAACAGCAGGCCGCGCGCATGCAACTGGCGCAGGCGCAGGCACAGATGGCGCAGCTCAGCCACCTGCAGGCCCAGACCGACGCCTTGTTGCTGATGCTGTCGGGCAACCCGCCAGCCGGCAGCCTCCCGCAGCCCCCCACGGAGGCCGTTGCTGCGCGTGCGCTGGAGGCCTTGAGTGAGACTTACCGAGTGCCGCTCGGTCTGTCGGCCGAGGTGCTGCTGCTGCGGCCCGACGTGCAGGGTGCCGAACAGCGCCTGCTGGGTGCCCAGGCCAGCGTGGCCGCTGCCCGTGCCGCGTTTTTCCCCCGGGTGGCCCTGACAGCCTCTGCCGGCACCGCCAGCAGCGGCCTGGCCAGCCTCTTCAAGACCGGCGCCTGGACATTCGCTCCCAGCATCACGCTGCCCATCTTCGACGGTGGGCGCACACAGGCGGGCTTTGACATGGCCAAGGCCCGCGAAGCCGCCGTCGTGGCGCAGTACGAACGAACCGTGCAGCAGGCCTTCCGCGAGGTCGCTGATCAGTTGTCGGCCCGGGCTTCGGTGCGCGCGCAGCGTGAGGCGGCCGACGAGACCCTCTCCTCACAACGGATTCGCCTGCAGGTGCAGCAGCAGCGCCATGCCGCAGGCCTGATCGGCCTGCTGGAGGTGCTGGACGCCGAGCGCGACCTGCTGGCCGCCGAGCAGGCGCAGGTGCTGGTGGTCAGGGCTGAACTGGACGCTGCCGTTGGTCTCTACAGGGTGCTGGGTGGTGGCGCGCCGCCACCGGCAGACAGTCGGAAGCTGCCCCGTGCACCGAACGCTCCAGGCCAAGCGGCCGCCCCCGTCACCGTCACCGTGGTTGAACCTCATGGACATCGTTGACCCCTCGCTGGCCCAACAGCTCCTGCTGGAGGGGCTGCAAGCCCAGCAGCGTGGCGAAAGCGATCTGGCGCGCCAGCAGATGAGCCAGGCGCTGGCGCTGGAGCCTCGAAACCCGGCCGCGTTGTACAGCCTGGGTGCGCTGGACGCCCAGCAGGGAGACACCGCAACGGCGGCGCGGCGCTTCCAGGCGGCGTTGGCCCTCAGGCCCGATTTTGACCAGGCCCGCCAGGCCCTGGCGCTGGTGATGCCGGCCGCGCCGATGACCCTCAACGAGGCCATCGGGCAGGCCCAACGCCAGGCCCAGCAGGGCAACACCGCCGCGGCCCTCGCCACCTATGGCGCCTACCTGGCGCAGCCGCGCCCCGAACAGGCCCATGTGGCGCTCTTCAACGCCGGCGTCCTGCTGGGCCAGGCCGGCCGAGGCCTGGAAGGCGAGGCCTACCTGCGCCAGGCCCTGGTGCTGCAGCCCGATTTCCTGCATGGGCACCTGAGCCTGGGCCAGATGGTGGAAGCCCAGGGCCGGCCGCACGAGGCCCTGGCCTTGTGGGAAGGGGCGCTGCAGCGCCCCGAGTGCCAGTTGCCTGCGGCCCGTGCCACACGCCAGGCGCTGCTCAACCAGGTCGGGCGCCTGCGCGAGCTTCAGCGCGACTACCCGCAGGCTGAGGCCGCGCTGGCCGAGAGCCTGCAGCTGGAACCTGATCAGCCTGCGGTGCTGCACCACTGGATCCACCTGCGCCAGAAGCAGTGTGCCTGGCCGGTGATCCCGGGCTCGCCAGGTCAGCGCCGCCGTGCGCTGGCCTCGGCGTCGGCGCTGGCGATGCTGGGCCTCAGCGACGACCCGGCCGACCAGCTGGACAGTGCCCAGCGTTGGGTGGCCGAGAAGGTGGGCCGCTTCCCCCGCCGCGTGCCGAGGGGCCACGACTATGGCCATGCGCGCCTGCGCATCGGCTACCTGTCGTCGGACCTGTCCATGCACGCGGTGTCGCTGCTGACGGTCGAGCTGTTCGAGCGCCATCACCGCGAGCATGTCGAGGTGCACGCCTTCTGCTGGAGCAAGGAAGACGGCACGGCCTTTCGCGAACGCGTCCGGCGGGCCTTCGACCACTTTCACGCGATCGGTGGCCTGGACGACGAGCAGGCGGCCGCGCTCATCCAGTCGCTGGAGATCGACGTGCTGGTCGACCTGCACGGCCTGACGTCCAACGCCCGCCCCAACATCGTCGCGCGGGGCCCCGCGCCGCTGCAGCTGACCTGGTTGGGGCTGCCTGGGCCGACCGCCTTGCCGCATGTGGACCACGTGGTGGCCGACCCCTTCATCTTCCCGGACGCGCTGCGTGCGGGGTTCACCGAGACGCCGCTGTACCTGCCCACGCTCTACCAGTGCAGCGACTCGCAGCGCCCCATCGGCCGCCTGCCGACGCGCGCCGAACTGGGCTTGCCGGACGGTGCCTTCGTCTACTGCGCCTTCAACAACAACTTCAAGTTCACGCCGGAGATCTTCGAGCGCTGGATGCGCATCCTGCGCCAGGTGCCCGACTCGGTGTTGTGGCTGCTCGAAGACAACCCCTGGTCGCGCCAGAACCTGCAGGCCGCGGCCAGGGCCCATGGCGTGGACCCGGCGCGTCTGCTGTTTGCCGGCCGGGTGCTGCCGGCTGACTACCTGGCCCGCTTCAGCGCGGCCGATCTCTTCCTGGATACCTACCCCTACAACGCTGGCACCACCGCCAACGACGCCTTGTGGGCCGGCCTGCCGCTGCTGACCCTGTCGGGCAGGACCTATGTGTCGCGCATGGCCGGCAGCCTGCTGCGCAGCGCCGGGCTGGAGGCGCTGGTGACGCACACGGCCGATGACTACGAACGCACCGCCATCGAGATGGCCACCCAGCCTGGCCGCCTGGCGGACCTGCGGGCTCAGCTGGCAGCCGAGAAGGCCAGTGGCCGGCTGTTCAACACTGACCGTTTTGCCCGCGAGTTCGAGCAGGCCTTGCTGCAGGCGCTGCGCGGACCCGATGCGCAGTGGCCTGCCGCCACCCCCGCTGCCGCGCCAGGAGAAGCCTGATGCCCGCACCCGCCGTCCACCTGTACCAGATCGCCTACTCCGAGGCCAGCCGCGCGGCCATCGAGCCCGGCTACGCGGTGCTCGACAACCTGGCCAACCCGCGACCTGACTGGTTCGAGTACTGGCCCATGCGGCAGTTTGTGCAGCAGGGTGGCCTGGAGGATGCGGCCTTCTACGGCCTGTTCAGCCCGAAGTTTGGCAGCAAGACCGGGTTGTCCCATGCCCAGGTGGTGCAGGCCGTCCAGGCTGCGGCGCAAGGGCAGGGCGCTGACGTGGTGCTGTTCTCACCCCAGCCCGACATGGCAGCGTTCTTCTTGAACGTGTTTGAGCAGAACGAGTTGTTCGACCCCGGCTTCATGGCGGCCAGTGAGGCCTTTCTGGCCCACATCGGCCAACCCTGTTCCCTGGCCAGCCTGGTGATGGACATGCGCCAGACGGTGTTCTCCAACTACTTTGTCGCCCGCCCGGCCTTCTGGCGGGAGTGGCTGGCCGTTGGCGAACGGCTCTTTGCCGTCTGCGAGGGCCTGGACACCTCGGCCCCCGCCAGCCTGCGCGAGGCCTTGACCCACCAGACGACCTACCCCGGTGCCGTTCAGCGCAAGGTCTTCCTGCTGGAGCGGCTGGCGCCCTGGCTGCTCACCGTGCAGCCCCGCTGGCGCACCCACGCCGTCAACCCCTTCAACATGGCCTGGTCGGCCTCGCGCCTGCGTGAGCGGCCGGTGGATGCCGTCATCAGCGACGCGCTGAAGATGGCCTACCGCGAACACGGCTTTCCGCAGTACCTGGACGCTTTTGCCAAGGTGCGGCAAGGCCTACCTGGGGCCGCTTGAGCGGGGGCGAGGAACAGCCTGCCCCAGGCCGGGCTTTTCTGGCCATTGACGGCATCGGGGGTGCGGCCTACTGGCGGGATGTGGAACCCCGTCCGTCAGTTGGTGAGCGCGCATGGCTGAGCCAGGCAGACAGCCGAGCGGCGAGCTGCTGGAGAACCGCTTTGCCGGACCGGCATTGGGCAGCCTCTTTCACAGCCCTGAGTTCTTCCGGATGCACGCCGGTGAGGCCGGGCTGTACCTCGAATGGGCCGTCCAGGGCCAGGTGCAGGCCTGCATCCATTTCACGCGCCAGGAAGGCGGCCTGTGGCGCAGCCCCGGGCGCGGCACTTTCGCCGGGTATGCCTGGTCATCCACGCTGCCAATGGACAGCCTCTGGGCCTTTCACCAGGCGGCGCTGCAGCGCCTTCACGACCATGGCGCCCGCCAGGTACAGATCCTCACCGCGCCCATGGCGCATGACCCGCTGGCCTTCAGCCAGCAGAGCTACCTCTTGCGCAGCACGGGTTTTGACATCACCCGCTGCGACCTGAACCAGAGCATCGCGCTGGACAGCCGCCCGTTGGCTGAACGCATGAGTTATGGCAACCTGAAGCGCCTGCGCAAGTGCCAGCGCGAAGGGGTGGTGGCCGAGCTGCTCGGCCCCGATGCCCTGGCGGCGGTGGTTGATACCCTTGCAGCCAACCGCGCCGCCAAGGGCCACAGCTTGTCGATGACGCTCGATGGCCTGGCGCAGATGCAGCAGCGCTTTCCCGGGCAGGTGTTCCTGTATGGCGCGCAGGCTGGCGACGAGCAGGCCGCCGCGGCCTATTGCCTGCGGCTGACCCCGCAGACCCTGTATGTCTTCTACTGGGGTGACCGCCCCGGTTATGCCCAGCTCAGCCCCGTGGTGGCCCTGGCCGATTGCATCGACCGGCACGCCCGCAGCCTGGGTGTGGAGCACATCTGTGTGGGCACCTCCACCATCGACGCAGCGCCGAACTTCGGCTTGCTGCAGTTCAAGCGCAACCTGGGCTTCGGTGAGTCGCTGAAGCTGCAATTCACCAGGAGCCTGCCATGACGGCCGCTGCCGAGCATGCCCCCCGAGACCTGGCTGAGTACACCCAACAGTACCGCAGCCTGCCCTTCGAGCCCATCCAGATCGAGTACCGGCGCCGCCTGGTGCTGCAGAAGGTGCGGGCGCTGGCACCGGCCCGGCTGCTGGAGGTTGGCTGTGGCGAGCGTCCCTTGTTCCTGGACTTGCCGAACACCGCCTGCACCGTGGTGGAGCCTACGGCTGCCTTCGCCGCGCAGGCCCGCCAGCTGGCTGGTGAGCAGCCCAGCGGTGCCCAGCCGGCACGGGTGGTGGAAGGTTTCCTGGAAGACTTTGCCGACCAGCAGGTGGCCGGGCGGCCCAGCTTCGACATGATCGTGGCCAGCTGCGTGCTGCACGAGGTGCCGGACCCTCGCCGTTTCCTCTCGGCGCTGCGCCGCCTGTGCGGGCCCGGCACGGTGGTGCATGTGAACGTGCCCAATGCCCGTTCGGTGCATCGGCTGCTGGCCGTGGCGATGGGCCTGATCGACGACCCGACGGCAACCAGCGACACGCAGCGCACCATGCAGCAGCGCGACACCGTCTATGACCTGGCCAGCCTGCGCCAGGCGATGGCCGGTGCCGGACTGGACGTGGCCACCCACGGCAGCCTGTTTGTCAAGCCCTTCACACACCGCCAGATGCAGCAGCTGGTGGACCAGGGCTTCATGACGCGCGCGATGCTGGATGGCCTGGACCGGCTCGTGAAGTGGATGCCGGAGATGGGGTCAGAGCTGTGGGTCCATGCCCGCGCCAACCCCGCATTCGGGAACGGAATGCCATGAGCCCGGTCACCTTGGTCGGCCACAACCTCGCGATGCTGGTGGCCGCCACTGAACTCGTTCGTCAGGGTGTGGCCGTGAGGCTCTGCACCGATGGCAAGGCGCTGGGTGCGCACTTTGCTGGGCTGGTGGCGCAGGGCCATGTCTTCGACATCGGCATGGTGATGCTGGAGAAGTGCGGCCACCCGCAGCCCAGTGATGCACTGAGCACCTACCGACCCGAGATCCGCAACGACTGGACGCGCTTCGGTCACCTCGCCGCAGCCTGGCTGGAGCGCCAGGCGCCGCTGGTGCGTGTGCCGACGCCGGAGTGCCATGTGCAAGGCCGCACCGGGCCCGATTACCTGATCGCCAACCGCCTGGACATGCTGAGCGGCCTGCGTGTGGGGCAGCAGCTCGTGCCACCGCCGCCGAACCTGTCGCCCGACGATCCCCGGCACCCGCGCCACAAGGTGAGCAGCCCGGCCTACGACACCCTGAGCTACCAGGAGGCGGCCGCGCTGTGCCACGGCGACGCCTTTCACGCGCTGGCCATCGAGCCCTTTGTGCGCAAGCTGCTGGGGCAGGGCTCTGACCGCTTCCTGGCGCGCTACCACCGCGCGGCCTGGGCACCCTTGTTCTACCCGGAAACCCTCCGTGCGGCCCTGCACGGCGACGCCACGGGCCTGGCCGAGTACCCGTTCTGGATGCCGGCCAGCGGCTGTGTAGGTGACATCGTCAGCCGGCTGCGCGCTGACCTGTTGGCCCACCCGCTGCTGAGCCTGCAAGCCGAGGCCTTGACCAGCCTCACGCCCGAGGGGCAGCGCCCTCAGGCGCTGGGCTTGCCCGCCGAGCGCTGCAGCGCCCTGCTGCAGGCCGCCGACGCCGTGCCTGCCCGGGCACCGGCCCCCGCGCCGCCACCGGCGGCCTCGGTCAGTGTGGCCTTCTGCCTGGTGCCTGAAGAGGCCATTACCCGGTCCACCGGCTGCCTGATGGTGGTGGACGAGGCGTATGCCGCCTATCGACTGACCGACCAGGACCACCTGGCCGGGCGGGCCGCGCCGCTGCACCGCGTCACCATCGAAGCCGGCCCTGACCGCCTGGCTGCGCAGCACCCAGGCGCCACGCCGGCGCAGGCGCTGTCGCTGGAGCTGTCCCGCCTGCTGGGTGTCGACAACCCGGCCGACGTGCAGGTGGCGCAGTGCATCACCGCCCGCCACGCGCTGGCCTGGCCCAGCACCGAGGCCATCCAGGCCGGCCAGCAGACCTACCGCTGCCTGAGCGAGGCGCTGCCCGGTGTGGCGCTGACCGGCACGCTGCTGGGCTACGGCGTGGCGTCCTTCAATGACCAGATTGTCCAGGGCCTGAAGCTGGCCGAGGAGTTTGCGTGAACACCACCACCGCTGAGCTGGAGCGCATTGCCGCGGCCTACCACCACAACACCGACGTACCCGACAAGTTCATCGAGGACATCTGCCAGGAGCACTGCTGCGATTGGCTGCAGAGCCTGCTCAAGCCCAGCGATGCGGTGATTGAGCTGGGTTACGGCGAAGGCATCACGACCACGCGCCTGTCTGCCGTGGCCAGCGACTACACGGTGGTGGAGGGCGCGGCGAGCCTGGTGCAGACGCTGCAGTCCAGGCACCCCGGCGTCAAGGCGGTGCAGGCCCTGTTTGAGACCCACACGCCCGAGCAGCCCTGCGACAAGCTGCTGGCCCTGCACGTGCTGGAACACGTCGACGACCCGGTGGCCCTGGCGCGGCACTTCCGCGATTGGCTGAAGCCCGATGGTGAGCTGGTGGTGATCGTGCCCAACCGGGACTCCCTGCACCGCCGCCTGGCCGTGATGATGGGCCTGCAGCCGGCCCTGGACACGCTGAGCGCGCGTGACCATCTGGTCGGCCATCAGCGTGTTTATGGCCTCTCGGGCCTGGAGGCCGACCTGCGTGCGGCCGGCTTCGAGCCGGTGGAGCGCCGCGGCTTCTTCCTGAAGACCCTGCCCAACAGCATGATGCTGCAGCACTCGCCGCAGTTGCTGTTGGCGCTCAACCGTCTGGGTGATGAGCTCCCCGTGGAGATGCAGGCCAACCTGGGCATCCGTGCCCGCCTGGCCCGCTGAACACCCCCAACACCGCGAGGAATGCTGAATGTCTGCCCGTGACCTGCCTGAGGATGTCACCTCCGCTGTCCAGACCCTGCCTGCCGGCGTGCCAGAATCCGCGGCCGTGGACATCCACGCCCACCTGGAGCCCGGCGTGGTGCTGGGTGAACACTGCGTGGTGCGCAGCGGCGCCTATCTGGCCAGTGGCACGCAGCTGGGTGACCATGTCTACATCGGGCCCAACGTGGCCTTTGCTGATGCCGAGGGTGGCCTGGCCCCTGCGGTGGTCGAGTCGGGCGCCACCATCGGTGCCAACGCGGTGATTGCCGCGGGCATCTGCGTGGCGAGGGGTGCGCGGGTGCGGCCGGGTTCGGTGGTGATGCGCTCGGTGCCCACCGGCTCCATCGTTGAAGGCAACCCGGCGGTCATCGTGGGTTACGTCAATGCCGCCGCGCCTGCGCCGGCTGCGCGTCGGCGCGCTGTCGACGACCGCGAGACCCGCATCGTGACAACGGTGGTCAAGGGTGTCACGGTGCACAACATGCCCGTCATCATGGACATGCGTGGCGACCTGACGGTGGGTGAATTCCTGCGCGATGTGCCCTTTTCGCCCAAGCGCTACTTCGTGGTGTTCGGGGTGCCGGGGCGCGAGGTGCGCGGCGAGCACGCGCACTACGCCTGCCACCAGTTCCTGGTGTGTGTGCGCGGGCACTTCTCGGTGGTGGCCGACGACGGCGAGCAGCGCGTGGAAGTCTCGCTGGACGCGCCCAACCGCGGCCTTTACCTGCCGCCCATGACCTGGGGCATCCAGTACAAGCACTCGGCCGATGCGGTGATGCTGGTGTTTGCGTCCGACTACTACGACGCCGCCGACTACATCCGCAGCTACGACGACTTCCTCAAGGCCCTGGCCGAGCGCCGGGAGCCCGCCGCATGACCGCCGAGGTGCTCGAGCGGCCCACCGCCATGGCCGAGATCAACATGGCCCATGCCGCGGCGGCACTGGCCGAGGACTATGCGCAGGACGCCGATCTTCCCCTGCGTTATGCCTACACCTGGCAGCACCTGAACCGCGGTCGCTATGCCGAACAGGTGCTGCGCCGCGGCCCGCTGCGGTGTGTTGACCCCATCGACGGAACGCTGCGCAGCGCTACCAGCGCGCACGTGCTGTGTGGTGACTGGTTGGGCATCATTTACCACTTCGAGGGTGTCGAGCCTTTCTGGCTGGTGACCTCCAGCTTCGACCAGGCCAAGCTGGGCCTGTACCTGCCGCGGCGCGAGGTCTTCATCGCCGGCCCGGTGGACCCCAACTGGGTGACCATCGGCCACGACGCCGTGCGCTCGCACCTGCGCCTGGCGGCCACGGCCGAGCCCTGGACGGGCCCCGTCAAGCCGGAGGCCTCGGTGCTGTACCTGGGCTTCTGCAACAACCTGGGCCACACGATGTGGAACGACCTGTCGGGCCTGGAGGCTGCGGTCGACGCCGGCATGCTGGACCGCGTCGCCGCCGTGGTGGCGGGGCCTCACACCTTTTTCCCGGTGGACGCGCTGTTCCCGGAGCTGGCCGCAGCCGGTGTGCCAGTGATCCGCCGGCCCAAGGACGCGCCGCCGTGTGTGCGCCATGACGCGGCCAGCCTGCCGCTGCGGTTGACGAGCAACCGCATCACCCGCAGCCTGCGCCGCCGCATCGTCGCGTGGGCGTTGCAGGCGGAGCAGGCCAGCCTGGCATCACTCGCGCCGCTGAACGGCCCCGGCCTGAACCTGTGGTGCAACCTGCGCCAGCACAACAAGACCTGGGTCGACCAGGTTGACGGCCTGGTGGCCTTGGCCAAGGTCTTTGCCGGGGCACTCAAGGGGCAACCCGTGCGCCTGCTGCTCGACGGCACGCGCGACACCGCACCGCTGGCCGCGCGCATCGCCGAGGCCTTGAGCGGGCAGGTGGACGTGGTGGATGCCACCCAGGTGCCGCTGTCGCGCACGGTGGTGATGTGTGGCCTCGTGGACCTGCACCTGTGTGTGGTGGGTTCGGGCCTGACCTTGCCGCATTGGGTGATGGGCCGCCGCGGTGTCGCCCATGGCAACCGCCCGCACCTGGGCCAGCAGAGTTTCTGGAACAACGTCTCCGAAGGCACCCACGACGTGGACTTTGTGCCCATGGACGCTGTCCAGGACCTGGACGGACCGCTGACACCCGACCCGTCCTACGTGAACTACCGCCTGGATGTGCAGGCGGTGCTGAGCCTGCTCGAGACCCGGTTTCGCCAGCTGGACACCGGCCCGCGCCGCTCCGGCTTCCAGCAAATGCTGGCGCTGGTGGCCCAGGGTCGCCTTGGCGACGCGGCCGAGCGCCTGATCAACGTCTGAGTGAGTGTGTGTGTGACTGACCGAGGCCTTTCCATGAATCGCAAGTTTGTGATCATCACGTCCATCTACCCCGCCACCGAGGCGGTGCGTGCCTTTGCCGCCTGGCCAGGCTGGACGACCGTGGTGGTGGGCGACCGCAAGTCGCCACCCGATTGGTGCTCTGACGGGGTGGTGTACCTCTCGCTGGAAGACCAGCTGGCCAGGGCGCCGGACTTCTGCCGCCACCTGCCGGAGAACACCTACACGCGCAAGATGGTGGGTTACCTCTATGCCTTCGCCCACGGAGCCCAGGCCATCTTCGAGAGCGACGACGACAACATTCCCTACGCCGGCGCATCGGCCGTGGTGGACGGCCACCTGGCGCGCCGCGGCGCACTCAATCCCGCGCTGGCGGCCGGCAGTGGCTGGGTCAACATCTACGAGCGCTTCGGTGCGCAGGGCACCTGGCCCCGCGGCTTCCCGATGCAGAAGCTCAAGGCCGCGGACCGCGCCATCGAGGAGCAGCCCCAGGCGCTGCCCTGGGGTGTCCTGCAGTACCTGGCCGATGGCGATCCGGATGTCGATGCCGTCTACCGCATGGTGGATGGTGGTGAGGTTCACTTTGCACGAGAACGGGCGTGTTCGCTGGCACGCGGCAGCTACACGCCGTTCAACTCGCAGGCCACGCTGTGGGTGCCCGAAGCCTTCCCACTGATGTTTCTGCCGCTGGGGGTGCCAGACCGTGTCACCGACATCCTGCGCGGCTACATCGCGCTGGCCTGCCTGTGGGCGCATGACCGAACGCTGGGCCTGGCCAGCCCCGTGGTCTACCAGGTGCGCAACTTTCACAACCTCCTGAAGGACTTCGAGCAGGAGATCGACCTCTACCGCCACGGCGACCGCTGGAGCCGCGAGTTTCAGCAGGTCAGCGCGGCCGACACGCTGGGCGACAGCTTCCGGGCCGTGCTGCAGTTCCTGGTCTTGCAGCGCACCCTGCCGGCGATGAACATCGACGCCTACGGCGACTTTCTCCGCGCGGCGCTCATGCCGTCCGCCGTGGCTGCGGCGAATACGCACACCGCCGAGTTGCTGCCCACGGTGTGAACGGACTGAGCCTGTGCAAGGCACCAAGGGCACGGCGATGACGGACACCGCACTGCTGACAGGCATTCCTGCGGCGCACCGGGAGGTCTTTCTGAGCCTGGCCGTGCGCGACGCGATGGACGACCTGCGGCGCGCGATGGCCCAGCCACGACCGGTGCTGCAAGCCGGCACGGTCAGTGAAGACGGTGCGGCCATCGCCGGCCGCGATGGCTGGTTGTTCCTGCATGCCGGCAACAACCAGTGGAACGAGCAGGCCGCTGGCCACCTGACACTCACGCCCGACGGCCTGGTGCTGTGGGCCGCGCTGCTGCAGCAGCGGCGCCAGGCGATGGCGCAGCAGGGGCGACGTTATGCCCACCTGTTTGTGCCGGAGAAATCCTGTGTGTACCCCGAGTGGCAGCGTGAACCCCAGGCTCCGAGCCCGCAGCGCCCCGTGGTCCAGCTGATGGCGCACCTGGCGGCCCAGGGTGTGCAGGATGTCCACTACCCATTGGCCGCGCTGCGCGCAGGCATCGG
>JAJTDE010000236.1 GCA_021298085.1 Rubrivivax sp.
CACCGCGCAGGGCTCAGGCCGAGCCGAGCTCAGCGCGCCGAGGAAGGTCAGCGCCGCGGCGCGAGCAGGTGATGGCCGCTGCCTCGGCGGCCCGGCGCAGCAGCGCCGTCCAGTCGGCCAGGCTGAGCCGCTCCAGCGCGTCGCGCGACAGCGCTCCGCGGTCAGCCAGGCCCGACAGTACCGTGGCCTGGACGGTGTCGCCAGCGCCCACGGTGTCGACGAGTGTGGTGGCTGCGGCGGGCAGCCGCAGCCGGTGCTGCGCGGTGTGCAGCACCAATCCGTGGGCGCCATCGGTCATCAGCACGGCCGCAGGGCCCTGGGTCAGCCAGGCCCGCAGGGCTTCATCGTCGACGTCGGGCCCCAGCAGGTGCTCGGCGTCTTCACGGCTCAGCTTCAGCAGGTGGGTGTGGGGCAGCATGGCCTGCAGCGCGGCGTGCCAGCGGGCCAGGTCGGGTTCGACGTTCAGGCGCACGTTGATGTCGTAGGCCACCAGGTGCGTGGCCGAGGCCTGCGCCGCCAGCCCGCGCAGCGTGCTGCCGGTGGGCTCGACCACCATCGCGTAGGAGCCAAAGTGCAAGGCTTGTACCGCGTGCAGCGGTGGCAGGTGCTGGGGTTGCAGCAGGCGGTCGGCGCCGCCGGTGCCATAGAAGGCGTAGTCCGCCACGCCCTGAGCGTCCAGCCCCACCAGGCCCAGCGTCGTCGGTGCGTCCAGCCTGACCACGGCGCGGGTGTCGACGCCTTCGTCACGCAGTGCCTGCAGCAGCCGCTCGCCCAGAAAGCCCTTGCCCAGTGCGCCAATGAAGGACACCGGGTGTGCGAGCCGCGCCAGGCCCATCGCCACGTTCATTGGGGAGCCGCCGATGCGTGCGTCCAGGGCCTGGCCGGTGGCGCTGGGGCCCGCGTCAAAGACATCCATCAAGGCTTCGCCGCAGACCCAGAACATGCGCTACTCCGCTATCGATTGCAAGGCCGGAACTTTAGCGCTGCCGGCGCAGCAGTGCCAGTACGGGCTCTGGTGGCCTTCACGTGCCAGCACCGTCAGCCGGCTGCGCGCGCGGGTGATGCCGACGTAGAACAGGTTGCGTTCCTGCCAGGCGGCCTCGGCGTGGGCGTCGGGGAAGCGGCCGGTCTCCACGAAGGGCATCAGCACGTGCTCGAACTCCAGGCCCTTGACGTCAGCCACGGTGGCCAGCGTGACGGTGGACTTGCGGTCAGCGGCGCGGCGGATGGCGCGCTTGTGGGCGCTGTGGGTGGCGGCCAGGCCTTCCTCGAGGCGAGATTCGAGCTGGGCCAGCCGTTCAAAGTAGGCCTGCGGGGTGGCATGCTGGGCGGCGGCCTGTTGCAGGCCGTCGAAGTAGGCCAGGGCGGCGTCGCGCCGTTCCTGCCGCACAAACACCTGGCCCACCCAGTGCGGCAGGTCCAGCGCCTGCACAAACTCGGCAAACCAGCGGCGGTGGGTGGCCTCCTGCGAGTTTCCTTTACCCGCACACTCCAGCGCCTGCCGCGCGATGGCAATCGCCCGTGTCATGGCCTGTGCGCGCTGCGGGCTGCTGCGCTTGAGCAGCTGCTGCTCGACAAAGGGCCGCAGCATGTCGGCGTCGGCCTGGATGTAGCGGATGGCCGTCTGCAGACGGGCTTCTGCGTCCTCCGATTCGGTTTCCTCGAAACCCAGTTCCACGTCGCAGAACAGCACCACCGAGCGCACCAGCTCCTCGCGTGTCGTCAGCGAGCGCAAGGCGTCGTAGCCACCGCCGGCCACGGCGAGCAGTGCACGAACGAGCAGCACCTCGGGTTGCCGCACATAGGGCTGCAAGCCACGGGTCTGGTAATCCACGCCACGCTCGACCAGCGCGTTTTCCAGCGCGACGCTGTGGTGGGCGTGGCGCAGCAGGATGGCCGCGTCCGACAGCGGACGTCGGGTGTCCTTGGCCCAGGCCAGCAGCGCGTCCACGGTCTGCAGCGCCTGCAGCGCATCGGCCGTGGCAGGCTCGGCGATGCAGCTCAGGCAGCGCACCTGGGTCTTGTGGCCGGCGGCCGAGGCATAGGGCTTGTCGGCCAGGCGGTGGGCCACCGACGCCAGCGCCGGCGCAAAGCGGTGGCTGGCGGTCAAGGGCAGGACGGTCAGCTGTCGACCGCCCAGCTCCAGCTCACCCTGCAGGAAGCGGCGTTCCGCGCCGGCCGCGGCGTGGACCACCTGGTCCTCGTCGCCCACCCCGCAGAACGCGGCGTTGGCATTGACGGCCATCAGCCCTTGAAGGACGGCGTGGCCTGCGGCGTTGAGGTCATGCAGCTCGTCGACCAGCAGCAGGCCGACGTGGCGTGGCAGCCCCTGCAGCTCCGCCAGCGGGGTGGTGGTGTCGGGGTCGGCCAGCAGGCGGGCGAGGTCGTAGGTGGCGTCCTGCTCGAAACGGAAGAACGGCCTGTCCACACCATCCTGGGCCGGGTAGCGCAGGTTTTCGCAGGTGAGGAACAGGCGCAGCTCGTGCAGCGGCAGCCCCAGCGTGTCGGCCAGCTCGGGCAGCGACAGCGGCTCGCCGGGCTGCACCCAACGCGCGCGGTCCAGCGCCAGGCGCCCCTTGAGCCAGCGCGCACTGCGCAGAAAGTGTTCGACACCGCCGGGTTCCTCGTTCAGGCCGAGTTGCTGCAAGGCCTCACGCACCACCGGGGCCATGGCCTCGGCGGTGGCCATCGTCGGCACCGTCTCGTGTTCGGCCACCCGCAGCACCCGTTGGGCCAGGGTGTCGAAGCTCATCACCGGGATGCGCTTGACGATGGCGGGTGCCAGGCCGATCTTGCGCAGTGCCTGCTGCAGGGCTTCCACCGCCGGTTCGGTGAAGGTCAGCCCCCAGATGCCTTCGGGTTCCAGGCCGCGCTGCAGGCTCTCGGCCGCACGCAAGGCCAGCGTGGTGGTCTTGGCCGCGCCGGCGTTGGCCCTCACCAGCACTGTCGGCGCACGGCTGGTCTGGATGGCCAGCTGTTCGTCGGTGGGCGTGAAGGCCGTGGTCTGGAACAGCGCCGTTGGCATCAGGCGCAGGTCAGTCCGATGGCGGTGATCCCGGCCGTGACGATCTGTTCGTCTTCATCGCCAGTGCCGCCCGACGCGCCGGCCGCACCGAGCACCTGACCGCTGGCATCGGTGATCAGCACCGCGCCTGTCTGCGGGATGAAGGCCTGCTGCGCCACCGACGCCACGGCCGAGAAGAAGACGGGCACATCCTTGGAGCGCACGGCCAGGACCCGGCTGTTGACGCCCATGCCCACCGCGGCGCTGGCCTTGCCATTGGCGATGTCCAGGCGCAATGCTGACGCACCCTCTTCGCGGGCGCTGGCCACCACCTGGGCGGCTGCGTCGACCACCACGACGCCCATCGGCTTGAAGCCATTGGCACGGGCGCTGGCAAAGGCGCCCTGGATGATCTGGAGGGCTTGGGTGGTGCTGAGTGTGCTCATGGGACGGGAAGGTTCGGGTGAAGGTGATGCGTCGAATCGCTCGTGCCCGCCTGTCGGGCACGTCGCCCATTGTGGTGCAGCGCAGCCTGCCTCGGCGGCGCAGGGCCTGCGCTGTACCGTGGCGGTGCGTGGCCGAGCGACGACAATCCGGGCCTGTCCATGGCCATCGAGTGAGCCGGTGATGAACCCCACAAGACACCCGAACCAACACTGCTTGCCCGCTGCGGCACTGCGCCCGCGCCAGGCCCTGTGGATGCTGGCCTGCGTGGCGGGGTTGCTGGCAACCGGGTGTGCCGCGCCTCCTGGCGGGGGCTCGCCCGGTGGTTCGGCCGCGGGGCCGGGCGTGCAGGCCCCGGCGGGACCAACGCTGGCCCAGGCGCGCGCTGCGCTGCCGCCGGAACCGGCGGAATGCCTGTCACCCAAGATCAAGAAGCCCGAACCCATGCCGGTGAGCGCCATCCCTGAGGCGGTGCTGCGCCAGGCCCGCAGCGGTTGGACCGTGGTGCGCTACGACCTCGTCGCCGGCAAGGTGCGCAACCTCACCGTGGCCGCCAGCCACCCCGCGGGCCTCTACGACCCCTACGCGCTGGCCCATGCCGCGCGCTATGTCGACACCAGCGGCGCCCAGGCCAAGGGCTGCTACATGACGGTCGAAATCAGCTTCTGACGCCTGGAACCTGTGCCACCAGGCCAGGCTCCACACCGCGCCGTACCTGGCGACGGTAGTCGCGTGGCGAGCAGCCGGCGCGACGCCGGAACTGCTCGTTGAAGTGCGACGCACTGAGGTAGCCGCAGTCCATGGCCACCCAGGCCACCGGGCGCTCGGTCTCGCGCAGGGCCAGGCAGGCGGCCACATGGCGCAAGTCGTTCAGGTGGACGGTGAACGGCTTGCCCACCTCGCGGGTGAACCAGCGGCTGAAGGCGGCCGGGCTGACGTGGGCCAGGCGCGCGGCATCGGCCACGCGCAACTCGTCGCGCAGGTGCTGCTGCATCCACTGCAGCACGGCCTCCACCCGGCGTCGTGCTGGCCCGCTCGCCGCACCGGCCGGGCGACTGCAGATGGGCAGCAAGTCCTCCGGGTGCTTCAGCCACAGGCCGATGATCAGCACCAGGGCGGCCAGTTGGGTGTGGGGGTCGGCTCCGTGCATGCGCTGCAGCAGCTCGGCGATGCCGCCTGCCGTGCGGCCGACGATGCGCAGCCCGCGTCCGGCCGCGGCCATCACCGCCCCGGCCTGCGCCAGCTCCGGCAGTGCGGTCGGCGCCAGCAACCCCGGCTCGAACTGCAGCACGCTGGCCACCAGCCGCTGGCGGGGTGGGTTACCAGGCTGCGTGTCGCTGCGGACGCTGCTCAGCCAGGTGTGGGGCAGGTCGGGCCCCAGCAGCACCAGGTCGCCATCGCTGAAGGGGCTGGCGTCGTCGCCCACCCAGCGCAGCCCGCTCCCGCGTTCGATCCACGTGAGCTCCAGGTGGCGGACCTCAGGGATTGCCCAGGGTGGAATACACGCTCTTTTGCAACCTGCACGGCCGTTCCTGGGGGTTTCACCAGTCTGAAAACCGGCATTCTCGGTTGTTCCAGTAGCAGCCGCTGGCGTCGGTGCTGGGTACCATCCGCCGCCATGATGAACCGTCACACCGTCTCGACGCCGGCCTGGTGGGGCCGCCTTCTGATGCCGCTGCTGGGCTGGGGCCTGATGGCCAGCGCGGTGACGCCGGCCGCCAGCCAGCCGTTGCCGCAGGTCAGCGTGGGGCGCATCGAACGCCTGGCCCAGGTGCCGTCCCAGCATGTGGACCCTCGGCATGTGGACGTGTGGATCCCGGCCGCGTGTTCGGCGCAGCAGCCCTGCCAGGTGCTCTACATGCACGACGGCCAGATGCTGTTTGACGCCAGCACCACCTGGAACAAGCAGGCCTGGAACGTGCATCTGGCGGTGGACAAGCTGATGCGCGAGGGGCTCCTGGCGCCCACCATCGTGGTGGGCATCTGGAACAACGGTGCGATGCGCCACAGCGAATACTTCCCGGGCAAGTTTCTGAACCACCTCGCCCCGGCGACGCGGCAGGCTCTGCTGGACAAGACGCTGCAGGGCCGCTCGCGCAGCGACGCCTACCTGCGCTTCATCGTTGAGGAACTCAAGCCCCTGATCGACCAGCGCTTTCCGGTGCGTCCGCAGGCTGCGCATACCGCGCTGATGGGCGCCAGCATGGGCGGGCTGATCTCGGTCTACGCGATGAGCGAGTACCCCCAGGTCTTCGGCGGGGCCGCCGGTCTGTCCACGCACTGGGTGGGCATCCATGAAGCCAATGCGGCCATCCCGCTGGCGGCCTTCAACTTCCTGCAGCAGTCGCTGGCGCCGGCCGATGGCCGCCGGCTCTACCAGGACCACGGCACCACCGAGCTGGACGCCCTGTATGGGACTTACCAGCGGTTCGTGGACCAGATCGTCGCCGGCAAGGGCTACACCGGGCGTGACTACCTCAGCCTGGTCTTCGAAGGTACCGGCCACAACGAGAAGGCCTGGGCTGCCCGGCTGGAGCGGCCGCTGCGCTTCATCTTCGGCCGTTGACGGACTGCCCATGCCCGCGCACATGCTCCCGTCCATGGGCCCGACTCGCTTGCCTCGCCGGCGTCGTTCGCAGTGCCTGACGCTGCTTGCAGCGGGTGTGGCTGCCGCCACGCTCACCGCCACGACCAGCCCCTACGCGGCACCCGCGGCCAAGCCTGCTGCGCTGGCACAGGGGCTTCGCCTTCACGTGCCCAGCCCCGACTGGCGCGACCAGGTCATCTACTTCGTGATGACCGACCGCTTCGCCGACGGCAACCCGGCCAACAACGACCAGGGCGCCGGCGAGTACAACCCCCAACGCGCCGACCGCTTCAACGGCGGTGACCTGCAGGGCATCCAGCAGCGCCTGGACTACATCCAGGGCCTGGGTGCCACGGCGGTGTGGGTCACCCCGCCCAACCGCAACCAGTGGTTTGACCCGCTGCTGGGCTACTACGGCTACCACGGCTACTGGGCTCAGCACTTCAAGCAGATGGACCCGCATGTGGGCACGCTGGCCGATTACCGCCGGCTGTCGGACGCGCTGCACCGGCGCGGCATGTACCTGGTGCAGGACATCGTCGTCAACCACACGGCCAACTACTTCGACTACCCCAGTGGCTGGGACCCTCAGGACCCAGCGCGCTTCTACACCCCCAACCCGCGCAGCCTGCCGACGCCCGCACCCACGCAGTGGCCGTTCTCGATGAACGACCCTCGGCGCGCCGAACACCGTCGCGCCGGCATCTACCACTGGACACCGCCGCTGATGGACGTGGCCAACCGCGACCAGGAACTGCGCTTCCAGATGTCGGGCCTGGACGACCTGAACACGCGCAACCCGGCGGTGCGCCGCGCACTGCGCGACAGCTTTGGCTGGTGGATTGAGGCCGTGGGCGTGGACGCCTACCGCGTGGACACGGCCTTCTACGTCGAGCCCGAGTTTTTCGAGGATTTCATCGGCAGCCGCGACCGCCGTGCTCCCGGTCTGGCGCATGTCGCACGCCGCACCGGCCGTGACGACTTCCTGGTCTTTGGCGAGGGTTTTGGCATCGACCGCGCGGGCGAGGAACGCCTGGCCCGGCGCATCGAGTCCTACGTCACCGGACCGCAGGGCGAGCGCCGCATGAACGGCATGCTGAACTTCCCGCTGTACGGGGCCCTGCAGGATGTCTTTGCCCGCGGCCGACCGGCGGCCGAGCTGGGTGACCGCATCGAGCGCATGCTGCGGGTGCACCGCGACATCCACCGCATGCCCAGCTTCATCGACAACCATGATGTCGACCGTTGGCTGGCCGGCGCCGATGAAGCGTCGATGAAGCAGGCCTTGCTGGCGATGATGACCTTGCCGGGCATCCCGGTGCTGTACTACGGCACCGAGCAGGGCTACACCGAGCAGCGTGCAGCGATGTTTGCCGCAGCCCAGGGTTCCGGCGGGCGTGACCGTTACGACATGCAGTCGCCCCTGTACCGCTGGACGGCAGAGGCGGTGGCGCTGCGCCGAACCCACCGCGTCTTCAGCCGCGGCCTGCCTGAGGTCCTGCAGGCCTCCCGCAGTGGCCCCGGCTTGATGGCCTGGCAGACACGCTGGCAGGCCAGCCCGGGCCAGACCGACGATGCCCTGGTCATCTTCAACACCGCAGACCATGCGCTGCTGGTGGACAACCTGATGCCACGCGCCGACGCGGGAAGCCGCTGGCAGCTGCTGTTTGTGCTGCCCGGCAAGGCTGACGCGGCAAGCCTGGCGGCCACACCGCGCGTGGGTGACACGCTGGTGCTGCCACCGGACGGCCGGCTCAACCTGGCGCTGGCACCCCGTGGTGCCCAGGTGTGGAAGCGGGTGCCGGCGCAGGCTGTTGCAGCACCCTCCGCGCCTGGGGCGGCCAGCGCCGCCGTTCCCGCCCTGGCGCCACTCACACTGGACCCGCTGGTATCACCCACCCCCGACGGCTTGCAGGGTGATGTGGAGGTGAGCGGCCGCGCCGCACCCGGCGAGCGCTTGCAGTTGGTGGTCGACGGTGACCTGGGCCGCGCCGTGGCGGTCTCGGCCGACGGCGAGGGCCGTTGGCGGGCCCTCATCGACACCCGCCGGATGATCGACCCCGCCCCGGTGCACCG
>JAJTDE010000237.1 GCA_021298085.1 Rubrivivax sp.
TCGATGCCTGGAACTGGCGTCAGGCGGTGATGTTCCTCGACCGCATCGACGGGCATCACAAGATGCGCGAGCTGTTCGATGAGCGCCGAGCGTTGACAACATCGCTTGCCCGGACCTACCAAGACCTCGTCGCAGAGAAGACCTGGCTTGGTGTGTTCAACAACTCACCGGCCTCGGTGCGGCAGGCCTTGCAGGCCTACCTCAATGCAGTCCAGGCGATGGGCTCCGGGACTGGCGTGCGGGCGGTGCGCCACCGTAAGACTGCGCGCGAGGCCATGCTGCGGGCCTATCGGGCAGTGCCGTGCTGGGTGCTGCCGCAGTGGCGAGTCTCCGAGACCATTCCGCCGGAGGTGGGCCTGTTCGACCTCGTGATCATCGACGAGGCCTCTCAGTCAGATATCTGGGCGCTTCCGGCTCTGCTGCGTGGCCAGAAGGTGCTGGTCGTCGGCGACCACAAGCAGGTGTCGCCCTCCGCTGTCGGCACGGCCGAAGAGAAAATCAAGGAGCTGACCAACCGGTTCCTGACCAACCAGCCTCACGGCTCGGAGATGACGCCGGACAAGTCCATTTATGACTTG
Organism: Rubrivivax sp.; assembly: GCA_021298085.1. Lineage (GTDB taxonomy): Bacteria > Pseudomonadota > Gammaproteobacteria > Burkholderiales > Burkholderiaceae_C > Rubrivivax. The sequence goes on from JAJTDE010000237.1 coordinate 579, forward strand.
GCTCGCGTGGTGTTCGCCGGCAACTCGGTCATGCTCAAGGAGCACTTCCGCTGCGTGCCGGCCATCATTGAGTTCTCGAACCGCGAGTTCTATCAGGGCGACATCCGTCCCTTGCGCGTACCGAAGGCCAACGAGCGCCTGGACCCGCCCCTTGTGGATGTCTATGTCAAGGGCGGGTTTCGAAAAGGCGACATCAACGACCCCGAGGCAAAGGCCATCGTCGACGAAATCGAGGCCATCCTGGCCGACCCGCAGTTCGACGGGCGCAGCATCGGCGTCGTCACGCTCCTCGGCACTACGCAAGCGGCTCGCATCCAAGAATTGGTCAGCGAGCGCATCTCACCCATCGATGTCGTGGAGCGCAGGATTGCTATCGGACCGCCGCCGGTATTCCAGGGGCGCGAGCGCGACATCATGATGGTGTCCATGGTGCTCGGGCCTGGTGATCGCTCGGCTGCCAATCGGGCTGACATGCACCAACGCTTCAACGTAGCCCTGTCACGGGCCCGTGACCGCATGTATCTCTTCCGCTCCGTCGCTGAGACCGAGTTCAAGGAGGACTCGCTCAACGGAAAGGTCATCAGTCACTTCAAGCAGCCGTTCCGGCAGGACGCGAAGAAGGTCCAGGCTCTCCGGGAGCGCTGCGAGTCTGGCTTTGAGCTTGAGATGTTCGATGAGCTCGTCAAGCGGGGTTTCCGCGTTGAGCCTCAGCTCCCCTGCGGCGGATACCGTATCGACTTCGTCGTCGAGGGCAATGAGGGGCGGCGCCTGGCCGTTGAGTGCGATGGCGACCGATTTCACGGCCCAGGCCAGTGGCAGGACGACATGGCGCGCCAGCGGGTGCTGGAGCGCGCCGGCTGGACGTTCTGGAGGTGCTTCGCGTCAAGTTTCGTGCGTCGGCGGCAGGAGGTGCTGGAGGACCTCATGCGTACCCTCGAGCGCCTAGGCATCGAGCCGCTGGGCGCTGAGTCTGTCGACAGCACAGTGTGGGTCCACTACAAGGAGGTTGACCCGTACGGGGTCGAGGAAGGACAGGAGGTCGCCTAACCATGCCCCGTCCACTCATGCAGCTGGGAGTCGGCGACTTGGAGGCGCTCTTCACCAAGTCCAGAAGCGACGTCAAGGTGCTCAAGCAACTCGAGCATGAGCTGCAGTATCGGCAGGTGCCACGAGCCCAAGCACTCCTGGCAGAGGTGCAGGCGGCGATGTCCGGGCCAGCACCTGCGGCGTCCGCGCCGTCTAAGCCACCTCCGGCCCCGGCGCCCATGCAGATTGGACTGTGGGAACGGCCTACTACTCAAGTGACCGGCACAGTGTCGGCACCGATCGCTGCACCTCGCCCCGCGGAGCCAATCAAGGGTCCTGTGTCTTCGGCCGTAACCACGACGACGCAGCCCGCTCAACCCTTGATACCCATCGATGATGCGTACAAGCTGTTGAAGGCGACGGCTGGATCTACTTGGGAGTCGATTGAGCAGACCCGCCGCCAGCTGGTTCAACAGTCACATCCGGTGAGGTTGAAATCAATGAGCCCCGAGCGAAGGGCGAATGCCCTTGCCGAGGCCAAAAGAGCTAACGCTTCGTATCTGACTCTGTCACAGATACGGTGTGGGGGACGCTAAGTTCTCGGTCAGTCATTCCGATTGCTATGCCGAGAGAGTACGGCGCCGATCTCACGGCAACCATGGTTCCACCAAGACAAAGCCACTCGGCCTGCGCCGACGTGAATTACCGCTTCCTACCCCCCGGAAGTTGCTCGGTGCTCGCGGCTGGGTCTGATCGGTTCTCTGGTCAGCGCTGAATCCTCAAACTGATTTTTGACACACACGGCACATCGCTGCTCGATCATGCGCAATTCCGCCGCGACCAGATCTGGCTCACGGAGAAGGATGCCGACGGCGCAACGCGTCTGTATCTGCTGACCGACTTCAGCCCGCGCAAGCAGGAGGCCTGGGAACGCGGGTACTTGACGGGCCGATACGGAGCGGTCCCATCCCTGACCGATCCACCGGTCAACAGCCAGGCTCTGATGCAGTGATGCCCTAGAGCGGGACGACCGCGTAAGTGCCGGCAGGCGCCACCACCCCCTCACCCACAAACCCCCACACAAGCCTCCATCGTCCGCCGGTGCACCGCCAACACCGGCGCAATGCTCCCCGCCTCATCCCGCCGATAGCCGCCGGCCAGGTTCCAGGCAATTGGAAGGCCCATCTCCGACGCTGTCTCGAAGACGATGCGGTCGCGCTCGGCCAGCTGCTCGTCGGTCATCCACCCGCCCAGCGGGTCGTCGATGTGGGGGTCTGCGCCCGTGTGGTAGAGCAGGATCTGGAAGTCACCAAAAGCCCTGACACGGTCGGCCAGGGTCTTCAGGAACTGGGGCGCATCGCGCACTGTCAGGCTTTCCATGCCGGCTAGATCATGCCGAATGTGGGCCTGGCCCAGGCGCTGGCGGATCGCTTCCGCGCCGTCGCCGTCGTGCACACACCTCAGAATGAACGGAAATGCAAGCTACTATTTGTGTGCATCTTGCGGCTTTTCTGCAAGAATGATGCTTTCGTTGGCCCAGGAGCAAGACATGTTGCTCGAATTTCGCGTCCGCAACTTCCGCTCCATTCGAGACGAGCAAACCTTGAGCCTGGTGGCCTCTGCCGATAGGGCGTTGGCCCAGACGCACTTGATGGCCACCGGGTTGAAGGCCGACCCGCAGGCCTTGCGCAGCGCCGTGCTGTACGGGCCCAATGCCAGCGGCAAGACCAGCGTGCTGAAGGCCTTGGAGTACATGCGTGCCGTGGTGGCTGAATCGGCCACCGTCATCCAGCCGGGGCAAACCTACAACGTGCAGCCGTTCCGGCTGGACCCCGTCTTCGCCAGTCAACCCACGTCGTTTGAACTGACGTTTGTGTTGGCAGGGCAGCGCCACCAGTACGCCTTCTCCATGACGGCGCATCGCATCGTGAGTGAGTCTCTGCTGGTCTACCGAAGCAGCAAGCCCACGCAGTTGTTCAGCCGCCAGCACGTTGAGGGCGATGTTTACGCCTACGAGTTCAGCACTTACCTCACGGGCCCGCGCAAGCTCTGGCAGGACAGCACCCGGCCTAACTCGCTGTTTCTGTCCATGGCGGCGCAGTTGAACAGCGAGCAACTCAGCCCTGTCTTTGGCTGGATTGTCCGCAGCCTCGTCTGCTTGCCTGCTGGGGCGATGATGGCGCCGGACTTCACCACCGCTTTGTTGGCCTCGGAGCAGGGCCGCCAGGCGATCAAGTCTTTCTTGGCCGCCGCTGACATCTCAATTGCTGATGTTCAGGCTGTGCCGCGGCGCGGCATGCATACCAAGATGGTGATGAGTGCCACTGGCTTGCACACCACGCAAGAAGAGCGGGAGTTTCTGTTGCCGGTGTTTGAGCACACCACGTCGAAGGGTTCGGCCACGTTCGAATTGCACGACGAGTCCGAGGGGACTCAACGGCTGTACGGGTTGATTGCGCCTGTTCTGGATGTCATTCGCGAGGGCCGGGTGTTGGTGGTCGACGAGCTGGACAGCAGCTTGCACACCCTGCTCGTGCGGCAGCTGATTTCGATGTTTCACAGCCCTGAACAGAATCCGCGCGGCGCACAACTGATTTTCAGCACACACGACACATCGCTGCTCGATCATGCGCAGTTCCGCCGCGACCAGATCTGGTTCACGGAGAAGGATGCCGACGGCGCCACGCGTCTGTATCCGCTGACCGACTTCAGCCCTCGCAAGCAGGAGGCCTGGGAACGGGGCTACTTGACGGGCCGATACGGAGCCGTGCCATTTCTGGCGGATGCACTGGTCAACAGCCAGACCCTGATGCAGTGATGCCATGGGGCGGGACAACCAACCCAAACACCGGCAGGTGGCTCGCAGCCTCAAACGCAGAGAGAGCAAGCGCCAGACCTATGAACGGATACTCATCGTCTGCGAGGGCCAAAAGACCGAGCCCAACTACCTGCGCGACATCCAGCAGCACTACCGCCTCTCGACGACGCATGTGCAGGTACTGCACAGTGCACACGGGACGGAGCCTCAGCAGGTGCTGGAGCATGCGCTGTCGGTGTTCAACAAGGGTGATCGCGACAGAGGCATCTTTCCCCGCGCCTTTGATCGCATCGTGGTGGTCTTCGACAGGGACGAGCACAAGACATATCACTTGACGTTGGATCAGGCCGAGCAAGTCTCGGGTCGGCTCAAGAATGACGATGGAGAGGCGGTCACGATTGAGCCCGTGACCTCGGTTCCCTGTTTTGAGTTGTGGCTTCTGCTGCACTTTGAGGACGTGCGGGCGTCTCTGACTCGACAGCAGGCTATCGCGCGGGCTGGAGCAGGCCTCAAGCCGTGCGGCGCAACTGGAGTCCGAACACACGGCGAGAGATGGCTCGAAACCCTTTACCGGGATGCACCGTCTTGTGGGGCGGCTGGTGCATCTGAAGGACTGAGCCACCCTGGTCGGTGTGATGCGGTGTTTTGGCTGGAACCCACCTCTTCACCCATAAACCCCCACTCCCCCCGGGCCACTACCCACCCCCAAACTCCCGCCGTATCGCCTGCCCATGGGCGTCCAGTTCCGGCGCTGGCGCAAAGGCCTCGGTCTCCCAGGGCACGCCCCAGGGGGCGGCGGGAATGTCCACGTGGCGGCCGTTGACGGGCATGCGCCGCGTGCGCAGCTGGGGGTGCTCGATGAGGTCGTGCACCGAATTGACGTTGGCGAAGGCGGTCTGGGCCTCGGCCAGGCGGTCGATCAGGGCTGCGCTGGTCAGGCTGGCAAACACGTCGGCCACGCAGCCGTCCACAAACCCGCGGTGGGCCACGCGTGCGGCGTTGTTGGCGCAGCGTGGGTCTTCCAGCAGTTCGGGGCGGCGCAGCACGCGCTGGCAGAAATCGGCCCACTCGCGCTCGTTCTGGATGGAGATGACGATGTCGCGCCCGTCGGCGCAGGTGAAGGCGCCGTAGGGCGCGATCGTCGGGTGTTTAAGGCCCACGCGCTCGGGCGCCTTGCCGCCGTAGCGTGCCTGCAGGTAGGGCACGGCCATCAGCTCGGCGGCTGAACCGAACAGTGACACCTTCACGGCGGAGCCTTGCCCCGTGCGTTCGCGCTGCATCAGCGCCTGCTGGATGCCGATGAGCGCATTCAGCCCGGCGTTGATGTCGCACAGCGACACGCCGATGCGCCCCCACTCGCCCGGCGCGCCGCTCACCGACACCAGTCCGCTCTCGGCCTGCACCAGCAGGTCGTAGGCCTTCATGCCAAACAGCCGCCCGTCGTCGCCGTAGCCGCTGATGTCGCAGGTGATGAGTCGAGGGTGCCGCGCCCGCAACGCGGCAGAGCCGATGCCCAGCCGTTCGGTGGCGCCCGGCGCCAGGTTCTGGATGAACACGTCGGCCCGCGCCA
>JAJTDE010000011.1 GCA_021298085.1 Rubrivivax sp.
CGTAGGCGCTGTGGTTGTGGATGGACTCGAAGTTCTCCACATCCACCGCATAACGGCCGACACGTGCATCGGCGTTCAGCCGCAGCGCCACGTCACGCACCAGGTCTTCCACAAACTTGGGGTTTTCGTAGGCGCGCTCAGTGACCCACTTCTCATCGGCCCGCTTGAGCATCGGCCAGATCTCGCTGGACGCGCTGTCCTCGGCGAAGCGCACCAGCTCATGCCATTCGATGGGCTGCAGCGGCTGCACCCGAAGCGTCACCAGCGAGCGCTGGTTGTGGGCGCCGTAGTCGGAGATCTCCTTGCTGCAGGGACACAGGCTCTTGACGGGCACGCCCACTTCCATCCAGATGGACGTGAGGCCTGAGCGCGTTTCGCTGATCCAGCGACCCTTGTAGTCCAGCAGGCTGGCCAGCCCGGATACCGGCGCCCGCTTGCGCAGGAAAAAGTCGAAGGACGCCTCGATGCGGCCTTCCTGCGCATGCAGGCGGGTGAGCATCTGGGCGTGTCGGCGGCCCAGGGCCTCGGCGTCGAGCGGTTCGTCGAGCTCGTCCAGCCAGGCGACGAACCGCGACATGTGGGTGCCCTTCTGGTCGGCGGGCAAGGCGACATCCAGGCTCCAGAGCCCTGCGGTGGCCTGCACGGCCCCGGCCACACGCAGCTGAAGGGGATAGCGGACGTCCTTCACACCGACGCGCTGGATGGCGATGTGTCGTTCATCGCGGGCGCTCTGGGTGTCCGGAATGTGAAGGGCGTCGGTGAGTTTGTTCATGCAGGTCTCGGCATCGGACGGCCGTGCGCTGTCGACCACCCAACCGCGCATTGTCGCGCGCGGCGAGGCGCAGGCCGCCGCAAGGGCTGTTCAGCCGTTGGCGGCCGCAGGTGACACCACCAGCTGCAAGGGCGGCCCAAAGCGCTTGAGGATGGACTGCTCGATGCCCTTGGCGTCGAGGCCACACATCGACAGCAGCTTGGCCGGGTCGCCATGCTCGACAAAGATGTCCGGCAGGCCCAGGTGCAGCACGGGCTTGAGCATGCCGGCAGCAGCCAGCGCTTCGCTCACCGCCGCACCGGCCCCGCCCATCACGCAGCCTTCTTCCACGGTAACCAGGGCATCGTGGGTGCGGGCCAGTTCCAGCACCAGCGCGGTATCGAGCGGCTTGATGAACTTCATGTCGGCCACCGTGGCGCCCAGCCGCTCGGCGGCGGCCAAGGCCGGGTGCAGCAGGGTGCCGAAAGCCAGCACGGCGATGCGCTGGCCCTTGCGGCGAACCTCACCCTTGCCCCAGGGCAATTCCGTCAAGGCAGGGTCGATCGGCACGCCAACACCGCTGCCACGCGGGTACCGAACAGCCACCGGGTGGTTCTGGCGAAAGGCGGTTGTCAAGGCCTTGCGGCACTGGTCTTCGTCGGACGGCGCAATCAGGCTCATGTTGGGCACGCAGCGCACAAAGGCGATGTCGTAGGCCCCTGCGTGGGTCGGGCCGTCGGCACCCACGATCCCCGCGCGGTCCAGTGCAAACATCACCGGCAGGTTCTGCAGGGCGACGTCGTGGATCAGCTGGTCATAGCCGCGCTGCAGGAAGGTGGAGTAGATGGCCACCACCGGTTTCAGGCCCTCGCAGGCCATCCCGGCGCCCAGCGTGACGGCATGCTGCTCGGCGATGCCGACATCGTGGTAGCGGCCCGGAAAGCGCTTGTGGAATTCCACCATGCCCGAGCCTTCGCGCATCGCCGGCGTGATGGCGACCAGGCGCTCGTCAGCCGCGGCCATGTCGCACAACCATTGGCCAAACACGCTGGTGAAGGTGGGCTTGGCAGGGGCCGTGGATTTCGGGAAGCCTTCGGCAGGGTCGAACTTGCCCGACGCGGCGTGGTACTTGACCGGGTCGGCCTCGGCAAACTGGTAGCCGAAGCCCTTCTTGGTGACCACGTGCAGAAACTGCGCGCCTTTCTTGCTGCGCAGGTTTTCCAAGGTCGGGATCAATGCGTCCAGGTCATGGCCGTCAATGGGCCCGACATAGTTGAAGCCGAACTCCTCGAAGATCGTGCCCGGGACAACCATGCCCTTGGCGTGTTCCTCAAACCGGCGCGCCAGCTCAAACAGCGGCGGCGCACCCCGCAGCATGCTCTTGGCGCCCTCGCGCGCGGCGGTGTAGAACTTGCCGCTCATCAGGCGCGCCAGGTACTTGTTCAGCGCACCCACGGGCGGGCTGATCGACATGTCGTTGTCGTTCAGGATGACCAGCAGATCGGCCGTCGAACCATCGTGGGCGATGCCGCCGTTGTTCAAGGCTTCAAAGGCCATGCCGGCCGTCATGGCGCCGTCGCCGATGATGGCCACGCACTTGCGCTCTTCGCCCTTGAGCTTGGCCGCCAGGGCCATACCCAGTGCTGCAGAGATGGAAGTGGAGCTGTGCGCGGTGCCGAAGGCGTCGTATTCACTCTCGTCGCGCTTGGGGAAGCCGCCAATGCCACCCAGTTGTCGCAGGGAGTGCATCTTGTCCCGGCGGCCTGTCAGGATCTTGTGGGGGTAAGTCTGGTGGCCCACGTCCCACACCAGGCGGTCATGCGGGGTGTTGAACACATAGTGCAAGGCCACTGTGAGTTCCACGGTGCCCAGGTTGCTGCCGAAGTGGCCGCCCGTCTGGCTGACGGTGTCCAGCACCTTCTGGCGCACCTCGTCGGCCACCTGGCGGAGCTGAGCACGGCCCAGCTGGCGAAGGTCAGCCGGGGAATCGATCTTCTCGAGCAAGGTCAGGGGCATCTCAGTTCTCCCTCTCCACAACTTTATCGGCCAGCACAGCCAGCCAGACGGTATCCGAAAGCCCCGATCGCCGCAGCGACGCCAAGGCGTCGTCGCGCAGCCGATGGGCGTAGACGCGGGCAGCGTCCAGGCCCAGCACCGACACATAGGTGGGCTTGTTGCAGTCTTCGTCCTTGCCGGCGGTCTTGCCCAGCGTCTCGGAAGGCTGTGTGACATCGAGGATGTCGTCCACCACCTGGAAGGCCAGCCCGATGGCCGAACCATACTCGGCCAATGCGGCCCAGGCAGTGTCCGACACCTTGCCTGTGGCCGCGCCCATCAACACACTGGCCTGCAAGAGCGCGCCCGTCTTGCGGCGGTGCATGTCACGCAGGCTCTCCTCGCTCAAGGGGCGGCCCGTGCTGGCCAGGTCGATCGCCTGGCCACCGGCCATGCCTGCGTGCCCCGCCGAACGCGCCAGCAAGCCACACAGCCGCGCCTGCGTGGCAGGCTCCACACCGGTCTCAGGTGTCAAGACCTCGAAGGCCAGCGCCTGCATGGCGTCCCCGGCCAGCATGGCCTGGGCCTCGCCAAACTCGACGTGCACGGTGGGTTTGCCGCGCCGCAGCACGTCGTTGTCCATGCAGGGCATGTCGTCATGCACCAGGGAATAGGCGTGGATCAGCTCGACGGCCACTGCGGCGCGCAAGGCGGGCTCTGTGCTGCCGCCCACCGCCTGGCGTGCGGCCATCACCAGCAGTGGCCGAAGGCGCTTGCCGCCATCCAGCACGCCATAGCGCATGGCCAGCCCGAGACCAGCCGGTGCATCGGCCGGAACCCATGCTTCCAGGGCCGACTCGACGTCGGCGAGCGTCTGCTGCGCCCATTGATTGAACTCTGCACCGGTCATGCCGCTACTCCATCCTACAGCTGGCCGCCCTGATGGGCATTGCCCTGGTATTCCGCCCACTGCAACTTCACGCCGCAACAGCCTCGGCGGTCAACTGGGGCACATGGGCCATCTGCGGTCAATGGCTCGGGAACATGCAATTCTAGTCCTCTGAATAGCGGGCCAACGCGGGTCGCGGGTACACTCCGCGCCTCGTTCACGGCCGCCTCGGTTGTCGTGAACTCAGAACTCGCCCGCGGGGCCACCGGGCGGGGGTTTGGCATACCCACTCATGGAGATCCTTTGGATCATGTCCGACCTGAGCTTCAGTCTCCAAGCTCTAGAGCGTAGCCGCTCGCAACTCTCCGTAAGCACGTATTTCGATGAGGGCCTGTTCCAGCGCGAACACGCACTCATCTTTCAGTCTGCGCCGGCCTACGTGGGCCACGCAGCTGCCGTGCCCGACGTAGGTGATTACCTCGCGCTCCAGCAGGAAGGCAACGGGCGTGCCCTGGTGCGCACGCCTGCCGGGGTCGAGCTGATCTCGAATGTGTGCCGGCACCGCCAGGCCGTGATGCTGAAAGGCCGCGGCAACACGGCCGGCAGCATCGTGTGTCCGCTGCACCGCTGGACCTACAACCTGCAGGGCGACCTGCTGGGTGCGCCGCACTTCGCTGACGACCCCTGCCTGGCGCTGCGCAACTACCCCGTGCAGTCGTGGAACGGCCTGGTCTTCGAAGGCGGGCTGCAGCGGCGGCATGTGGCCACCGACCTCGCTGACCTCGGCGCCGCCGCCGACCTCGACTTCTCAGGGTACGTCTTCCACTCCGCCCAGCAACACATGTGTGAGTACAACTGGAAGACCTTCATCGAGGTCTACCTCGAGGACTACCACGTGGTGCCCTTCCACCCCGGGTTGGGCAAGTTTGTCGAGTGTGGCGACCTCAGCTGGGAGTTCGGCGCGCACCACTCGGTGCAGACCGTCGGCATCCACCATGCGCTGGCCAAGCCGGGTTCCGAGACCTACCGGCGCTGGCATGAGGCCGTCCGCCAACGCTACGAAGGCACACCACCGCGGTACGGCGCCATCTGGCTGACGCTGTACCCCACGGTGATGGTCGAGTGGTACCCGTCGGTGCTGGTGGTGTCGACCCTGAAGCCCGTCTCGCCACGCAAGACGATCAACACGGTTGAATTCTTTTACCCCGAAGAGGTTGCCGCCTTCGAGCCTGAGTTCGTGCAGGCCCAGCAAGCCGCCTACAGCGAGACCGTGGTCGAGGACGACGAGATCGCCGAGCGCATGGACGAAGGCCGCCTGGCCCTGCTCCAGCGGGGTGACGACGAAGTCGGCCCCTACCAGAGCCCGATGGAAGACGGCATGCAGCACTTCCACGAGTGGTATCGGCGCGAGATGGGCGACGCACTGGCGGCTCGTTCCACGCCGTGACCGCCGCCCGGACGGGGGCGATCAGGTCATCGCTGGAGGCGCCTGTGCTGATGGTGGTGGCCACGCTCCTGTTCAGCGTGATGGGGGCGCTCGTCAAGTGGGCGTCGGCCTGGTATGGCGCCGCCGAGATCGTCATGTACCGCGGGCTCGTCGGCGCACTGGCCATGGCGGCGCTGTGCCGCTGGCGCGGCATCTGCCTGGCCACCCCGGTGCCCGGGATGCACCTCTGGCGCTCGGCGACCGGCGTGCTGGCACTCGGGCTGTGGTTTCACTCCTTTCAGGGCCTGCCACTGGGCACGGCCGTCACCTTGAACTACATGTCATCGGTGTGGATGGCGCTGATGGTGACGGCTGGCGCGGCGATGGCGATACGTGCACCCGCCATCGACGGACGCCTGATCAGTGCGGTGCTGGTGGGCTTCCTGGGCGTGGCCCTGGTGCTGCAACCCACCATCCATGCGCAGCAGTTGTGGTACGGCCTGGCCGGACTGCTGTCGGGTGTGCTGGCGGCCGTGGCCTATCTCCAGGTGCATGCCCTGGGCCGCGTGGGTGAACCGGAAAGCCGCGTGGTGTTTTACTTTTCGCTGGCCGGCGTGGTGGGCGGTGCGTTCGTGACGGCACTGGGCAGCGGGTTCTCGGCGCACCACGCCCGGGGCGCGCTGGCACTGGTGGGCATCGGCGCGTTGGCCACGGCGGCCCAGCTGTTCATGACACGCGCCTACACCTTGGGCTCTCCGGTCGCTAACGGTGCGTTGTCCTACCTCGGTGTGGCCTTTTCCTTTGGCCTGGGTGTGTGGGTGTTTGACGACCCGGTGACACGCGTTGCGCTTGTGGGCATGATGTTGATCGTGGCGGCCGGCATCGCGGCCACCGCCCTGCAACAGAAACATGCCCATGCACGCGTCCACACTGATCAGCGTTGAAGAGTTGCAGGCCCTGGTGTCGTCGCACCAGCCGCCTGTCATCCTCGACTGCGGCTTCGAGCTTCAAGACACCACCGCGGGCGAAGCCGCCTACCGCCGAGGCCACCTGCCCGGCGCCCATTACGCCAACCTGGACACGCAGCTGTCGGGGCCACGGCACGCCGGAGGCCCGCGGGATCCATCTTTCACAGGCCGCCACCCCTTGCCCAGCCGGGCCACATGGGCGGCGCAGGCAGGGCAATGGGGCATCACACCGGGCACCCAGGTGGTCTGCTACGACGACCAGGGCTCGCCCTATGCGGCGCGGGCCTGGTGGCTGCTGCGCTGGCTGGGCCACAGCGCCGTGGCGGTGCTGGATGGCGGCAAGGCCGCCTGGGTCGCCGCTGGCGGCCGCTTGAGCGACGCCCCGGTGGACATCGTGCCATTGCAGCCGTACCCGGCGTTGGAGGGTGCGGCGATGCCCACCGTGGACGCTGCGACGCTGCTGCGGCAGATCGGGCGTGTCCGCGTGATCGATGCCCGGGCGCCCGAGCGGTGGCGCGGCGACAGTGAGCCGCTGGACCCGGTGGGTGGCCACATTCCGGGTTCCAGGCCTCGCTTCTTCAAGGACAACCTGCAGGCAGACGGCCGCTTCAAGACCCCGAAGGCCCTGCAGGAGTCATTTGCCGGGCTGTCCCTGAGCACGGCCGAAGGCTGCGTTCACCAGTGCGGCTCCGGAGTCACCGCGTGCCACAACCTGCTCGCCATGGCCCATGCAGGGCTGGGCATTGGCACGCTGTACCCCGGCTCCTGGAGCGAATGGTGCGCCGACCCTGCCCGGCCCCTGGCACGGGGCTGATGGCGACAGCCCAGACACCATCCACGTTGTTGACCGGTGATTGATATTGGTCAAGCAGCACTGCACCAAAGCGCCGCACCATCTGTCGACACCGCTGAACGGAGCACACCATGTACCCACGCATCCTCGTCCCCACCGATGGCTCTGACATCTCCCGCAAGGCGGTACAGACGGCCTGCGACCTTGCCCGGCTGTGCGGCAGCACGCTGGTGCTGCTGAGCGTGAAAGTGCCGTTCCCCTATGCGGCCATGTCGGAACTGCAGCCCGTACCGCCCCAGGAGTTCTACGACGCCCAGGACCGCATCACCGGCCAGTGGGTGCAGGAAGGGGCCGAACTGGCGCGCACGGCCGGCGTACCTGTCGAGACCGCCACCGTTGACGGTTTCCACCCCTGGGAGGGCATCATCGAACAGGCCCAGCAGAGCCGCTGCGACCTGATCGTGATGGCTTCGCACGGCCGGCGCGGCCTCTCAGCCATGCTGCTGGGCAGCGAGACCACGCGGGTGCTGACCCACAGCTCCCTGCCGGTGCTGGTGGTGCGCTGAGGGTCCTGCGGCCCGGTTGCCAGCGGTCCTGGGCAAGACCCAGCGGGCCCGAAGGTTTGCGCAGGCGCCTAGACTCTGTCATGCCCGTTTTGTGGGCCCACGACACACCCTAGCGCCGCATGGCTCCGCCCTCGACACCTGAAGCCTACCGCCTGCTCGACAGCGTGCCCTACCCGCTGGTGCTGTGCACAGCGCGGACTGAAGGCTGGTGTCTGGTGTTCGCCAATCGGCCCGCTACACACCAGTTTCCGCAACTGGCCGACCATGTGCCTGGGATGGACGTCGCCGATGCCTTGGGTATCGGACTCAGCCCTGAAGACCGACGCGCGATTCTTGACGCCAGCGCCTGTGCCAGCGGCTGGACGGGAAAGGTGCGGGTGCACGAAGCGTCAAACTCGTCAAGCCAGCGCAACCGCTGGGTCGAGCTGTCGGTATCGGCTGTGCAGGCCGGCGTGTCCGGCATCGACGCCGCGGTCGACGCCCGCACCGGCCCGGTCAGCCTGTGGACGCTGCGTGACATCACCCCAGACATCGTCCAGGCTGACGCGCTGCGCTGGGCGCAGCAACAAGAGGCCCAGACACTGGCCTTTGCCGGCATTGGACGCCTGAATATGGCGCTGGAAACCGGTCAGGTCAGCTTGTCGGAGCGGCAGGCGCATCTGCTGGAACTCGGGAGGTCTGCCCTGACGGCCGACTGGGATGAGGTACGGGAACGCATCGACCCCGACTACCTGCTGGCGTTTGACGAAGCCATCGACCACGCCATTCGCACCGGGTTGTCGATCGACCTGGAAACCCGCATGCGCCCGACACAAGCAGCCAGCGGCGCCCGCTGGCTGCACTGGCGCGGCGAGGTCGAGACGGCCCACAACGCGCCCGGCACAGCGCCGCAGGCCCATCCCCAGCTGGTGCTCACCTTGATCACGCAAGATGTCTCCAGCCGTCGTGAGGCCCTGGAGACCTTGAGCTACCGGGCCCACCACGATGCACTGACTGGGCTGCCCAACCGCCTGCTTCTGGAAGACCGTCTGGCCAACGCGGTCAGGCTGGCCGAACGCGAGCGCAGCTGCTGCGCGGTCTTGTTTGTCGACCTGGACGGCTTCAAGCAGGTGAACGACCGCTTTGGCCACGACGCGGGTGACCATGTGCTGCGGACAGTGGCCCAGACGCTGTGCGACAGCGTTCGCCGGTCGGACACCGTCGCCCGGCTGGGTGGCGACGAGTTTGTGGTGCTGCTGCCTCGCGTGGCTGACCTTGACCATGCCTTGCAGGCGCGCGACAAGATCGCGCTGCAGCTGAACAGCCAGATCGATTGGGGCGCGCACCGGCTGGCCATCGGGGCCAGCATTGGGCTGTCGGCCTACCCGGACCACGGCTTTGAGCCCGCCCAGCTGCTGAGCCACGCTGACCGGGACATGTACCGCACCAAGGCCGGTCGCGGTGGCCAGGCCCAAGCCGCTGCCTGAGGTACCCACCCACCAGGCGCGGCAGCCCATGCCAGCGTCAGTGCGAATGCACCCTGGCCAGCACAAAGACGATGGCCAGCCCGATGAGCAGCAGGCCGAGCTGTGAGGCGGTCTCGCGCCAGCTCAGCCGCTGCTGAAGCTGCGGCAGCAAGTCGGCAACCGCCACATAGATGAAGCTGCTGGAGGCCACCACCAGAAGGTACGGAAACAGCGTCTCGAACGGCCCCACGGCGAAGTACCCCGCCACGCCGCCGAGCACCGCAGCCGCCCCTGACAGCGCGTTGTACAGCAAGGCCTTGGTCCGCGAAAAGCCCGCGTTGATCAGCACGATGTAGTCACCGGCCTCCTGCGGAATCTCGTGCGCCACGATGGCCAGGGCCGTGACCACGCCCAGCTGCGTATCGGCCAGGAACGCCGCGGCGATGATCACGCCGTCGCAGAAGTTGTGGATGCCGTCGCCCACCAGGATGCTGAAGCCGCCCCGACCAGCCTGCTGGACGTCGAAATGGTGATGGTGGCCATGCCCGTCACCTTCGTGGTGGTGGGCATGGCGATAGAGCTCGGCCTTCTCCAGCAACCAAAAGAACAGCAAGCCCGCCAGGAGGGTGAGGAAGAGGTCGTGCGCCCCGGCCTGGCTTTCGAAGGCCTCCGGCAGCACGTGCAGCAAGGCCGTACCCAGCAGCACGCCCGCGGACAGGCTCACCAGGCCCTTCACGAGACGGCTGAGCACGCCCACGGTGAGCGAGGCGGCAATGGCGACAGACAGAAGCCCGCCGGCCGCGGTGGCCAGCACGATGTACAGCAGGGTCATGGGAGCAGGGCGCCGATCTTAGCCGCTCACCGAACGCCACCCTGGCGCACGGTGCTCGGCAGGTCTCGTCACGGCGCACGGTGCTGAACGCACCGCCGCGGTGCACCCCGGTTGCGCCATGTCACAGATGGCGCTGAGTACCGCCCTTTTCTGGCAGCGACACCGGCACTTTTTCACTGAAATGAGGGTTGTCTGCTGACCCTTGGGATCTCCTGAAAGGCCCGCCCTGTGCGGAGTTGAACCACCATGTTGATGAGCACCCCCTACGGCGCATTGGTGTTGCGCACCGATGACGCCCGCCGCGAGTTCGACAGCCAGCCCGCCTTGCTGGATGCCGTGGCCCACGGCATGAGCCTGGAGCGATACCGCGCCTTCCTGCTGGAGCTGTACACCGTGGTCTGGCATTTCAACCCGGTCTGTGCCGTGGCCGCCAGCCGCATCCCCGACAGCCTGCAGCACCTGCGCGGGTTCCTCTACCGCCACATGCACGAGGAGTCGGGCCACGAGCAGTGGGTGATCAACGACCTGAAGGCCGTGGGGGTGGATGAAGCCACCACACGCGCCCACCAACCCGGGCCCTATGTGCTGGCGCTGACGGGCTGGAACCACTGGAGCGCCGCGCAGCGCCATCCGGCCAGTGCGCTGGGCATGCTCTATGCCTTGGAAGTGGTGGCCTCCGTCTATGGCGGCACGTTCAGCAGCGCCATCCGCGAAGCCCTGCTACTGGACGGCGAGGCCGGCATCTCCTTCATCAACGCCCACAGCAGCCTGGATGCCGACCACATCGCCGAGCTGCGCGAGGTCATCAACGGCATTGCCGACACCGACGCCATCGACGCGATCGTGCAGTCGGCGCAGGTCAACTTCCACCATTTCGGCCGCATGTTCGGGAGCCTGTGATGCTGCAAGCCACCCCGTCCCGCGCTGCCGCACCCACGCTTCCCCTGGCACGCGCCCCGGCGCAGACCAGCACCGACACGCCGCAGGCCCAGCGCCTGCAACGCCTGCTCGCCCGCCCGATGCGCAACCTGTGCCTCAGCTGGAACGAGGACCTGGCGATGCTGACCCTGCGCATGAACGTGCGCCCGGTGCAGTGCTACAGCCTGGCCGCACTCGCCGAGCTCAAGCTGGCGCTGGACGAGATCAGCGCCTGCCCAGGTGTCGTGCGCCACTTCGTGGTGGCCTCGGGCACACCCAAGGTCTTCAACTTCGGCGGCGATCTGGCGCTGTTTGTGCTGCTGGCCCGTTCACGCGATGTCGACTCGCTCAAGATGTACGGGCGGCGCTGCATCGATTTGCTCTGGTGGCTGGAAACCGCTGCCGACCGCGGCATCCTGACCACCGCAGTGGTTCAGGGCGACTGCCTGGGTGGCGGCCTGGAAACCCTGCTGCCCGTGCACCGCGTCATCGCGGAGCGCAGCGCGCAGGCTGGCTTTCCGGAGGTGCTGTTCAACCTCTTCCCGGGCATGGGTGCCTGGCACTTCACCCCGCGCAAGGCGGGGCTGGCCGCGGCCAACGAGATGATCCTCAGCGGCCAGATCTACAGCGCTGACGACCTGCGCCAACGCGGTCTGGTGGACGAAGTGGTGGAAGACGGCGCAGGTGAAGCCGCAGTGCTGGCAGGCATCCGACAGATCGACCCACGCTGGCGCGGCACGGTCAAGGCGCTTCAGGCACGCCGCATGGCCAGCCCGGTGAGTTACGAGGCCCTGACCGACGTGGTCGACCACTGGGCGGAAAGCGCGCTGAACCTGACCGACCGTGACCTGCGCCTGATGGAGCGGCTGGTGCGCGCCCAGGTTCGCAAGATCGGTGGCCACGACGAAGGTGCCATCGAGGAGATCAAGCGCATCGAGCTGGAACAGGCCTGGGCAACGGCCCGGTCAGTCAGCGCGGCCGCCACACCCGGCAGCCCGGCGTTCACAGGTACTCGACCAGCAACGCCTTCAGCTTGGCTTGCGTGAACGGCTTGGCCAGGTGGCCGTCCATGCCGATGTCGCGCGCGTGGGCGGCATCGCCTTCGTAGGCGTTGGCCGTCACGGCAATCACCGGCAGCCGGGGCAGGCTGTGGCGGGCCTCGCGCTCGCGAATCTTGAGCGTGGCCTCGTAGCCGTCCATGACCGGCATCTGGACGTCCATCAGCACCAGGTCCACCGGCTTGCGCTCGACGCAGGCCACGGCCTCGGCGCCATCCTCGGCCTGCAGGACGTCCAGCCCCATGTTGCGCAGCATCTCGCTGGCAATCATGCGGTTGACGATGTTGTCCTCAACCACCAGCACGGTCCCCCTCATCTGGGTGAGGGTATCCAGCTCCCCAGGTGCGGTGTCTTCGGCCAGGGGGGGGCCGGTCTGGATGTCGGGCTCGAAGTGCAGCACCACCCGGAAACTGGAGCCCTCGCCAAGGCCGCTGCGCACCTGGATGCTGCCCCCCATGGCCCGCACGATGCGCTGGCTGATCGACAGGCCCAGGCCAGTGCCGCCGCGCCGCGCGCGCCGGACTTCGCCAGTGGCCTGGTGGAAGGGGTCAAAGATGCGCCCGAGCTCCTCGGGCTGGATGCCCACGCCGGTGTCACGCACTTCGAAGCTGGCCGACACGCCGCCGGCGGCGCTGAGCGGGCCAGCGCGAAGCTCCAGCGTGACAGTGCCAGCTTGGGTGAATTTCACCGCATTGCCGACCAGGTTCAGCAGCACCTGCTTCAGGCGCTGGCCATCGCCAATGACTCGGTCAGGGGTGTCGGGGTGCATGTCCAGCAGCAGCGCGATGCCCTTGCTCTCGGCGTTGCTTCGAAACAGGCTGGTCACCGACGTGGCAATCGCCCGCAGCGACATCGGCGCGTTGACCAGTTCGAGCTTGCCAGCCTCGATCTTGGAATGGTCCAGCACGTCGTTCAGGATGCCCAGCAAGGCCTCGCCAGCCACCGCAGCATTGCGCACCAGACGACGCTGCGGCGGGGCCAGCGGCGTGCGCCTGAGCAGGTCCAGCGCGCCCAACACACCGTTCATCGGGGTACGGATCTCATGGCTCATCGTGGCCAGGAACTGGCTCTTGGCGATATTGGCCGATTCCGCCGACTGCAAGGCTTCGCGCAGGGCGGCATTGGCCGCATCGAGCTCACGCCCGTGCTGTATGGCGCGTTCGGTTGCCTTGCGAAAGGCCAGCGAGGCGCGGTTCATGGTCACGCCAAACACCGCCAGCAGCACGGCTGCCGCCAGGGAGGCTGGCTCCTGCCCCCACAGGCTGACGGCGGCCAAGGCACCCAGCTGCAGCGACGACAGGATCAGGAACGCCCTGCCCGCCAGCCCCATGAAGGTGGCCGCCACCGCGATGGAGCCCACCACGATCATGCCGTAGGAGGTGGCTTCAAGCCCCTGAAGGCGCGGATAGATGCCGACCGAGCCCACAACCCAGGTCAGGCCTGACAGCGCCGCACTGAACTCGACAACGCGAATGCCCCGGCGCAGGTCCGCTTCGGACATGTCGGTCATGCGGCTGAAATCCCGCGCGGCCTGCCAGCGCAAGGCGACGTTGCCCAGTCCCATCACCGCCATCA
The DNA here is from genome assembly GCA_021298085.1 of Rubrivivax sp. Taxonomy (GTDB): domain Bacteria; phylum Pseudomonadota; class Gammaproteobacteria; order Burkholderiales; family Burkholderiaceae_C; genus Rubrivivax. The sequence goes on from JAJTDE010000011.1 coordinate 13,217, forward strand.
GCGCGGCGGGCAGGAGGGCACCCGCGCGCACACCACAGAACACCACATAAGCGATCGCCCCCAGCATCAGCAACACGCTGCGCGCACTGTTGCCCAACGCCAGCAGGAGCAGCTCGCGCTCTTCGATGAAAGCCAGGGACGGGATGCGGTTCATGGGACAGGCCGAGCCTCACCGGAGTGTGGCGCCCGGCGTCGCCGCGCCGTTTCAGAATGTTGCAGCGATGCACCGCCTTGGCGCATGCGTTGAGCCGCTGCCGGTGGGCGCCGCCGCAGGTGCCGCGGGTCGCGCGGGCAGCGGCATCAGTGGGCCTCTTCCCAGTTGGCGCCGACGCCGACCTCCGCCACCAGCGGCACGGTCAGGGTGGCGACCCCGGCCATCAGCGCCGGTACCGCCGTCTTCAGCCAGTCAACTTCTGACTCGGGCACTTCGAAGACCAGTTCATCGTGCACCTGCATCACCATGCGGGTGGACAGGCCCTGGCTGTCAATGGCCGACTGCACCGCCATCATCGCCAGCTTGATCAGGTCAGCCGCCGTGCCCTGCATGGGCGCGTTGATGGCCTGCCGTTCGGCGGCACTGCGGCGCGGGCCATTGCCGCCGCGGATCTCCGGCAGCACGATGCGCCGGCCAAACAGGGTTTCCACATAGCCCCGTTCTGCGGCCTGGGCCTTGGTGGCTTCCATGTACTGCTTGACACCCGCGAAGCGGTGAAAGTAGCGCTCGATGTAGTCGCGGGCCGCCTTCTGCTCGATGCCCAGCGCCTGCGACAGGCCAAAGGCGCCCATGCCATAGATCAGCCCGAAGTTGATCGTCTTGGCATAACGCCTCTGCTCAGCAGACACCTCGGCCACCGGCTGCCCGAAGATCTCGGCAGCCGTGGCCCGGTGAATGTCCAGGCCCTCGGCAAAGGCGCGGGTCATGCCGGGGTCGCCGCTCATGTGGGCCATGATGCGCAGTTCGATCTGCGAATAGTCCGCACTGGCCAGCACGCAGCCCGGCGGCGCGATGAAGGCCTCGCGGATGCGGCGGCCCTCGGCCGTGCGCACGGGGATGTTCTGCAGGTTGGGGTCGTTGCTGGACAGCCGGCCCGTCACCGCCACGGCCTGGGCGTAGGTGGTGTGGACGCGGCCTGTCTTCGGGTTGACCTGCAGCGGCAGCTTGTCGGTGTACGTGCCCTTGAGCTTGGACAGGCTGCGGTGCTCCAGCAGCTTGGCCGGCAAGGGGTAATCGGCTGACAACTCTTGCAACACTTCTTCGTCGGTGCTGGGGGCGCCGCTGGCCGTCTTCTTCTTCACCGGCAGGCCCAGCTTGCCAAACAGCACCTCCCCGATCTGCTTGGGCGAACCCAGGTTGAAGGGCTGGCCGGCCAGCGCATAGGCCTCCTGCTCCAGGGCCAGGATGCGTTCGCCCAGCTCCCGGCTCTGGCGCGCCAGCACCGCGCTGTCGATCAGCACGCCCTGGCGCTCGATGCGGCCCAGCAGCACACTGCAGGGCATCTCGATCTGTTCGTAGACAAAGCGCAGGCCGGCTTGCGACTGCAGCTGCGGCCACAGGCACCGGTGCACCTGCAGCGTCATCTCGCTGTCTTCGCCGGAATACTCAGCCGCGCGGGGCACGTCCACCTGCGAGAACGGAATCTGCGCGGCTCCCTTGCCGCAGAGGTCTTCGTAGCTCAGGCCCTTGCGGTTGAGGTGGCGCTCGGCCAGGCTCTCCAGGCCATGCGGCTTGTGCGCTTCCAGGACATAACTCTGCAACAGCGTATCGTGCCGGTAGCCGCGGATGGCAATGCCGTGGTTGGCCAGCACGTGCGTGTCGTACTTGATGTGCTGCCCCACCTTGCCACACTGGGCGTCTTCGAGCCAGGGCTTCAGGCGCTGCAGCACCTCGGCCATGGGCAGTTGATCCGGCGCGGCCGGGCCATCGTGGGCCAATGGGATGTAGGCCGCCCGCCCGGGCTCGACGGCCAGGCTGATGCCCACCAGGCGCGCCCGCATGGCGTCCAGCGAATCGGTCTCGGTGTCGATGGCCACCAGCTCAGCGGCGGTGATGAGCGCCAGCCAGCGGTTGAAGGCGTCCCAGTCGAGTACCGTCTCGTACTCGCGTGCCAGTGGTGTGACCGGCGCAGCGGCCGGGGCGATGGACACCCCAGTGGCGTCGCCCCCGATGACCGCCAGGGCCGACACCCCTGCCGCAGCCCCCGCTGACGCAGCCGGCGCGCCAGCACCGGCCGACACGCCACCGGCCGCCTCGAGCTCCTGGCGCCAGGTGCGAAAGCCGTGGCGCACAAAGAAGTCCAGCAGCCCCTGGCGGTCCACCGGCTTCAAGGCCAGCAACTCCAGCGCAGGCCACCCCGGCACGTGGGCCGAGAGGTCAGCGTCGCAGACCACGGTGATCAGCCGGCGGCCCAGCGGCAGCCAGTCCAGGGCCTTGCGCAGGTTCTCGCCCACCACCCCCTTGATGTCGGCCGCAGCGGCCACCACGCCCTCGAGCGAGCCGTACTGATCCAGCCACTTCACGGCCGTCTTGGGGCCCACCTTGTCAACACCCGGCACGTTGTCGACGGTGTCGCCAATCAAGGTCAGGTAATCCACGATGCGGTCCGGGGCGACCCCGAACTTGGCCTTCACCCCGGCCTCGTCGAGCGTCTCGTTGCTCATGGTATTGACCAACGTCACCCGCGGCGTGACCAGCTGGGCCAGGTCCTTGTCGCCCGTGGAGATGACCACCTGGTGGCCTGAAGCTGCGGCCACCTGGGCCAGGGTGCCGATCACGTCATCGGCCTCGATGCCGGGCACTTCCAGCACGGGCCAGCCCAGCAGGCGCACCACCTCGTGGATGGGCTCGATCTGGCGCACCAGGTCTTCCGGCATGGGCGCACGTTGCGCCTTGTACTCGGCATACCACTCGTTCCGAAAGGTGGGTCCCTTGGCGTCGAAGACACAGGCGGCGTGCTCGGCCCCGATCTGGTCACGCAGGCGCCGGAGCATGGCCACCATGCCGTGCACGGCACCGGTGGGGATGCCGCCAGGCCCGCGGAGATCGGGCATCGCGTGGTAGGCGCGGTAGAGGTAGCTGGAGCCGTCGACCAGCAGCAGGGTAGGAGCAGTCATCACCGAATTGTGCGCCGCCTCAAGGGGCCTGCTGCGCCCTTGGCCGGCGGACCCTAAACTGCCGCCCATGGCGGTCTACACCTCAGTTGATCACGACGCAGCAGCGCACTTGTTCCAGCACCTGGGACTGGGCAGGCTGCTGCACCTGCAAGGCATCGGCGCCGGCATCGAGAACACCAACTACTTCGCGACGACGGAGCACGGCGACTGGGTGCTGACCCTGTTCGAACGCCTGCCGGCCGAGCAGTTGCCCTACTTTCTGGGTCTGATGCAGCACCTGGCACACGCCGGCCTGCCGGTGCCCTCACCCCAGGCGGCGCCCGGCGGCAGCCTGGTGCATACGCTGGCCGGCAAGCCGGCCGCGGTGGTCACGCGGCTGCCGGGCCGCTCGCTGGACACGCCCAGCGCCGATGCCTGCGAACAGCTGGGTGCCGTGCTGGCACAACTGCACCTGGCTGGCGCCAGCTACGCCCCGCAGCAGGCCCACGAGCGGGGCCTGGCCTGGTGGGGCGCCACGCTGCCCCAGGTACTGCCCCACGTGCCCACCGAGCTAGCCCAGCTGCTCCGCCAGGAGCTGGCGCACCAGCAACGGTGTGCCGCCACCCCCGAAGCCCAGACGCTGCCGCGCGGCCCCATCCACGCTGACGTCTTCCGTGACAACGTGCTGTTCACCGGCGGCGCGGCCGGCATGGCCGAGCCGCTGCACCTCAGCGGCCTCTTCGATTTCTACTTCGCCGGCACCGACACCTGGCTGTTTGATGTGGCTGTCTGCCTCAACGACTGGTGCCTGCAGGCCGACAGCGCCACCTGGGACGCCGCGCGCTTTCAGGCGCTGCTCAAGGGCTACCAGTCGCAGCGGCGCCTGACCCCTGCCGAGCGCCACGCGCTGCCTGACCACCTGCGTGCGGCGGCACTGCGTTTCTGGATCAGTCGCCTGTGGGATTGGTACCTGCCCCGAGAGGCCACCTTGCTGACACCCAAGAATCCCGGGCACTTCGAGCGCGTGTTGCGCGAACGCATCGACAATCCCCAGTTGCCCGATTTCTGAACCCCACCATGCCCTTGTCATTGCGCGTCGTCCCGGCCCGTCAGGGTGTCACCTGGATGCGTGACGGCTTTCGTTTGTTTGCCAAGCACCCGCTCCAGTTCAGCCTGATGTTTGTGGTGTTCCTGGTCACGGTGGTCCTGGGCGCCATGCTGCCCGCGCTGGCCGGGCTGATGATCATGGCCGCCGCGCCGCTGTTTGGCCTGGGCTTCATGCTGGCCGCCGAATCGGCGCTCAACAAGGGCCCCATCCACCCGGGGCTCTTCATCAAGCCGCTGATGGTCGACGCCAAACGCCGCCAGGCGCTGCTGCTGATTGCTGCAGCCTACGGCCTGTGCATGTTTGTGGCCCTGGCACTGGGCCAGTGGGCCGATGGCGGCAGCATGCTCAGGCTGCAGCAGCTGCAGGCCGAGCAGGCTTCGCCCGACGAGATTGCAGCGCTGATGAGCACACCCGAATTCCGCAATGGCCTGTTCATCCGGCTGCTGCTGATCAGCGTGGTGTCGGCGGTGTTCTGGCACGCCCCGGCACTGGTGCACTGGGGTGGCCAAGGGACGGCGCAGGCGGTGTTCTCGAGTGTGGTGGCCGTCTGGCGCAACCGCGGCGCCTACATCGTCTTCATGCTGAGCTGGCTGGGCATCGCCATCCTGTTCGGTTCGCTCACGGCCCTTGCACTGGCGGTCCTGGGCCTGCAGAACCTGGCCGGCATGGTCATCATCCCCGGTGCGCTGATCTTCAGCACCGTCTACTTCGTCTCGATGCTCTTCCCGTTCAACGACTGTTTTGGCAACAGCGCGCCCGCGCCGTGACGCCAGCGCGCTGAAGCCCTGGCTTCAGGTATCAGTTGATCGCGGTGAGCTTGGCCACGGCCAGTGCCAGCCACTTCACACCATGGCGGCCGAAGTTGACCTGGGCGCGGGCGTCGTCGCCCTGGCCTTCCAGCATCAGGATCACGCCTTCGCCGAACTTGGTGTGGAACACGCTCTGGCCTGAACGCCAACGGCCGCCCGCCCCTGCCGCGGCCGAGGCCTGCCGGGGCGTGAACGGCACCGCGGGTTCAGCGCGCGGCTCCTGACGTCCCACACCCACCACAGAGTTCAGCCCGTTGCCGCGCTGCCAGGATTGCTGGTACTCGCGGGCATACCCTGAGCCAAAGCTGCCATGGCGCGGGCTCAACCACTTCAGCGACGCCTCCGGCAGTTCTTCCAGGAACCGGCTCTTGACGTTGTAGCGCGTCTGCCCGTGCAGCATGCGCGATTGGCTGAAGCTCAGGTACAGCCGCCTGCGTGCACGGGTGATGGCCACATACATCAGGCGGCGCTCCTCCTCCAGCCCGTCGGCGTCGGACATCGCGTTTTCGTGCGGGAACAGGCCCTCTTCCAGGCCGGTGATGAACACGCAGTCAAATTCCAGGCCCTTGGCCGCGTGCACCGTCATCAGCTGGATGGCGTCCTGGCCGGCCTGCGCCTGGTTGTCGCCGGCTTCCAGCGCGGCGTGGGTCAGGAAGGCGGCCAGGGGTGACATCACCTCGCCGTCGGCATCGGGAACGCTGAGCGCCGGCAGCATTTCGTCCACCGGCAGGCTCACGGCGTCCTTGCCAAAGCCTTCCTGCATCACAAAGGCCTCGGCGGCGTTGACCAGTTCCTGCAGGTTCTCGATGCGGTCCTGGCCTTCTCGCTCGCTGCGGTAGTGATCGACCAGACCCGCCTCAGCGATGACGTGTTCGATGATCTGCCGCAGGGAGCTGCCGCGTGTGGCCTCGGCCACCCTGCCCACCATCGCGTTGAACGACATCAGGTTGGCGCCGGCCTTGCCCGCGACCGACGTGACACTCTGGTAGAGGCTGCGGCCGCTGGCGCGGGCAGCGTCCTGCAACTGTTCCAGTGTCCTGGCGCCAATGCCCCGGGGCGGAAAGTTGACGACTCTCAGGTAGCTGGTGTCGTCGTTGGGGTTCTCGATCAACCTCAGGTACGCCAGCGCATGCTTGATCTCGGCGCGTTCGAAGAAGCGCAGGCCGCCGTACACGCGGTAAGGCACGCCAGCATTGAACAGCGCGCTTTCCATCACCCGGCTCTGGGCATTGCTGCGGTACAGAAGCGCGATCTCGCTGCGCGGCGTGCCACCGCGATGAAGCGTTTGGGCTTCTTCCAGGAACCAGCGGGCTTCCTCAAAGTCGCTCGGGCTTTCCTGCACCCGCACAGGCTCTCCAGCGCCGGCGTCGGTGCGCAGGTTCTTGCCCAGCCGGCGGCTGTTGCGGGAGATCAGCTCGTTGGCCGCGTCCAGGATGTTGCCGGCCGAGCGGTAATTGCGCTCGAGCTTGATCAGCTGCTGCACGCGGAATTCGCGCTCGAAATCGGCCATGTTGCCGACTTGCGCGCCGCGAAAGGCATAGATGCTCTGGTCGTCGTCACCCACGGCAAACACCCCTTGCGGGGGCTGCGACTGCGGGGGCGCAAACATCTTCAGCCACAGGTATTGCAGGCGGTTGGTGTCCTGGAACTCGTCCACCAGCACATGGCGAAAACGCATCCGGTAGTGGGTGCGCACCGCTTCGTGGTCACGCATGAGCTCGTAGGTGCGCAGCAGCAGTTCGGCAAAGTCGACCACGCCTTCGCGCTCGCACTGGTCCTGGTAGGCCTGGTAGATGGCGGCCAGGGTGCGTGTCTGGGCGTCGCGCTGCTCGATGTCACCCGGGCGCAGGCCATCTTCCTTGCTGGAGGCGATGAACCAGCTCACCTGCTTGGGCACAAACCGCTCGTCGTCGATGTTGAGGGCCTTGATGACCCGCTTGACGGCCGACAGCGTGTCCTGGGCATCCAGGATCTGAAAGCCCTGGGGCAGGCCGGCCAACTTCCAGTGGGCGCGCAGGAACCGGTTGCACAGGCCGTGGAAGGTGCCGATCCACATGCCGCGCACGGGAATCGGCAGCATGGCCGACAGGCGCGTCAGCATTTCCTTGGCGGCCTTGTTGGTGAAGGTGACCGCCAGCACCCCGCCGGGCGATACCTGCCCGGTGTGCAGCAGCCAGGCCACCCGGGTCGTCAGCACCCGGGTCTTGCCCGAGCCGGCACCCGCCAGGATGAGCGCTGGCTGCGCCGGCAGCGTCACCGCCGCCAGTTGTTCGGGGTTCAGGCCCTGCAGCAGTCTGGAGGGCATGGCTGCCGCCGACGCGGTGGCAGCCTGTGGAGAATCGTCGTGGTCGGGGGAAGGGCCCATCCACCGATTCTAGGGACGTGCCTTGACCATCCCCGACAAGTCCAGGTCCACCAGCTCAGTCACCTCGAGCCCCTGGAAGCCCGACGGGCGCTGCTGGCGCAAAAACTGGTTGTGCTGTTCCTGCAGCCAGGGGGTCAGTGCATCGGCGGGAAGCGCCTTGCACAGGAGCCAACCCTGCATCTCATGACAGCCGAGCCCGGTGAGGAAGCGGGCCTGCGCCTCGGTCTCGACACCCTCGGCCACCACGTGGATGTCCAGGCTCTTGCCCAGCGCCACCACGGCCGTCGCAATGGCGGCGTCTTCGGGGTTCTCGGGCAGCTGCATCACGAACGACCGGTCCATCTTGAGGGTGTCCACATCGAGGCGCCGCAGGTAGGACAGCGATGAATGCCCCGTGCCAAAGTCGTCGATGGCCAGCCGCACACCCAGCTGGGCAAAGGCCGCCAACACCGCCCGGTTGCCCTCGGTGTCTTCCATCAGCAGGCTCTCGGTCAGTTCCAGCTCCAGACGGTTGGGCGCGATGCCGGCTTGTTCGAGGGAATCGCGCACCAGCGCCACCAGGTGCGCCTGGCGCAGCTGGCGTGCCGACAGGTTGACCGCCACCGAGAACGGTGGCAAGCCCAGCGCATCCCAGCGGGCCATCTGTGCGCAGGCCTCGCGGATGACCCAGGCACCGGCCTGCACAATCAAGCCCGTGTCTTCCAGCACGCTGATGAAACGGTCTGGCGGCACCATGCCGCGCCCGGGGCAATGCCAGCGAATCAAGGCCTCGCAGCCCGTCACGTGGCGTGACTTCAAATTGGCCTTGGGCTGGTAGAACAGCTGAAATTCCTGGCGTTCCAGCGCCCGCCGCAAGCTGCCTTCCAGGCTGAGCCGTACCTTCACGGCGGCATTCAGGTCGTCGCTGAAGAAGCTGTAGGTGTTGCGGCCCAGGGCCTTGGACCGGTACATCGCCATGTCGGCGTGGCGGATCATGCCGTCCAAGTCCACGTCGTGCATGGGGTACAGCGAAATGCCGATGCTGGTCGACACCTGAATCTCTTCACCCATGAAATCCAGCGGCTGCGACAAGGCTTCCAGCAATCGCCGCGCCACGATGGCCGCGTCGTCGACGCCACCCACGTCTTCCAGGATGATCGTGAACTCGTCGCCGCCCAGGCGGGACAGGGTTGCAGCGGCGGTGCGCGGGCCCACCAGCACCGCATCACTGCCGCGCAGGCAGGCCGTCAGCAGCTGGGCCACCTTCTGCAGCAGCTGGTCGCCGGCGCCATGGCCCAGGCTGTCGTTGATGAGCTTGAAGCGGTCCAGGTCCAGAAAGAAAAGCGCCATGGGCTTGCTGCTGCGGCGAGCGCGTTCCATCGCACGGGCCAGCTCATGCCGGAAGTGGTCGCGGTTGTGCAGTCCGGTCAGGCTGTCGTAGCTGGCCAGGCGCTCGACCGTCTGCTGCAGGCGCACGGCATCGCGGGGCTGTCCCAGCAGGATCACCGGCACCGGGCGGCTGCCATGACGGCCCATGCACACACGCAGGCTGACCGTGGGCGCCGCCGTGTTGCCAGTCTCACCCTCGGTGGCTGCGGCGGCACGGACACCGTAGTCGCCATCGGGCACATGCCGCCAGAAATCGGTCTCCGTGTGGGCAGCGGCCTCTGGCAACACCAGCCAATCGTTCAAGGGGCTGCCACGCCAGTGGTCACCGCCCAGCTGCAGCAGTTGGCGCGCCACCGGGTTGGCGTTGCGCACACGGCCAGCGTCGTCACAGACCACCACGGCCTGGTCGCCCTGTTCCCAGAGCACCTGGAACACGGCCTTCGAACTGCCTCGGCTGCGCCCGCTGGAGCCCGCCTCCTGGAGCTCGGTGGGTCCATCCTGAAGGCTGAGCTCGCGGGCAGGCGCGAGATGGGCGCGACCCACGCACCTGGCCACCATCTGCGCCATCGATTTGCCCAATCCCAACACACTGCCCCGCGTTCTGCATCGGCACACCCGCTGTGCCGTTGGTTGGGGTATCGGCCCGGTGGCGTCCGGTCTGAGGGGCCGCAGCGGCCAGCGGCCCGGCACGGTCCCTAGAATTTGCGGGACTTCGGGTCATGTGTGACATGCTTCACGCCCAAAGCCGTCCCGCCTGACCGCACCGATTGACAGCCAACCAACCGCCATGGACATCTTCGATTACGACAACATCCTGCTGCTGCCCCGCAAATGCCGCGTCGACAGCCGCAGCGAATGCGACCCTTCCCTGGAATTTGGCGGCCGTCGCTTCAAGCTGCCGGTGGTGCCGGCCAACATGAAGACCGTGCTGGACGAACCCATCGCCCAGTGGCTCGCGGCCAACGGGTACTTCTACGTGATGCACCGCTTTGACCTGGACAACGTGGCCTTCGCGCGCCGCATGCGCGACAAGGGGCTGTTCGTCTCGATCAGCTCGGGCGTCAAGGCCGCCGACTTTGCGGTGATCGACCAGCTGGCCGCCGAAGGGGTGGGTGCCGACTACATCACCATCGACATCGCCCACGGCCACGCGGAAAGCGTGCGCAAGACCATCGAACACATCCGCCAACGCCTGCCACAGGCCTTCATCATTGCCGGCAACGTCGCAACACCGGAAGCCGTGATCGACCTGGAAAACTGGGGCGCTGACGCGACCAAGGTCGGCGTCGGTCCCGGCAAGGTCTGCATCACCAAGATGAAGACGGGCTTCGGCACCGGCGGCTGGCAGCTGTCAGCCGTGAAGTGGTGCGCCCGCGTGGCCAGCAAGCCCATCATCGCCGACGGCGGCATTCGCCACCACGGCGACATCGCCAAGAGCGTGCGCTTCGGCGCCACGATGGTGATGATCGGCTCGCTGTTTGCCGGGCACGAGGAATCCCCCGGTCAAACGGTTGAAGTGGATGGCAAGCGCTACAAGGAATACTACGGCTCAGCCAGCGACTTCAACAAGGGCGAGTACAAGCACGTCGAGGGCAAGCGCATCCTGGAGCCCATCAAGGGGCACCTCGCGGACACCCTGCGCGAGATGCGCGAAGACGTGCAGAGCTCGATCAGCTACGCCGGCGGCCGCGCCCTGGCCGACTTGAAGAAGGTGCCCTACGTCATCCTCGGCGGCGAGAACGCCGGAGAGCACCTGTTCATGTGAGTCGATGGCGGAAGGGGGCTGGCCCACCAGGGCAGGCCCAGCCCTTGACGCTCAGCGGCCAAGCATGCCCTGCCGGTCACCCGGCTCGGCGCCGCCCTGCCAGAAGCGCTGCTCAGACGGCTTTTCCTGGCGTGCCGACAAGCCCACCGGGCATCGCCCGCCATCGGCCATGGTGCTGGCCGCCGACATGAGCGGGTCACCCAGGCCGCCTTGGTCCTGGGTGAAGCTCTCGGTCACGGCGCACGACGCTGCCAAGCCATTGAAGTAGCGGCCCTGGTTGAGTGCATTGACACTCTCGAAATTGACCACGCTGTAGGTGGTGCCGCAGCTGTCCGACGTCGGCACAAAGCCCACCGGCTTGCCGCAGGTGGTTTCGCCGATGGTGACCACCTGCACACCCACCCCCTGCAGCCCGTTGACGATCTGCTCGCTGGCCGAGCAGGTACGCCGGCCCATCAGCACATAGACACGCGGCACGTTGGCTGCCGCGGCCGGTGTCGGGTTGGCAAACAGGAAGGACTGGTTCTGCGCTTGCCGCTTGTCGTTGTACAGCAGCGTGGTGAACGTGCGGCCGGCCGCCGCGTTGCCCGCGATGTAGGACGCGATGGTGCCAGCCATCGACACCAGGCCACCACCGTTGTAGCGCAGGTCGAGGACGATGTCCTGCACGCCACTGGCGCGGAAGCTGGCAAAGGTGGCGTCCAGCGGCGTGGCCGTCTGCGACACCATGTTGCGCACCTCGAGGTAACCCAGCCGACGGCCACCCGGGGTGATGACCACACGGCTGCCACGAACCGGCGACAGGTCGTAGATGACCGACGACAGCGTGGCGCTGCGCTCTGCCCCGGCCGCGGTGCGCCACTGGATGGTGAGTGTCTGGCCAGCGGCCGTCGCGCTCAGGGCCCCCAGGTCATTGGCGGCGATGAGATCGGCGGCTGAGCGGCCGTTGAGGGCCAGGACCTGGTCGCCACGGACGAGCCCTGCGCCGGCAGCCGGGGACAGCGGGTCGACCGAGCGCACATAGAGCGGCCGAGCCGGGAACCCGGCCACCTCCAAGCCCGCCACCGAAACACCATAACCCAGCGTCTTGCCATCACCGAAGAACCGGTTGAACGACTCCGTGCTTTCAAAGCCGCTCCAGCGGTCGGCCGGGAAGGTGGCGTCACCCTTGCTCAGCAGCGCATCAAAGTGCTGCGCCACGGACGACGCGCCCTCGGGGCTGGGTGCGGGGCTCAGCCGGTACCAGAAATAGTCGGTATTGAAGTAGTTCGAGAGATAACGCTTGACTTCAACGGTAGAGCAGCCTGCAGCACCCCCACCGACGCTGCCGCCATCGCCTCCACCGCCGCCGCAGGCCGACAGCAGCATCAGCGCCGCGCCGGCCGTCGCCCAGCGCCGCCATGCGGCACCTGTACCCCGGCCACGGTGCTCAGCACCGGTATCACTGTGCGTCTCGGCCTTCACCATCGGCTTGCATTCCATGTCAACGTGCCCCCTTGCCTACAATTGTCAACAATTCTGCGGGCCCTTCCGGCGCCGGCCACCACACCACCATGAGCGAACCATCCAAGTCCTTCGAGCCCGCCGCCATTGAAGCCCATTGGGCGCCCCGCTGGGAAGCCGGCGGCGCCGCGGTACCGAGCCTGGACCCTGCCCGTCCGTCCTTCTGCATCCAGCTGCCGCCACCCAACGTCACGGGCACGCTGCACATGGGCCACGGGTTCAACCACACCATCATGGACGCATTGACGCGTTACCACCGGATGCGTGGGTTCAATACCCTGTGGTTGCCCGGGACAGATCACGCCGGCATCGCCACACAGATCGTGGTGGAGCGTCAGCTGCAGGAACAAGGCATCTCACGCCACGATATTGGCCGCGAAGCGTTTCTGAAACATGTCTGGGCCTGGAAGGAAAAGTCTGGCAGCACCATCACCGGCCAGATGCGCAGGATCGGCGATACGGTGGATTGGTCGCGTGAGTATTTCACGATGGACGACACCCAATCCGCCGTGGTCACCGAGACCTTTGTGCGCCTGTTCGAGGAAGGCCTGATCTACCGCGGCTCGCGCATGGTCAGCTGGGACCCGGTGCTGAAATCGGCCGTCTCCGACCTCGAGGTCGAAAGCGCCGAGGAAGACGGTCATCTGTGGCACATCCGCTACCCGCTGGCCGATGGCTCTGGCGAGGTGGTGGTGGCCACCACGCGCCCGGAAACCATGCTCGGCGACACCGCCGTGATGGTGCACCCTGAAGACGAACGTTATGCCCACCTCGTCGGGCGCGAGGTGCTGCTGCCCCTGTGCAACCGCCGCATCCCCGTGATCGCCGACGACTACGTCGACCGGGCCTTCGGCACGGGGGTGGTCAAGGTCACCCCCGCGCATGACTTCAACGACCATGCGGTGGGCCTGCGGCACCAGCTGCCGGTGATCGGCATCCTGACGCTGGACGCCCACATCAACGACAAGGCGCCCGCGGCCTACCAGGGCCTGGAACGCTTCGAGGCACGCAAGCGTGTGGTGGCCGACCTGACGGCCCAGGGCTTCCTGGTCGAGACCCGACGCCACAAGCTGATGGTGCCCCGCTGCGCGCGCACCGGGCAGGTGGTCGAACCCATGCTGACCGACCAATGGTTCATGGCCATGACCAAGCCCGGCGCCGATGGCCGTTCGATCGCCGGCAAGGCGATGGCCGCCGTCGATGGCGGCGACGTCAGGTTTGTGCCCGAGCAGTGGGTCAACACCTGGAACCAGTGGATGAAAAACATCCAGGACTGGTGCATCTCGCGCCAGCTCTGGTGGGGCCACCAGATTCCCGCCTGGTACAGCGACGATGGCCAGGTCTTTGTGGCGCGCAACGAGGACGAGGCCAAGGCCAAGGCGGCCGCCGCCGGCTGCACGGGCCCGCTCCGACGTGACCCCGACGTGCTGGACACCTGGTACTCAGCCGCCCTGTTCCCGTTCTCCACACTGGGCTGGCCGAAGAAGACCGTCGAGCAGGACTTGTTCCTGCCCAGCACCGTGCTGGTGACCGGCTTCGACATCATCTTCTTCTGGGTGGCCCGGATGATCATGATGACCGTTCACTTCACTGGCCAGGTACCGTTCCGCCATGTCTACATCCACGGCCTGGTGCGCGACGCACAGGGCCAGAAGATGAGCAAGAGCGAAGGCAACGTGCTGGACCCGGTCGACCTCATCCAGGGTGTCGACCTGGAAACCCTGATCCACAAGAGCACCAGTGGGCTGCGCAAGCCGGAAAAGGCGCCCGCCATCACCGCACGGGTGAAGAAGGAGTTCCCCCAGGGTATTCCGGCCTATGGCGCCGATGCGCTGCGCTACACCATGGCCAGTTATGCCAGTCTGGGCCGCGACATCAGTTTCGACCACAAGCGCTGCGAGGGTTACCGCAATTTCTGCAACAAGCTCTGGAATGCCACGCGCTTTGTGCTGATGCACTGTGAAGGCCAGGATTGCGGCCTGCGTGAACACACCAAGGCCGAGTGTGCGCCTGGCGGACCATCACACGGTTATCTCGCGTTTTCAGCAGCCGACCGATGGATCACCAGCGAACTGCAACGTGTGGAAGCCGCGGTGGCGCAGGGCTTTGCCGAATACCGGCTGGACAACGTGGCCAACGCTTGTTATTCGTTTGTCTGGGACGAGTATTGCGATTGGTACCTGGAGGTGGCCAAGGTCCAGTTGAGCACGGGCCAGGACGCCGAGCAACGGGCAACACGGCGCACGCTGATCCGGGTGCTGGAAACCATCCTGCGCCTACTTCACCCGCTGACACCGTTCATCACCGCCGAACTCTGGGAACGGGTGGCCCCGGTGGCCGGGCGCAAGCCGGCCGGCGACACGCTGGGGTTGATTGCCGCGCCCTACCCCGTCGCGCAGCCCGAGCGCATCGACGCCAAGGCCATGGCCTGGATGGAGCGGCTCAAGGGCTTTGTCGGCGCCTGCCGGGCCCTGCGCTCGGAGATGGCCCTCAACCCGGGGCAGCGCGTGCCGTTGCTGGTGCACGGCGACGCCGCCTTTGCCAAGGAATGTTCGCCCCTGCTGCAGGCGCTGGCGCGCATCAGCGAGGTGCGCAGCATCGACGACGAGGCCGCCTTCGCGGCAGCCACTGCGGCATCCCCGGTGTCGGTCATCGGCGAACTGCGCTTTGCGCTGCAGGTGGACATTGACGTGGCGGCCGAACGCGAGCGCCTGTCCAAGGAAATCGCCCGACTGAAGGGTGAAGCCGACAAGGCACGGGCCAAGTTGTCGAACGAGAGCTTCGTGGCCCGTGCGCCAGCCACGGTGGTCGAACAGGAGAAGGCCCGCCTGGCCGACTTCAACCAGGCCTTGGAGCGCCTGGGTAGCCAGCTCGCACGGCTGGTGGCGGCGCCCTGAGCTCAGCGCCGGCTAACGGGCCGGCGCGTGACCGCTCGTTGAGGATGTCGTCGAGGCGGCGCGCCACATCCCACGACGCGCGCAGGTGCGAGTCCACCGTGCTGCTGGCCACCCGCGGCGTGACCTGCAGCGAATCGAGCTGGTGCAGTGGATGGCCTGGCGCAGTCATGCCGGGTTCGACACTGTCCAGCCAGGCGGCAGCCATGCGGCCGCTGGACAGGGCCTCTGCCAGGGCAGCCTCTTCCAGGATCAGCGCACTCGACAGACACACCAGGACCTGATCGGCCTTGCTGCGCTGGATGTAACGTTCGCCCAGCAGGCCCCGGTAGCGGCTGAAGTAGTTGAGCAGCACACACACGCCGTCGGATTCCTCCATCAGCTCGCGCAGGCCGCTGGGCACGATGCTCCAGCGTTCCCAGAGCGGGTCAGAGGCATGCAGGCCTGGGTCGTAGCCGATCACGCGTGTGCCAAAGGCGCGCAGCAGATCGGCCAGCGGCTTGGCGCTCTGTGTCATGCCGATGATGCCGACGGTGGCGCTGCTCAGCTCGCGCCCGACAAGCAGACCGTCGGGGCTGATCACCGGAACACGGCGAAACATCTGTAACAAAGCGCCCACGGCAAACTCTGCTTCCGCCTGCACCGACGCCAGCCCAGGCCTGACGATCTCGATGCCCCGGGCGGCACAGGCTGGGAGATCGATGTTGTCGACGGTGGGGGTCAACCTGCCAATGGCGCGCAGCTGCGTGGCGGCGCGCAGGGCAGCAGCGTCCATGGAAACGCTGGCCGGCACCACCAAGGCACGAACCTGGGGCAACTGTGCGCGCAGGGCTTTGCTGTCGCGCGCGAGCGCAGGCTCACAACGCACACTGTGCCGCGAGGCCAGCCAGCTCAAAACCTCCGGCTCCATGGTTTCGGCAATCAATACATCCATGCGACACACCCCCTTGGCAATAGGGGATGCGCCACCATGGCACATGCCAGAATGGCGGCGAACATCCCAACGAACTCTTAGTGATTTCTATGAAGGTCAAGAAAGCCATTTTTCCGGTTGCTGGCCTGGGCACGCGGTTTTTGCCCGCCACCAAGGCCCAGCCCAAGGAAATGCTTCCTGTCGTCGACAAACCGCTGATTCAGTACGCGGTCGAAGAAGCATATGCCGCGGGCGTGCGGGAAATGATCTTCGTGACCGGGCGCCACAAACGGCCTATCGAGGATCACTTTGACATGACGTTTGAGCTCGAGGTAGCCCTCGAACAAGCGGGCAAGCAGGAACTGCTTCATGTGGTGCGCAGTGTCAAGCCAGACGACATGGAGTGCATCTACGTGCGCCAGGCCCAGGCCCTGGGGCTGGGGCATGCCGTGCTCTGCGGCCGCCGCCTGGTGGGCAACGAGCCCTTTGCCGTGCTGCTGGCCGACGACCTGATGGTCGGTGAACCCCCGGTGCTGGCCCAGATGGCCGAGCAGTTCAACGAGTGGCGGGCCTCCATCCTGGCGGTGCAGGAAGTGCCGGCCGAGCAGACGCGACGCTACGGCATCGTCGCCGGGACCACCGTGAATGAGCGCCTGATGGACGTCACGCGCATCGTCGAGAAACCCGCGCCAGCCGATGCACCTTCCCGGCTGGGCGTGGCAGGGCGATACATCCTGACGCCAGGGGTTTTCCACGAGATTGCGTCACAACCCCGTGGCGTAGGCGGTGAAATTCAACTCACCGACGGTATTGCCGCCTTGCTGCGTCGCGAAAAGGTATTTGCCTACCGCTACGAAGGCCGTCGTTACGACTGCGGCAGCAAGGAAGGTTTCCTGGAGGCCAATGTCGAATTGGCGCTGCGCCACCCCGACTTGGGCGCCGATTTTCGCAATTACCTCAAATCACTCGAAATCTGAGCCGTCTTCAGCGGCGGCGCAGGATATGCGTGTAATCGCTGCCGGCCTGGTTCTGTTCCAGCAGTTCATTGCCCGTCTGGCGGGCAAAGGCCTGGAAATCTCTGACGGAGCCAGGGTCGGTGGCCAGGACACGCAGCAAGTCGCCGCTGTTCAGTTCGGCCAAGGCCTTCTTGGCCTTGAGAATGGGCAACGGGCAATTCAGGCCGCGGGCATCAACTTCTTTTTGAACGTCCATTCGGGCAGGCTCCAGGCAAGGCCGCGAGTCTAATCGCTCGGGTATTCAACCGTTCAGGCGTTTAGCCGTTCAACTTCCCAGCATTCGTGGCTCATGGCCGCGGCTGCGCAGCCAATCGGCCAGAGCCTGCCCCGTACCCGCCGGCCAGCAGCGCAGATCGGGCAGGTCAAACAGCTTGTACTCGGCGAGCTCCGGCGAGAGCACGATGTCGCCGCGGGCTTCGACGTGGTAGGCGATGATGACCTGGTTCATGCGCTTGAAGTCGTAGACGCCCACCAGGCGCACCGCATCGGCCACCAGGGATGTCTCTTCCCGCACCTCGCGCGCCACCCCTTCCTGTGGGCTCTCTCCCGCCTCCATGAAGCCGGTGATCAACGCAAACATGCGCTGCGGCCAGGCGGCATTGCGCGCCAGCAGCACCTGCCCGTCGCGGTCGGTGCACTGCACGATGGCGGCCAGCACGGGCGTGGGGTTGTTCCAGTGCGTCCAGCCACAGGCGGTGCAGCGCAGGCGGGTGGTCGGCCCGCCATCTTCGGCTTCGGTAACCCAGGCCAGCGCCTGTGCGCAGTGGGTGCAGAAGCGGGTTTCGTAGGCAGCCATGTGTATCCCGATGAGCGCCCGTCAACCCGGCATCAGGCTGGGAAGACGCCGGTGGACAGGTAGCGGTCGCCGCGGTCGCAGACGATGAAGACGATGGTGGCGTTCTCCACGCGCTGGGCCAGCTGCAGCGCCACCCAGCAGGCACCGGCGGCTGAGATGCCGGCAAAGATGCCTTCCTCGCGCGGCATGCGGCGCGCCATGTCCTCGGCGTCGGCCTGGCTGACGTAGACCAGTTCATCCACCCCACTGGGGTCATATATCTTCGGCAGGTAGGCCTCGGGCCACTTGCGGATGCCCGGAATGCGGGAGCCTTCTGAGGGCTGGGCGCCAACGATCCTGATCGCCGGGTTCTGCTGCTTGAGGTAGCGCGAGACACCTGTGATGGTGCCGGTGGTGCCCATCGCGCTCACGAAGTGGGTGACACGCCCCTGGGTGTCCTGCCAGATCTCGGGGCCAGTGGTCTCGGCGTGGATGCGGGGGTTGTCCAGGTTGGCAAACTGGTCCAGCACTCGGCCCTTGCGCTCTCGCTGCATCTGGTCGGCCAAGTCGCGCGCGTACTCCATGCCGCCGCTGCGCGGTGTCAGCACCAGCTCGGCACCGAAGGCACGCATGGTCTGGGCACGCTCGATGGAGAGGTCTTCCGGCATGATCAGCACCATGCGGTAGCCCTTGATGGCCGCCGCCATCGCCAGCGCGATGCCGGTGTTGCCCGAGGTGGCTTCGACCAGGGTGTCGCCCGGCTTGATCTCGCCGCGCTCCTCGGCGCGCTGGATCATGCTGATGGCGGGCCTGTCCTTCACGGAACCGGCGGGGTTGTTGCCTTCCAGCTTGCCGAGGATGACGTTGCCGCGTGCGGCCACGTCGGCACCCGGCAGGCGTTGCAACCTCACCAGCGGTGTCTTGCCGATGGCGTCTTCGATGGTCGGGTAAGCAGCGGACACAGGGGCTCCTTTTTCACGCGATTGTGGCAGCGTGCAACCCGCTCATGGGTGGTCAGGGCATGGCATACTCGCGCCGCTTCCACCGATGCGCAGCAACAGCGCATCTATCCCTGCCCGGGTGGCGAAATCGGTAGACGCAGGGGACTCAAAATCCCCCGCCGCAAGGCGTGCCGGTTCGAGTCCGGCCCCGGGCACCACAACCGCAGCGCAGATGCCGTCACTGCCACCCACCACCAAAGCTGTCATGCTGGTCTGCGTCGCGCTCTACTGCGTCGACCTGTTTGTCCCCATCAACAGCTGGTTTGCGCTGTGGCCGCTCAGCAGCGGGCATTTCATGCCCTGGCAACTGGTCACCTACGGTGTGCTGCACGCGGGCCTTCCGCACCTGATCTTCAACATGCTCGGCCTGTGGATGTTCGGCGGGGATCTCGAACGCCTGTGGGGCCGCAACCGCTACCTGCTCTTCCTGTTGGTCAGCAGTGTCGTGGCCGGCATCACCCAGCTGCTCTTCAGCATGGTGATGGGCGCCAACTCGGCCACTGTCGGCGCATCGGGTGCGCTGTTTGGCCTGCTGCTGGGTTACGCGCTGTCGTTCCCGCGCCGCCAGTTCGACCTCGTCGGCTTCCTGCCGGTCGCACTCCTGGTGGTACCGGTCCCCTTCATCAACATGCTGGGCATCCTGCTCTACGTGGTGCTGCTGACCAACCGCAGCATGGTGCCCATCCCGCCCATGCCCATCCCGGCCATGACCATGGTGGCCATCTTCGGCGCCATCGAACTGGTGATGGGCGTGTTCTTCCGGGGCGCCACCAACGTCGCGCACTTTGCCCACCTGGGCGGCATGCTCGGCGGCTGGCTGATGATGCAGTACTGGCGTCGCGGCGGCACCTTCGGCCGCCGGCGCTGAGCGTCACACCGCGCTCAGGTCATTTCAGGCCGTACGTACGCCGGCCAACGCGGCGGCGACATCCGGGTAGGCCAGCCTGAGGCCCAGCTCACGCTTGAGGCGCTGGTTGCGAATGCGCCGAGATTCCGCCATGAAGCTCCAGGTCATCGCTGACACCTGGGCCTTGAGCTCAGCGGCCGGCATCCGGACAGGCCGTGGCAGCCCGATGAGGTCGGCCACACGGTCGTAGTGGTCACCCATCGCCAGCTCGCTGTCGTCGCAGACGTTGACCACCCGCTGGGGCAAGCCCGCCACCAGCGCACGCCAGCAGGCACGCGCCAGGTCATCGGCATGCACGTGGTTGGTGTAGACATCGTCTTCGGCCCGCAGCACCGGCTGGCCGCGTGCCACGCGGCTGCGCGGGTCTCCGCCGTCGCGGTCCAGCGCGTAGATGCCGGGGATGCGCAGGATGGTCACCACAGTGTCGGTACGCCGCCCAAAGGCCCTCAGCTGCGCCTCGGCATCCACACGGCGGTGAGCGCGGTCGGTCTGCGGCTGCACGGGGCGCGTCTCGTCGATCCATGCACCGTCGCAGTTGCCGTAGACACCGGTGGTGCTGCCGTACACAAGGCGCTTCACCCGCCCGCCGCGCGCCAGGGCCTGCAGCAGGTGGCCGGTACGGGGGTCTGTGTGGCCCTGTGACGGCGGCGGCGCCAGGTGCAGGACATGGTCGGCCACGGCCCCCAGGCGGACCAGCGTGGCCGGGTCGTCGAGGTTACCCAGCAAGGGCACCACCCCCGCCGCCCTGAGTTCGGCCAATCGCGCAGGAGACGAGCTCAGCGCCACGACGCGCCAGCGCGGCAGCACCTGCTTGATCACCCGCAGGCCGACATCACCACAACCCACAATCAGCAAGCTGGGCTTGGACGCTCTGGTTCGTGCCGCGCCGGTGTTCACCCAGGCAGCCCCTCGTACAGCTGCACATAGGCCTGTGTCAGCGGGTGATTCGGGTCCAGGTGGATCAAGGGCAGCGACCGCTCGTGGCTCTCCTTGACCTTCACGCTGCTGCCCAGGTAGGGCTGCAGCACCGGAAGGCCTTCGTCAATGAGTTCCTGCACCGTGCGTTGCGGCAGGCTGGCCCGCGCCTGGAACTGGTTCACGACGACGCCCTCCACCCGCAGTTCATCGTGGTGGTCGTCGCGCAGTTCCTCGATGTTCTGCATCAGCTCGTACAAGGCGACGCGGCTGAAGGCGTCACAGTCGAACGGAATCAGGCAGGTGTCGGCGGCGATCAGGGCTGAGCGCGTGTAGAAATTCAGCGCGGGAGGGGTGTCGATCCACACCTGGTCGTAGTCCTTGGACAAGGACTCCAGCGCCTTGCGCAGTTTGTAGACCTTGGCGCGGCTCTCCAGCTTGCTGTGCAGTTCGTCCAGGGCGGCCGAACCCGGCATCAGGTGCAGGCCTTCAAAGTCGGTCTCGGTGATGAAGCTCAGCGGCTTCAGCTCGCGGATGCTGAACTTCAGCGAATCGTCGAAGAAGGCGGCCGTACCCGTGCCTTCCGCGGCCGGCTCGTCACCCAGCAGGTAGCGGCTGGCGTTGCCCTGGCGGTCGAGGTCGACCACGAGCACCCGCTGGCCCTGAGCCGCTGCAATGGCCGCGAGGTTGACGGTGATGGTGGATTTGCCCACCCCGCCCTTCTGGTTGAAGACAACACGCCGCATGCTCACCTCCGCTGGTGGCGGCCCCGGCCGACCCGGCCGGCCAACCCGCCAGACCCTCATTTTGCGCCCCATGGTGGCACTGACCGCCCGCCCGATGGCATCGAAGCAACAACCGGGACCGCGGCACAATCGGCGATTCAGCGCACACCCCGCAGCCTGTCACCGCACCATGAGCTTCACCATCTCCCTGACACCCGCCAACCGCCAATTTGCGGTGGAGCGCGACGAACCCATCCTGGCCGCTGCCATCCGCCACGGCATCGGTCTGCCCTATGGCTGCCGCGACGGCGCCTGCGGCTCCTGCAAGAGCCGGCTGCTGGAAGGACGGGTCATCCACGGTGCCCATCAGCTGAAGGCACTGTCGGTGGCGGAGGAAGAACAAGGCCTGATCCTGACCTGCTGCGCGACCCCGCAGACCGACTGTGTCGTGGAGGCCCGCAACGTACCGGCGGCGGGTGATTTCCCCGTGCTCAAGCTGCCCACACGGGTGCTGAGCATCGACAAACCCAGCGCGGATGTCGCCGTGCTGCGCCTGCAGCTTCCCGCCAACCAGAACCTGCAGTACCGCGCAGGGCAATACGTTGAATTCATCCTGCGCGACGGCATTCGCCGCAGCTACAGCATGGCCAATGCGCCGCATGAGCTCGGCTCGCCGCCGTCCATCGAGCTGCACATCCGACACATGCCCGGCGGCAAGTTCACTGACCAGGTCTTCACCACGCTGAAGGAAAAGGACATCCTGCGCATGGAAGGGCCTTACGGCAGCTTCTACCTGCGCGAGGACAGCACCAAGCCGATCATCCTGCTGGCCAGCGGCACCGGCTTTGCCCCCATCAAGGCGCTGATCGGGCAACTGGAGCACAAGGCCATCACCCGGCCTGCCGTGCTGTACTGGGGCTGCCGCAGCAAGGCCGATCTGTACCAGCACGAGTGGGCCGACGCCGCGTCCGCACGCCTGCCCAACCTGCGCTACGTGCCCGTTCTGAGCGAAGCCAAGCCCGAGGACAACTGGACGGGCCGCACGGGCTTTGTGCACCAGGCCGTCATGGCCGACCACCCTGACCTCAGCGTGCACCAGGTGTATGCCTGCGGTGCACCGCTGATGGTCGAGGCCGCCCAGCGCGATTTCACCGCCCAGTGCGGGCTGCCGGCCGACGAGTTCTACGCCGACAGCTTCACCTCCGAAGCCGACAAGGCCACCGGTGCTGCTGCTGCCGCCACCGCCGGCTGACACCCCACCACACGCCGCAGAGTACTCCGCATGACACTCAGAACCCGACGCATCCTACTGGGCAGCGCCTTGGCCCTGGCCAGTGGCAGCGTGTTCGCCCAGTCCGCCACCACCGCACCAGCAGGCGCCCGCCCGATACGGCTCGTGGTGCCCTACCCGCCCGGCGGGCCGCTGGACATCGTGGCGCGCGCGTTGGCCGAGCGTGTGAAGGACAGCCTGGGCACGGTGGTGGTGGAAAACCGGCCCGGTGCCGGCGGCAACGTGGGCGCCGATCTGGTGGCCAAGTCAGCCCCGGACGGCCACACGATCGTGATGGGCGCGGTGGCCACCCATGCCATCAACCCATGGCTCTACAGCCGCATGCCCTACGACGCCGTGCGCGATTTCACCCCCATCACGCGGGTGGCCCAGGTGCCCAACGTGCTGGTGATGAACGCCGACACCGCCACGCGCCTGGGGGTGCAGACCCTGGCTGACCTGGTGGCCTATGCCCGCGCCAACCCGGCCAAGCTGAACTACGGCTCAGGCGGCAACGGCAGCGCCGGCCATCTGGCGGGCGAGATGTTCAAGGCCCAGGCAGGCCTCTTTGTGGTGCACATCCCGTACGCGGGTGCACCGCCGGCGCAGATGGCGCTGGTCAGCGGCCAGGTGGACTTCAACTTCGACAACCTGGCCGCTGCAGCGGCCAACATCCGCTCCGGCAAGCTCAAGGCCCTGGCCGTCACCACGGCGCAGCGCTCCAGCGCCATGCCGGAAGTGCCCACTGTCTCCGAAGCCGGGCGTGCGGCCGGACTGGCGCAGTTTGACATCAGCACCTGGTTTGGGTTGTTTGGCCCCGCGCGCATGGCACCCGAGCAGGTATCCCGGCTGAACAAGGCCTTTGTCGACGCCCTGCGCTCGCCAGAGCTGAAGGCCCGCATGGCCACCTTGCTGGCGGAGCCCTCACCCACCAGCCCGGAGGAGTTCGCCGCGTTTGTGAAGGCCGAACTGGCCAAGTACGAGCGTGTAGTCAAGGCCACCGGCGCCAAGGCCGACTGACATGCAGCCATGGCGCGCGAAGCCTTATCGGCGCGCCAGCATGGCGCCTGGCGCCAACCTGGGGCAGACCGTGGCCCAGGTGATGCGCGGCAACAACCCTCTGGGCGGCCTGCTGGCGCAGCACCACCGGGCCACCACCTGCATGGCCTACATCCTGCCGTGCCTGCCGCCCAACCTGCGAGCACTGACACGGCCAGGGCCGATCGACGGTGCAGCGTGGACACTGCTGGTGGACAACACCGCCGCGGCGGCCAAGCTGCGCCAGCTGCTGCCCACCCTGGAAGCGGCGCTGCAGGCACAGGAACCGATGCTGGACACCATCCGGCTCAAGGTCAGCCCACGCCAGGCGCTGTAGCACCGCAGCGCCAGACCTCGCGGCGCTGCGCTCAGTCGCCCAGGTAGGCCGCGCGCACCTTCGGGTCAGCCAACAGCTGTTTGGCAGGGCCTGTCATGGTGACTTCACCCGAATCCATCACGTAGCCACGGTCAGCCAGACCCAGCGCGCGGCTGGCGTTCTGTTCCACGAGCAGCACAGTGGTGCCGCGGCTGTGGATGTCGGCCACGACCTCGAAGATCTTGTCCACCATCATGGGCGACAGGCCCATGGACGGCTCGTCCAGCAGCAGCACCTTCGGCCGGGCCATCAGGGCGCGGCCCATGGCCAGCATCTGCTGCTCGCCACCGCTCATCGTGCCGGCCAGCTGGGCGCGGCGTTCCTTGAGGCGGGGAAAGATGGCGAACACCTTGTCGATGTCGGCCTCGATCTCCTTGTCGTTGCGCACATAGGCGCCCATCTGCAGATTCTCGGTGATGGTCATGCGCGCAAACACGCCACGGCCTTCGGGCACCATCACCAGGCCTTGTTTCACCAGGTCCCAGGCGCCCTGCCCCTTCACGGGCTGGCCCAGGTACTCGATGCTGCCGGAAGCCGCCGGCAGCGTGGCTGTCACCGCCTTCAGCGTGGTGGTCTTGCCGGCGCCATTGGCCCCGATCAGGCTGACGAGTTCGCCCTCCTGAACCTCGAAGCTGACCCCCTTGACGGCCTGGATGCCGCCATAGGCCACCTTCAGGCCACTGACTTTGAGAAGCGTCTTTGACATCGCAACAAACCTTCCGCGGCGCCGCTCAATGCGCCTTGTGGCCGGCACCGAGGTACGCCTCGATCACCTGCTCGTTTCTTTGCACCTCAGCCGGCGTGCCCTCGGCGATCTGCTTGCCGTAATCGAGCACCGTGACACGGTCGCACAAGCCCATCACCAGCTTCACGTCGTGTTCGATCAGCAAGATGGTGCGGTTGTCGCGCCGGATGCGGTCAATCAGTTCGCGCAGCACCACCTTTTCGGTGGCGTTCATGCCGGCTGCCGGCTCGTCGAGTGCGATGAGTTTCGGGTCAGTGGCCAAGGCGCGCGCGATCTCCAGGCGCCGCTGGTCGCCATAGCTGAGTGTGCGCGCCTTGAAATCGGCGTACTTCTCGATGCCGACATAGGCCAGCAACTCACGCGAGCGGTCAGCGATGGCCTGTTCCTCGCGCTTGAAGCCTCCAGTGCGCAGCACCGCGCCCAGCAACCCCGAGTGGGTGCGGACGTGGCGGCCGACCATGACGTTTTCCAGCGCCGTCATCTCGGCAAAAAGCCGGATGTTCTGGAAGGTTCGAGCAATGCCCGCCTTGGCGACCTGATGCACGGCCTCCGGCTTGTAGGGCACCCCGCCCAGCTCGAAACTGCCGGAATCAGGGGTGTACAGCCCGGTCAACACGTTGAAAAACGTGGTCTTGCCGGCGCCGTTCGGGCCGATGAGCCCGTAGACCTGGCCTTCCTGGATGGAGATGCCAACATCGCTGAGCGCCTGCAGGCCGCCAAAACGCTTGCTGACGCCTGAAACCTTGAGAACGGTGCTTGCCATGCTGTGGTTCTCCTCAGGCCGCGCGGGTCGAACCCGATGCTCCACCCGAGCCGCCCGGGGTGGCGGCGGGCGCCGCCGACTTGCCGTGCTCCGGCGACGGCCACAGGCCGCGCGGGCGCATCAGCATGATGGCAATCATGGCCAGCGCGATCAGCAGCTGCCGCAGGATGGAGGCGTCGAGCCGGCCTCCGGTGAGGTTCTGCAGGTCACCCGCCACATAACGCAGAACCTCCGGCAACGCGGCCAGCAGCACCGCACCCAAGATCACACCCGGCAGGTGGCCGATACCGCCCAGCACCACCATCGCCACGATCATGATGCTTTCCGTCAGCGTGAACGACTCCGGCGACACAAAGCCCTGGAAGGCCGCGAACATCGAACCAGCGACACCGCCGAAGGTGGCGCCCATGCCAAAGGCCAGCAGCTTCATGTTGCGGGTGTTGATGCCCATTGCCTTGGCGGCGATCTCGTCTTCGCGGATGGCCATCCACGCGCGCCCGATGCGCGAGGTTTCCAGGCGATGGCAGATCACCACACTCACCACCACCAGCACCAGGAACAGGTAGTAGTAAAGCGTGACCGAGGGGAGCTTCATGCCGAACACTTCAGCCGTCTTGCTGCCGAAGCTCATGCCGAAGATGCTCATCGGGTCGATGCGGTCAAGCCCACGGGGGCCGTTGGTGATGTTGACCGGGTGTTCCAGGTTGTTCATGAACACCCGGATGATTTCGCCGAAGCCCAGCGTCACGATGGCAAGGTAATCACCCCGCAACTTGAGCACTGGCGTGCCCAGCAACACCCCGGCCATGGCCGCCAGGCCCGCGGCCATGGGCACCACCAGCCAGATGGGTGAGTGCAGGCCCTCAGGGAAGGCAGCCTTGATCCAGGCGAAGTTCTCCCACAGGTGGGGGCTGGCCATCAGTGCGTACATGTAGGCACCAACGGCGTAGAAAGCAACAAAGCCCAGGTCCAGTAGGCCCGCATAGCCCACGACGATGTTCAGGCCCAGCGCCAGCAGCACATACAACATCGCCAGCGCCAGGATGCGAACCCAGCCCTGGCCAAACTGCTGGGCGAAGATGGGCAGCGCCATCAACACCAGCGCAGCCGCAAAAAACACCACGATCTTGGTGGTCATGCTCATCGGTTTCATGGCTCGTCCTCCTGCCTCAAGCGCGGTCGGCCACACGTTCACCCAGCAGGCCGGACGGCCTGAGGGTGAGCACAAGGATCAAGGCCACAAAGGCAAAGATGTCGGCGTAGTGGCTGCCGAGCAACCCGCCAGTGAGCTGCCCCAGGTAGCCGGCGCCCAGCGCTTCGACGATGCCCAGCAGCAGGCCGCCCACCACCGCACCGGCCAGGTTGCCAATGCCCCCCAGCACCGCGGCTGTGAAGGCCTTCAGGCCGGGCATGAAGCCCATGGAGTGCTGCACCGTGCCGTAGTTGGCCGCCCACATCACGCCGGCCACCGCAGCCAGCGCCGCGCCGATGATGAAGGTAGCCGAAATGACCATGTCGGGCTTGACACCCATCAACGCGGCCACCCTCGGGTTCTCGGCGGTGGCGCGCATCGCGCGGCCCAGCTTGGTGCGGTTGACCAGCCACATCAGCACCGCCAGCAGCATGGCCGTCACCGCCAGGATCAGGCATTGCGTGACGGTGATCACCGGCCCACCCAGGTTGATCGGGTCAGGCGGCAGCAGCGCCGGGTAGGGCTTGGGGTTGGGCTTCCAGATGATCATCGCCAGGGTCTGCAGCAAGAGGCTCATGCCCATGGCGGTGATCAACGGTGCCAAGCGCGGTGCGTTGCGCAGTGGCCGGTAGGCGATCTTGTCGATGGAGAAGTTCAAGGCCGCACAGACCACGATGGCCACCATCACCGACAGCAGCATCAGCGCCCAGCCGGGTGCCCCGCTGCCGGCCAGGGTGCTCACCACCGTCCAGCTGGTCAGCGCCCCCACCATCAGCACGTCGCCATGGGCGAAATTGATGAGGTTGATGATGCCGTAGACCATCGTGTAGCCCAGTGCCACGAGCGCATACATGCTGCCCAACACCAGCCCATTGATGATTTGTTGGAAAAAGATGTCCATCGTTTGCTTTCTGGCCGCCCCGCGGCAGGGCCAGCCCTCCTGGCTGTATGCCGAACCAGACACCAGCAAGAAGCCGGCCTGTCAGCTGCAGTCTTCACACCGATGGGCTCGGCTGGCATTCCAGCGCTCGACCGCCCATCTCATCGCCGAAGCGCGCGGATTCTAGGCAGCGCACCGAGTCCGACTGCTACGGGCTTATACGCTGGCGTCGGGTGTGACGTCGGGCCCCGGAACGAACGAAGGGGCCGCCTCTGCCTCGGCATTGCGGCGCCGCAGTTCCTGAAGCTTCTCGCCGATGCGCAGTTCCAGGCCGCGCGGCACGGGTTCGTAGAAGCGCTGAGGCGCCAGGCCGTCGGGAAAGTAGCGCTCGCCGGCGGCAAAGCCATCGGCTTCGTCGTGGGCATACCGGTAACCCGCACCAAAGCCCAGGTCTTTCATGAGGCGGGTCGGCGCATTGCGCAGGTGCGGGGGCACCGGCCTGGAGCCGTCGGCCTTGACCAGTGCCACCGCGGCCTTGTAGGCCGTGTAGGCCGCGTTGGACTTGGGCGCCACAGCCAGGTAGAGCACCGCCTGCGCGAGCGCCAGCTCACCTTCAGGCGAACCGAGCCGTGCGTAGACCTCGGCCGCATCCAGCGCCATGCGCAGGCCTCGAGGGTCGGCCAGTCCGATGTCTTCGCTGGCCATGCGCACGATGCGGCGCGCGAGGTAGCGCGGGTCGGCACCGCCGTCGAGCATGCGCACCAGCCAGTACAGCGCGGCATCCGGGTCAGAGCCCCGCACGCTCTTGTGCAGCGCGGAGATGCTGTCGTAGAAGTGGTCACCGCCCTTGTCGTAGCGGCGCAGCTGTTCACCGAGCGCACGTTCCAGCAGGTCCTCGGCCACCGCGTCGAGGCCGGGGCTGGCCGCGGCCAGCGAGGCGACATGGTCGAAGGCATTGAGCAGCCGGCGCGCATCACCATCGGCGTGGGCCAGCAGCCGCTCGCGCGCACCGGGCGAAAGCGGTGGGGTGGCCAGCAGCGCCGCCGCGCGGTCCAGCAGCTGGCCCAACTCTGCGGCGTCCAGGCTCTTGAGCACATGCACGGTGCTGCGCGACAGCAAGGCGGAGTTGACCTCGAACGATGGGTTCTCGGTGGTGGCGCCGAGGAAGGTGAACAGACCCGATTCGACGTGCGGCAGAAAGGCGTCCTGCTGGGCCTTGTTGAAGCGGTGCACCTCATCGACAAACACCACCGTGGGCAGGCCGGTTGAACGGGCAGCCTGGGCGCGCTCAACCGCTTCGCGGATGTCCTTGACACCGGCCAGCACGGCCGAGAGCACGATGAACTGCGCGTCCATGGCCCCGGCCATCAGGCGCGCCAATGTGGTCTTGCCCACCCCAGGCGGGCCCCAGAGGATCATCGAGTGCAAGCGCCGCCGCTCGAAGGCCACACGCAACGGCTTGCCCGGGCCCAGCAGGTGGGCTTGGCCAATCACCTCGTCGATGCTCGACGGGCGCAGGCGCTCGGCCAGCGGCACCACGGCCCCGGGCGCACCGGCCAGCGCCGACGCGGGCCGTGACGGGGGCGGCAACGCGGGGTCGTCGAACAGCGAAGCGCTGCTCATCCAGGCCTCACTGTTCGATCACATCAGCCCCGGGCGGCGGCTTGAAGATGAAGCTTTCCCGCGGCAGGGCTACACCGGCCTGAAAGCCGTTGAAGCGCAGCAGCGAGCGCTGGCCAAATCCGTCGAGGATCTCGATGGCCGCCAGCTCCTTGCCGCGAAAGGCCACCTTGAGCTCGCGCACCGCGCCCTCGCGGGCCTTGGGTTGGGCCAGCACCCACTCCAGACCGTCCCGGGTGCCGTCGGCCTTCAGGGTGAAGTCGCGTTCCAGGTTGCCGCCGGCCAGCAGCGCCGCGGGCGTGGCATCCAGCGCGGTGTCGATGCGGCGGGAACTCGCCTGCTGAAGCTCGGGGTCGAAGATCCACACCTTGACGCCATCGGCCACGATCAGTTGCTCAAACGGCTGGCTGTACTGGAAGCGGAAGCGATTGGGCCGCTGAAACTCGAAACTGCCCGAGGAGACCTTCTGCCGCAGGCCGTCGGCGGCGGTGACCGTCTGGGTAAAGCGGCCCTTGCCGCTCTGCGTGTCACGCAGGAAGGCGCGCAGGTTGTCCACGGGGTCGGCCTGGGCAAGGCCGGACCACAGGCAGCCAACCGCCACACCAACACCCACACACGCCCTGGCCAAACGTCTCATTCGCTGCGCACCGGAACCAGCAGTTCACGGTTTCCGTTGGTGGACATGGCCGACACCAGGCCGGACTGCTCCATCTGTTCCAGCAGGCGCGCGGCGCGGTTGTAGCCAATGCGCAGGTGTCGCTGCACCAGCGAAATGGACGCCTTGCGGTGCTGCAGCACGATGGCCACGGCCTGGTCGTACATCGGGTCGTCTTCGCTGCCGGCAGCGCCCTGCGCGTCACCGCCGCCGTCCACGCCGTCGAGCGTGCCACCCTCCAGAATGCCCTCGATGTAGTTGGGCTCGCCCTGGCGCTTCAGGTATTCCACCACCCGGTGCACCTCGTCGTCGCTGACAAAGGCACCGTGCACCCGCACTGGCAGGCCGGTGCCGGAGGGCAGGTAGAGCATGTCACCCTGGCCCAGCAGGGCTTCAGCGCCCATCTGGTCCAGGATGGTGCGGCTGTCGATCTTGCTGGCCACCTGGAAGCTCAGGCGAGTGGGGATGTTGGCCTTGATCAGGCCGGTGATCACGTCCACGCTCGGGCGCTGGGTGGCCAGGATCAGGTGGATACCGGCCGCACGGGCTTTCTGGGCCAGGCGGGCGATGAGTTCCTCGATCTTCTTGCCCACCACCATCATCAGGTCGGCCAGCTCATCGATGACCACCACGATGTGCGGCAGGCGCTCGAGCGGCTCAGGCGCCTCCGGCGTCAGGCTGAAGGGATTGGGCAGGCTCTCGCCGCGCTCGCCGGCGTCCTCGATCTTCTTGTTGTAGCCACTGAGTTGGCGCACACCCAGCTTGCTCATCAGTTTGTAGCGGCGCTCCATCTCGCCCACGCACCAGTTCAGCGCATTGGCGGCCTGCTTCATGTCGGTCACCACCGGGCACAGCAGGTGCGGAATGCCCTCGTAGACGCTCATCTCGAGCATCTTGGGGTCGATCAGGATGAGCCGCACGTCGCGGGCCTCGGCCTTGTAGAGCAGGCTGAGGATCATCGCGTTGATGCCCACCGACTTGCCCGAACCCGTGGTGCCGGCCACCAGGCAGTGCGGCATCTTGGCCAGGTCGGCCACCAGGGGCGCACCGACGATGTCCTTGCCCAGGCCCATGGTGAGCATGGAGGCGCCGTCGTTGTAGGCCTGGGAGCCCAGGATCTCGGCCAGGCGGATCGTCTGGCGCCGGGCGTTGGGCAGCTCCAGGGCCATCGTGGTCTTGCCGGGGATGGTCTCCACCACGCGGATGCTGACCAGGCTCAGCGAGCGGGCCAGGTCCTTGGCGAGGTTGACGATCTGGGCGCCCTTGACACCCACATCGGGTTCGATCTCGTAGCGGGTGATCACCGGCCCGGGTGAGGCCGCCACGACCTGCACCACCACGCCGAAGTCGCGCAGCTTCTTCTCGATGAGCCGAGACGTCATCTCCAGCGATTCCGGGCTGACCGATTCGGAACGCCCAGGCGCAGCATCAAGCAGGTCGACCTGGGGCAGCTTGGTGTCGCTCAGTTCGGCAAACAGCGGCCGCTGGCGTTCGGCAATGACCCGCTTGGACACGGGCACCTCGTGCACCACTTCCTCGATGAGCAGGGGCGGTGCTGGCGGCACCACACTCTGCTCCTCGACAATCACCCGCTCGCGCTCGCTGGCCAGGCGCTCGCCAATGGCCTCGTCTTCGGCCAGCTCGCGGCGCTCGGCGCGACGCTCGAAGAAGCGTTCGACGCGGGCACCGATGTCATCGGCCAGCCCGAGCCACGAAAACCGCAGCGCCAGCGACAGGCCCACCACCAGCAGCGCAATCCACAGGACACCCGAACCCGCGAAGCCCAGCCACTGCAGCGACTGCGTGCCCAGGGTATGCCCAAGCACACCACCGGCATGGCCTGGAAGGTGGCTTTCCCAGCGGTAAAGGCGCGTCCACTCGAGTGCGGCGCTGCTGCACAGCAGCAGCACGGTGCCCAGACCCACCGCCACCGGGGAGCGCCACGCCAGGCCCGCGGGCGCGTGGTCGCCACGCATGTGACGCGCCAGCACCCCCAGCCAGTGACGGGCCGTGACCAGCATGAGCCACCAGGCAGAAAAGCCCACCAGGAAGTAGGCCATGTCGGCCCACCAGGCGCCCCATCGGCCCGCCTTGTTCTGCAGGGCCGCGCCGCTGCCAGACGTGCTGAAGCCGGGATCGGTGCTGCTGTGGGTGGCCAGCGCAAGCAGGCACAGCAGCCACAACGCTGCACCTAACGGCAGTACCCAGCGACGCCAACCAGCACCGTCGGTGCGGTTGGCGGCGTGAGGAAGGTCGGGGGGGCCCAGCGCCTTGGAGGCGCCCTTGGCAGCGCCGGCGCTGGTGCGCCGTTGGCTGCGTGGTGCGGCATCAATGCCCTCCGCACCCAGGGACCCCAGCGGATACGTCATGCACACCATTGTGGCGCATGACCTTTCTCACGCCAATGGCGTGGGGGCGTGCGGCTGTGTCGGCTTGTACGACGCCGTGGCGCCGTGGCGCAGCATCAGATCTGGGCGATGGTCTCGCGCAGGATCACGCAGCCGTTGTCCTGGGTGGCGATCAGGCCGCGCTCTTCGAGGTCCTTCATGACGCGGCTGACCATCTCGCGCGAAGCCCCTACCACCTTGGCCATGTCCTGGCGGCTGACCTTGTGTCGGATGATCTTGGTGCCGTTGTCGTCGTCGGCCATCTGATGCAGTTCACGTGCCACACGGCCATAGACATCCAGCAGCGCCAGTGACTCGATCTGGCGGTCGGCGTTGCGCAGTCGCCTGACCAAGCCACGCATGATCCCGTAGGACAGGCTGGTGTTTTCGGGGAGGCAGCGCGCGAAGTCTGTACGGGCCAGCACCAGGATGTCGGTCTGCACCTCGGCACGCACGGTGGCCGAATGCGGCTCGTTGTCGATCAGGCTCATCTCGCCGACGTAATCACCCGATTCGAGGACCGCCAGGATGACCTCGCGTCCACGCGAATCAGCCGTCAGCACGCGCGCCCTGCCGTTCAGGAGGATGTAGAGCGTGTTGCTCTTGCGGCCCTGCTCGACGATCAGCTCACCACGGCGGTAACGACGCTTGACGACGGTGTCGGCAATGGACTGCGCCTGCTCGATGGTGAGCATCGAAAACAAGGGGACTCGGCGGATCAGATCGAGATTGGACAGCATCGACATCAGAGGACTCCTGCACAGGTTCTCATCAATGAACCCGATTGCCCATGCCTATCGGCACAATGACGCACAAATTTAGAATTCGCTGGCGCCGGCCACCAGCGCGAACACACCAACGGCAGTGTGCATCGCCGTCCGACGCTGCATTCCTTGCAAATGGCGGCCTAAGGCCCACCTGATGCGTCACCCCAGCCAGCACCCCTGCACGCCAACTGGCCCGCCGCTGAACCGCTTCTGAAAGCTTCCCATGAACCAAGCCCCCGCCCAGCACGCACAGCTGTTGATCCTCGGTTCCGGCCCCGCCGGCTATACCGCCGCCATCTACGCCGCACGGGCCAACCTCAAACCGCTGCTCATCACCGGCCTGGCACAGGGCGGCCAGCTGATGACCACCACCGACGTCGACAACTGGCCGGCCGATGTCAACGGCGTGATGGGTCCTGACCTGATGCAGCGCTTCCAGGAGCACGCAGAACGTTTCCAGACCCAGATCGTGTTCGACCACATCCACACCGTGGACCTCAGCCAGCGCCCCTTCACGCTGACGGGGGACTCCGGCACTTACACCTGTGACGCCCTGGTGATCGCCACCGGCGCCAGCGCCAAGTACCTCGGCCTGCCCAGCGAACAGGCCTTCATGGGCCGCGGCGTCAGCGGCTGTGCCACCTGCGACGGTTTCTTCTACAAGAACCAGGAGGTCTGTGTGGTGGGCGGCGGCAACACGGCGGTGGAAGAAGCGCTCTACCTGTCCAACATCGCCTCCAAGGTGCACCTGGTGCACCGCCGCGACAAGTTCCGTGCCGAAGCCATCATGGTGGACAAGCTGATGGCCAAGGTCGACGCCGGCAAGATGCAGCTTCACCTGTTTCACACCCTGGACGAGGTGCTGGGCGACAAGACCGGCGTGACCGGCGTGCGGCTGCGCTCCATCCAGACGGGTGACAGCACCGACCTCACCCTCAAGGGCTGCTTCATTGCCATCGGCCACCAGCCCAACACCGACATCTTCAAGGGCCAGGTCGAGATGAAGGATGGCTACATCGTCACCCGAAGCGGGCTCAACGGCCTGGCCACGATGACCAGCGTGCCGGGCGTCTTTGCGGCCGGTGACGTGCAGGACCACATCTATCGCCAGGCCATCACCAGCGCCGGAACAGGGTGCATGGCGGCGCTGGATGCCCAGCGCTTCCTGGAAAGCGGCGACCACTGAGCCTCGCGCGGCCTGCCATCACGGTATTCAGGTGTGTGCACACACGGCGCCCGGGCGTTCCAAGTGCGCGCCTTGGTGGAATTTCGGCCTATAATCGCAGGCTTTGCTGAATCCAGGGCCATAAGGCCTCAACCACAAACCACAACGAGACTTCGAGCAGGCTTCCTCAGCGCTGGCGACCATTCAAGCCCCGGCGCGCACGCAAGCCTACCAAGCCTCTGTAGCCAAGCATCTCGGAGCATCCAGATGGCACGCGTATGTCAAGTGACGGGCAAGGGCCCGATGGTGGGTAACAACGTTTCCCACGCCAACAACAAGACCAAGCGCCGGTTCCTCCCGAACCTGCACAACCGCCGCTTCTGGGTGGAAAGCGAGAACCGCTGGGTGCGTCTGCGCATTTCCAACGCGGCACTGCGGCTGATCGACAAGGTCGGCATCGATCAGGTCGTCGCCGATCTGCGCGCCAAGGGCGAACTCTGAGTCACGCGTAGTCAACCACCCTTCAGGAGCACACCATGGCCAAAGGCGGACGCGAAAAGATCAAGCTCGAATCAACAGCGGGCACCGGTCACTTTTACACCACCAGCAAGAACAAGAAGACGACGCCCGAGAAGCTCGAATTCTTGAAGTTTGATCCGAAGGCACGCAAGCACGTGCTCTACAAGGAAATCAAGCTGAAGTAAAACCGCACCAGTGCGCTCCCGGCGCTTGGCTGCAGATCACGAAAAAGCCGCTGTTCACAGCGGCTTTTTTTATAGTCCTTGAAGTCCATCCGCCGGGGACCCGAC
>JAJTDE010000075.1 GCA_021298085.1 Rubrivivax sp.
CCCACGCGGGTATGCAGATACCGCTGGCTCTGGCCGTGCACCCGGATCTCACGGGCGGCCTGTGCCAGCGCATCGTCGTCGGTGAACAGCGCGCCGCCATCGCCATAGACACCCAGGGGCTTGCTGGGAAAGAAGCTGGTGGCGCCAAAGGTCGACAAGGCCGTGCTGCGACGCCCGCGGTAGACCGCACCGTAGCTTTGCGCCGCGTCTTCGATGACGGGCAGGCCATGGCGCTGGGCCACGGCCTGGATGGCGTCCATGTCGGCGCACTGGCCGTACAGGCTGACGGGCATGATGGCCCGCGTGCGCGGGGTGATGGCGGCCTCGATCAGCCGCGCGTCGATCAGCGCGGTGTCGGGTTCCACATCGACAAACACCGGCCGCGCGCCCACCAGCAGCACCACCTCGGCCGTGGCCGCAAAGCTGAAGGGGCTGGTGATGACCTCGTCGCCGGGCCCGACACCCAAGGCCATCAGCGCGATGAGCAGGGCCTCGGTGCCACTGGCCACGGTGATGCAGTGGCGGGTGCCGCTGAACGCCGCCAAGGCCGCCTCGGCCTGCGCCACCTCGGGCCCCATGATGTACTGGCCATGGTCCAGCACCGCCTGGATGCGCGCGTCGATCTCGGGCTTGAGCGCCGTGTACTGGGCTTTCAGGTCGATGAACTGCATGGGCTGACGCCGCTTTCGGTGAGTTCGTAGCACTGGCCGGTGGCCGGACACGCGGCCGTCAGCCGTTGGACACCCTGCGGCAGGGCCAGCGGCAGCGCCAGCCGCTCGCCGTGGGCGCTCATCCAGCCGGCCAGGCGTGCCGGCACGCCCAGCATCAAGGCGTAGGCGGGAACATCGCTGGTCACGACAGCGCCCGCCCCGATGAACGCAGATTCACCCACCGTGTGCCCGCAGACGACCGTGCAATTGGCCCCCAGCGTCGCGCCGCGCTTGACCCAGGTGCGGCGGTACTCGTGCTTGCGCGGCACGGCCGCGCGGGGGTTGAGCACGTTGGTGAAGACCATGCTGGGCCCGCAGAAGACGTCGTCTTCCAGCGTGACCGCGTCATACACCGACACGTTGTTCTGGATGCGCACGTTGCGCCCGATCAGCACGTCGTTGCCGATGAACACACCCTGCCCGATGGAGCATCCCGGGCCCACCTGTGCACCGGCACTGACGTGCGCAAAGTGCCAGACCTTGGTGCCGTCACCCAGCTGCGCGCCGTCGTCGACGATGGCGCTTGGGTGGTGCCACCAGGGCAGCGGCGGGGAAGGCGTGGCGGCAGTGGGCGTGTCGGCTGACATGAACGGTTGGTGAAAGGGCAAGCCGCTCAGAACACCAGCGGCAGGCCTACGCGCACGCCATCCCGCGCGCTGCGGTAGGCCGCGATGATGACCTCCAGCGAACGCAGCCCCTCGTAGCCGTCGACCTCCGCGTGGGCGTCTCCCCGCAAGGTGTCGATGACGTTGGCGTAGTACAGCGGGTGCCCGAAGCCATAGACCGACGTCGGCTGGGTGCTGGCCTGCTGCACCAGGTCATCTTCGGGCAGTGGCTTCTCGAATGCCCAGTGTTCGATGCGGTTGACGGCCAGCCCGCCCACCCGCACGGTGCCGTGTTCGCCCAAGACCGTGATGCTGCCTTCCAGGTTCTTGGCGTGGGTCAGCATGGTGACGTTGATGGACGCGAGGGCGCCGCTGCGCAGGCGCAGGCTCATCACGCCGGAGTCCTCCGCCTCGATCTGGCGCAGCTGGGTGGCGGTGTAGGCGTGCACGTTGTCCACCGGGCCCACCAGCCAATCGACCATGTCCACGTAATGGCTGGCCTGGTTCATGAAGGCACCACCGTCCAGGTCCCACCGACCGCGCCACGGTGCGGCGTCGTAGTAGCTCTGCGGGCGCGTCCAGAACACGTTTACCGTGACGAGGTGGATGCGGCCAAAACGGCCGGCGTCGATGGCGCGCTTGAGCAGCTGCAGCGTGCTGTTCAGCCGGTTCTGCTTGACCACAAACAGCTTCACGCCCGCGTCTCGGCAGGCGCGCACCATGGCCACGCCTTCCTCCCACTTGGTGGCCATCGGCTTTTCGCTGACCACGTGGAAGCCCGCCTGGGCACAGCGGATCGCCTGCTGCGGGTGCAAGCCACTGGGCGTGGCCAGCGTGACCACATCGGCGTCGCTGTGGGCCAACAGGCTGTCCAGCGAGTCAAAGCCCGGCGCGCCCGTGGCGGCGCAGGCCTTGGCCAGGGCCTCGGGGTTCTTGTCGCAGACGGCCACCAGTTCGGCGCGCGCCTCGTGCTGCTGCAGCGCCGCGATGTGGTTGGCCGAGATGCGGCCACAACCCACCAGCGCAAAACGCAGCTTGCGATCACGGTTGCCCTCACGCACGGGCAGCGGGGCAGGACGGGGGGTGGCCTTCAACGGGTGCCTTCGACGGGTGCGCAAAGCGCGGAATTGTAGAAGCCGGGTCGAAGGCGCCCCCAGTGCACCGCCTAAAATTGGTGCACCCTTCCCCGAGCCCACCATGAGCCCAGACGCCCCGCACCCCTCCGCCGCAGCCGCAGCCGCAGCCGCCGACAACACCAGCGTGCAGCCGGCCGCCGACGACGAGAACCAACTGATCACTGAACGGCGCGAAAAGCTCAAGGTCATCCGTGAGCGGGCCCGCGCCGACGGTGGCGCCGCCTTCCCGAACGACTTCAAGCCGCACCACCATGCGGCTGACCTGCACCACCGCTACGGCCACATGGCCAACGACACGCTCGAGCCGCAGGCCATCCACGTGAGCGTGGCCGGCCGCCTGATGCTCAAGCGCGTGATGGGCAAGGCCTGCTTCGGCACGCTGCAGGATGGTTCCGGCCGCATCCAGCTGTACATCACGCTCGACGGCGTGGGTGAGGCCGCCCTGGCCGATTTCAAGCACGGTGACCTGGGCGACATCCTCGGCTGTGAAGGCACGCTGTTCCGCACCAAGGCCGGTGAACTCTCGGTGCGTGCCACCTCGGTGCGCCTGCTCACCAAAAGCCTGCGCCCGCTGCCCGACAAGTTCCACGGCATGACCGACCAGGAACAGAAGTACCGCCAGCGCTATGTCGATCTGATGACCGACGACAGCGCCCGCAACCGCTTCGTGGCACGCAGCAAGGCCGTGTCGTCGATGCGCAACTTCATGGTCGAGAACGGCTTCCTGGAGGTGGAGACACCCATGCTCCACCCGATTCCCGGCGGCGCCAACGCCAAGCCCTTTGTCACCCACCATAACGCGCTGGATCAGGAGATGTTCCTGCGCATCGCACCCGAGCTCTACCTGAAGCGGCTGGTGGTGGGCGGCTTCGAACGCGTATTCGAGATCAACCGCAACTTCCGCAACGAAGGCATCAGCGTCCGGCACAACCCGGAATTCACGATGATGGAGTTCTATGCGGCCTACTGGAACCACCACGACCTGATGGACTTCACCGAAAACCTGCTGCGCCACGCTGCGCGTCAGGCCACCGGGTCGGCCACGCTGAGCTATGCCGGCAAGACGGTGGACCTGGACCAGCCTTTTGCCCGCCTGACGGTGCGCGATTCACTCGTCAAGCACGGCGGCTTGAGCCCCGAGCAAGCTGAGGACGCGGCCGTGCTGCGCGAGCACATCCTGGCCGCCGGCGAGGACGCTCCGGCCCACTGGACACTGGCCGAGCTGCAGTTCGGCCTGTTCGAGGCCGTCGTGGAAGCCAAGCTCTGGGAACCCACCTTCATCTGCGAATACCCGGTGGAGGTGTCGCCGCTGGCGCGTGCCTCCGACGCCAACCCGGCCATCACCGAACGCTTTGAGCTGTTCATCACCGGCCGCGAGTTTGGCAACGGTTTTTCCGAGCTGAACGACGCCGAGGACCAGGCCGCCCGATTCCATGCCCAGGCCAAGAACAAGGACGCCGGTGACGAGGAAGCGATGTTCTACGACGCCGATTTCATCCGCGCGCTCGAATACGGCATGCCCCCCACCGGCGGCTGCGGCATCGGCATCGACCGCCTGGTGATGCTGCTGACCGACAGCCCCAGCATCCGCGACGTCATCCTGTTCCCGGCGCTGCGCCGCGAAGCCTGAACGCCAACGCCCGGCCCAATGAGCCAACCGCCCGACACCCCTGCCCGGCTGGCCAGCCTGCCGGCCATTGAGGCCGCCTGCTGGGCGGAGCTGTCGCGCGCCACCCAACACCCTGGGCATGCCTGGCGGCAAACAACGCTGGCCACGGTGGATGGCGAACATGCCGACGCCCGGATCGTCATCTTGCGCGAGGTACAAGCGGGCGCACGCCAGCTGGTGTTTTTCACCGATGACCGTTCGCCCAAGCTGGCACAAATCCGCCTGAACCCTAACGGCACGCTGCTGATGTGGTCGCGTCTGCTGGGCTGGCAGCTGCGGCTGCGGGTGCAGCTGGAGGCGCTGTCCGACGGGCTGGCAGTGTCGTCCCGCTGGGCGCGCATGAAACTCTCACCCGCCGCCCAGGATTACCTGTCGTCCAGGGCGCCCGGCACGCCGCTGTCCGAGCCCAGCACAGAGCCGGGTGCGCGCCCGTATTTCACCGTGGTGACGGCGACGGTGCAGCGCATGGACTGGCTGGAACTGCACCCTGAGGGGCATCGGCGCGCCCTGTTTGATGCCGAGGGCGCTCGCTGGGTGCAGCCCTGAGGCCCTCAAGGCTCAAGGCGGTGGGCATGCACTGCCCACCGCAGCGCATGCTCAGCGGTGCTGGAAGACGGCCTTGCGCTTGTTGACAAAGGCGTCCATGCCCTCTTTCTGGTCTTCGGTGGCAAACAGCGCATGGAACATCCGGCGCTCGAACTGGATGCCGTCCTGCAGGGTGCCTTCGAAGGCCCGGTTCACACATTCCTTGGCCACCAGGATGCTGGGCAAGCCCAGCTGGCAGATGGCGTCGGCAGCTGAGAACGCTTCGTCCATCAATTGGGCGTAGGGGACCACACGCGACACCAGCCCCGCCCGTTCGGCCTCCTCGGCACCCATCATGCGGGACGTCAGCACCATGTCCATGGCCTTGGCCTTGCCCACCGCGCGCGGCAAGCGCTGCGTACCGCCGGCCCCCGGGATGATGCCCAGCTTGATCTCTGGTTGGCCAAACTTGGCGTTGTCGGCAGCGATGATGAAGTCGCACATCATGGCCAGCTCGCAGCCGCCACCCAGGGCAAAGCCGCTGACGGCCGCGATGACCGGCTTGCGCACACGCTTCAGGGTTTCCCAGTTGCGGGTGATGTAGTCGCCCAGGTAGGCGTCCATGAAGCTGTAGCTGGCCATGGCGCCGATGTCGGCGCCAGCGGCAAAGGCTTTTTCGCTGCCGGTGATGATGCTGCAGCCGATGGTCTCGTCGGCGTCAAAGGCCAGCAGCGCCTGGCCCAGCTCGTTCATCAGCTGGTCGTTCAGCGCATTCAGCTGCTTCGGGCGGTTGAGCGTGATCAGGCCCACCCGCAGCGGGCCATTGCCACGGGTGTCGACGGTGATGAGTTCCGGGTTCATGGGGTGAGACTCGAAGGGGTGATGACCAGGGCAGTCTAGCGTCAGCACGGGCCTTGGCGCAGGCCGCGGCTCGGGCTGTCAGCGGGGTGGCGCCGTGGGTGCGGACGGCGCGGCGGGTGAGGCGGATGGTGCAGCCTCGGCCTGCTGCGGCAGGCGCGACAAGGTCAGGTCGGCATAGGCTGCGTCGCCCTGCCGGATGATGATGCGCACCGGCAGGTACTGCAACGACGGCGCAAACCAGGTTTCGACCAGCAGTTCGCCCTTGGGCGCCAGCAGACGCCGCGGCTTCATGTGGACGGCGCGTATCAGTCCTGCAGGGGTCTGCACCTCCTCCTCCTGCTGCACGTCATA
The DNA here is from genome assembly GCA_021298085.1 of Rubrivivax sp. GTDB lineage: Bacteria > Pseudomonadota > Gammaproteobacteria > Burkholderiales > Burkholderiaceae_C > Rubrivivax. Next base: position 5,858 of record JAJTDE010000075.1, read on the forward strand.
GACCCAGCGGTCGACGCGGCGCGGCAGGGCAAGCGGCACCTCCACCGATTCACCGGGCCGCAGCCGGTGGCTCTGGGTACTGAACAGCCAGGTCATCTGCACAAACTGGCTGGCCGTGTCCTGCACCTGCGGCATGGTTGGCTGAACCTGGCCGTTGGCCAGCACGATACGATCGGCCTCAAAGCGCACGACGTGGCGGCGTGTGTCGCGGAACAGCGCCGTGGTCACCTCTTCGTAGAGGCGCGGCTGCAGGCCCTGCTCGCCCAGGCGGCCCTCGCTGGACATGCGGCGCCGGGCGACGCCGCCCACGTTCACGTCCAGGTGAACCTGGTAGACATCACCCCGCCGGATCCACTCCACCCGGGCCGAGCCTTGCACCGGCCCGCGGTAGTCACCCACCAGCGCATAACTCAGGCGGGTGGACGGTGGCCACTCGAAGGCCACGGCGGCGGGGGCGCTGGCAGGGGCTGGGGCCGATGCCAAGGCAGCTGATGGTGGGGCGGGTGACGCTGCGCTGGCGCCTGACGCGGGTGGTGAGGCCAAAGGGGCCACGTCGGCCGCGGGCGCGGGCGCGGGCGCTGAGGCCGCCGTCGCCTCGGCCAGCACCGGGCCGACCGTGGTGTCGGGCACGCCGATGGACGGTGTCTCCGCCGACGGAGCCGCGGTGGAATCAGCGGGCGCGGCCGCCGCCGCAGCCGACGCTGCCGCCTCAGGCGCCGAGGCCGCTGGCATCGGCGCCGCAGCGGGTGCCGCCGGCCGCCTGGGCGGCACTGCCGCCGTCATCACCAGCGGCTCGCTGGCCTGCAGGTCACGCACAAAGGCCACGTCGATGCGCTGAAGGGCCTCACCCGCGCCCGAACCCAGCCGGCTCATCTCGGACGACAACCACCCCGCCAGCACCAGATGCCCGGCCAGAACGGCCAGACTCAGCAGGAACAGCCGCAGCCGCAGCGGAAGCACGGGGAGATGGGGTAGCCGTAGGCGGGCGCGTCAGCCCTTTGACACGGCCGCGACGCGCTTTTCCAGCGTGTCCAGCGGCACCGCCCCCGACAGGCGGTTGCCGTCTTCCAGCACCGTGGCCGGAGTGCCGTTGACGCGGTGCTTCTTGCCCAGCGCCACATTGCGGGTGATGGCCGCGGTGTCACACGCGGCGTCGGCCTTGGCGGGCAGCTTGTTGTCGATCATCCAGTCACGCCAGGCCTTGGCCTTGTCCTTGGCGCACCAGATGTCGCGTGACTTGGCTTCGGAGTCCGGCCCCAGGATGGGGTAGACAAAGTTGTGGATCGTCACGTCCTTCAGCGACGCCAGGTCACGTTCGAAGCGCTTGCAGAAGCCGCAGTTCGGGTCCACGAAGATGGCGATCTTGCGAGTACCGTTGCCCTGGCGGATGGTGATGGCGTCCTTCACGGGGAGTGCGGGAAAGTCGAAGGCGGTGAGCTTGTCCACCCGGGCCTGGGTGACGTTCTTCTTCTCACGGGTGTCGAAGATGTCGCCCTGCATCAGGTAGTTGCCTTCGGCATCGGTGTAGAGGATGTCGCTGCCAATGCGCACTTCCCACAGGCCGTTGATGGGGCTGCGCTGCACCTCGTCGAGCTTGGGCAGCTGCGGCATGCGCTCAGCCAGGTTCTTGCGAATGACCACTTCATTGGCCCAGGCACTGGGTACCACGGCCCAGGGGAGGGCCGCCAGGGTGGTGAGCAGCACCACACGGCGCAGCGGCGTCAATCTTGATGTCATCGGGTGTCCTTGCGAGGATGGGCGTCGCCAGAGCTCGCCGCGAGGCGCCAGCGGGGCGGCGGTCAGGGGGTCGCGCTCGGTCAAGAGCGTAGGGCCTGTTCGACCAGCAGGCGTTTCAAGGGGTTCAGCGCATTGACCATGCTCAGCCCCTGGTTGCGCAGGCTGCGTGCCATGGGGTTGCTGTGGGCAAAGAGTTCGAGCAGCCCGTCGGTCACCTGGCCCATGGCCCGCACGGCACCGCCACGGGCGCGCGCATAGCGGCGCAGCAGCTTGGCGTCACCCAGCGCCCGGAATGACTCCCGCTGCTCGATGACCTGGCACAGCGCCACCACATCGGCCAAGCCCAGGTTCAAGCCCTGCCCTGCCAGCGGGTGGATGACATGGGCCGCATCACCCAGCAGCACCCAGCCCTCGCCACACACGGGTTCGGCCTGGGCCAGCTGCAGCGGCCAGCAGGCCCTGGGGCCCGCCAGCTGCAGCGACCCCACGCTGCCCTGGGTAGCGTCTGTCAGGGCCTCGCCCAGGGCAGCATCGTCCAGCGCCATCAGTTCTTCGCTGCGCGCTTGGCTGACCGACCAGACCACGCCGTAGGAGGCGCCTGCCGCAGGGCGTTCAAAAGGCAGCAGGGCCAGCACCTCGGGCGACGAAAACCACTGGCTGGCCACACCTTGGTGGGGCTGGCTGGACACCACCCGGGTGGCCAGCGCATGTTGGCCGTAGTCGTGCCGCTGGATGCTGACGCCCAGCGCCTGCCGCACCGAGCCGTCGCGGCCTTCGGCCAGCGCCAGCAAAGCCGCAGGCACCGGCGCGGGCACGCGCTGTACATGCGGCGCAAAGCGCAGGGCCATGGTCAAGGCGCGGTCCAGTTCGCTGGCGTCCACGATCCAGGCCAAGGGGCCGCCATCGGCCAGGCCCGCCGCGAAGTTCAGGGTGTGCCCTGGCGCATCGCCGTGCACATGCATGTGCGCGACCGCCGAGCGTGCGTCGTCGGGCAGCGCGTCCCAGACTTTCAACTGCTGCAGCAGCTTGATAGAGGTAGCACTCAGCGCATAGGTGCGGATGTCGTCCCACTCTCCGTGCGCTCCGGCCCTGCCAGCGGGCGGTTCACAGAACGCCACGGAATGGCCCAGGCGCGACAGCGACAAGGCCAGGCACATGCCCACCGCGCCACTGCCCTGCACGCAGACATCGAACCGGGATGCCGCGTGGGCGTGCGGGTTGAGCTCAGGGCGTTCCATGGCGGGGAATTGTAGGCAAGGGGTCAAACCCGACATCCGACAAACGGGGTCAGGCAAGAGAGCCTCTCCGGCGACTGAGCTTCATAGGCGGCGGGCCCCACAATCCGCGCCTGACCAACCCGTGAATGCACCATGCGCCCTTGGCAACTCTTTGTGACAGCCGTGCTCGTCTGGGGCACCACCTGGCACGCCATCCACTACCAACTGCCCCACGTCACGCCGGAGGTGGGTGTGGCCTTGCGTTTTGGGCTGGCGGGCGCCGGGCTGCTGCTGATCTGCATCTGGCGCGGTGAGCGCTGGCGGCTCACGCGGGCCGAGCACCTGCGCGTGGCCTTTCAGGGCGTGTTCATGTATTCGGTGGCCTACCTGTGTGTCTACCACGGCGAACGCCACGTGCCTTCGGGGCTGGTGGCAGTGGGCTACAGCGCGTCGCCCCTGGTGATGGGCGTGGCGTCGCACCTGCTCTGGCGAACACCGCTGACGCGGCGGCTGCTGATGGGCGGCACGCTCGGGCTGGCAGGGGTGGTGCTGATCTTCTGGCCGGAAATCCGCGCTGCGCTGTCGGGTGACTACTCACGCTGGATGGGCGACGCGGCCAATTTGCCCGCCGGCGCGCACCGCATCACCGGGCAGGCGGCGCTGGGCCTGGCCTTCACGGTGGGCGCAGTGCTGCTGTCGGCCGTCGGCAGCCTGGTGGCATCACGCAACGCGTCAGTGGGCCTCAGCCTGTGGCCCACCATGGCCTGGGGCATGCTGTGGTCATCGCTGGTCAGTGGTGCCGTCGCGCTGGCCCTGGGCCACACACTGGTGCTTCCGGCCAGCCTGAGCTTCTGGCTGTCGCTGCTGTACCTCTCTGCCTTTGGCTCGGTGGTGGCGTTTGCCTGCTACCTGCTGCTGCAGCAGCGTTGGGGGCCAGGGCAGGCGTCAATGGTGGGGGTGGCCACGCCCGTGCTGGCGCTCACTGTCTCGTCGGTGTTTGAAGGCTACCGCCCGGGCCTGCTGGCCCTGGTGGGTGTCGGCCTGGCGGTGGCGGGCAACTGGCTGGCGCTGCGCCCCTCGAAGCCGGCAGCGCAGGCGGCGGGCAGTGCTGCTTCGGCCGCCGCGGCCGACAGCGACAAGAAGCCGGCATCGGCCACCTAAAATCCGCGCTGTACGGCGGCCCTGGTACGGGCCGCCGCGTGTTTGTTCGCTGTGCCCGCCCCGGGCCAGCTTTGGGCTTACCCAAGCCGGAGCGTTTCACCATGAGCCTGCAGTGCGGCATCGTCGGCCTGCCCAACGTCGGCAAATCGACCCTCTTCAATGCACTCACCAAGGCCGGCATTGCGGCGGAGAACTACCCGTTCTGCACCATCGAGCCCAACGTCGGTGTGGTCGAGCTGCCCGATCCGCGGCTGAAGGCCCTGTCGGCCATCGTCCAGCCTGAACGTGTCGTGCCAGCAATCGTTGAGTTCGTCGACATCGCGGGCCTGGTGGCCGGTGCCAGCAAGGGCGAAGGCCTGGGCAACCAGTTCTTGAGCCACATCCGCGAGACCGACGCCATCGTCAACGTGGTGCGCTGCTTCGACGACGAGAACGTGATCCACGTGGCTGGCAAGGTCGATCCGGTCTCCGACATCGAGGTCATCCAGACCGAGCTGTGCCTGGCCGACCTGGGCACGGTGGAGAAGAGCCTGCACCGCTACGTGAAGGCCGCACGCTCCGGCAACGACAAGGAAGCCGCTGCGCTGGTGAAGGTGCTGGAGAAGTGCCAGGCTGCGCTGGACCAGGCGCTGCCGGTGCGCAGCATCGACTTCAGCAAGGAAGAGCGCGTGATCCTCAAGCCGCTGTGCCTGATCACCGCCAAGCCGGCGATGTTCGTGGGCAACGTGGCCGAGGACGGTTTCGAGAACAACCCGTACCTCGACCGCCTGCGCGAGTACGCCGCCCAGCAGAACGCGCCGGTGGTAGCCATCTGCGCCAAGACCGAGGCCGAGCTGGCCGAGATGGGCGACGACGACCGCCTGATGTTCCTGCAGGAGATGGGCCAGGAAGAGCCGGGGCTTAACCGCCTGATCCGCGCGGCCTTCAAGCTGCTGGGCTTGCAGACTTACTTCACCGCGGGTGTGAAGGAGGTGCGCGCGTGGACGATCCACATCGGCGACACCGCACCCCAGGCGGCGGGTGTGATCCACACCGATTTCGAACGCGGCTTCATCCGCGCCCAGACCATCGCCTTCGACGACTATGTGGCCTTCAAGGGCGAACAGGGCGCCAAGGACGCCGGCAAGATGCGCGCCGAAGGCAAGGAATACATCGTCAAGGACGGCGACGTGTTGAACTTCCTGTTCAACGTCTGAGTTCAGGCATCCGTGTCCATGCTGGTTGAGCTCTGCCCCGGCGGTCCCCGCCTGAGCCCCGTCGTCGTCGGGGTGTGGCGTCTGCACAGCTGGGGCTGGTCAGCGCCGCAGCGGCTGGACTGGATCAACGCCTGCCTGGACAAGGGCCTGAGCAGCTTCGACCACGCCGACATCTATGGCGACTACGCCGTGCAAGCCCTGTTCGGCGAGGCGCTGGCCCTGCAGCCCGGCCTGCGCCAGCGTCTGCAGCTGGTCAGCAAGTGCGGCATCCAGCTGGTCAGCGGCGCACGGCCTGAGCACCGCGTCAAGAGCTACAACACCTCGGCGCAGCACATCCGCGCCAGCGTGGAGCGCGGCCTGCGTGAACTGCACACCGACTGGCTCGATGTGCTGCTCATCCACCGGCCTGACCCCCTGATGCAGGCCCAGGAGGTGGCGCGGTGCGTCGAGCGCCTTCAGCAGGATGGCCTGGTGCGCCACGTTGGCGTCTCGAACTTCACCCCCTCGCAGTTTGAATTGATCGACAGCGCCCTGCCCCGCGGCACGGTGCTGTGCACCAACCAGATCGAGCTGCACCCGCTGCAGCGCGGGCCCCTGCACGATGGCACGCTGGACCAGGCCCAACGCCTGCAGCGCCGCCCGATGATCTGGTCGCCCCTGGCTGGCGGCCGCCTGGTTCAGCCGGGCCCGGGCGATGACGCCGCCTGGCGCGTGCACCATGTGCTGACGCGGCTGGCCGAGCAATGGTCTTGCAGCCCGGCGACGCTGGCCTACGCCTGGCTGCTGCGACACCCCAGCCAGCCCCTGCCCGTGACAGGCACGCGCCGCCTGGACGCACTGGACGACGCCCTGGCGGCGCTGAACATCTCGCTGGACAGCCAGACCTGGGCCGCGATCTGGCAGGCGGGTGCCGGCCAGGAGCTGCCATAGACGGCATGGGGCGGCCTTGATGGCCGTTCACCCAGGGCCCGCGCCTCGCCGCCCGGCCAGCGCAAGCTCACCGTCACTTCACGGCGTTGGCCTGCGCTCAGCCTGGCGTTCCGACCAGGCCGCCGTGAGGCTGATGCTCAACATCAGCAGCGCCAGCGGCGCGGCCGTGGTCAGCGGAATCCAGCCAACCGCATAACCACCCAGCGCGCCCAACAGCTGCTGGCTGACGCCGGCCAACGCGGCGGCTGACCCGGCCAGCGCAGGAACGGCACCCACGGTGGCGCCCAGGGTGGGCGGAATCCATAGACCATGCCCGATGCCCAGCAGCATCAGCGGCACCGACAAGGCCAGCGGGTGGTGTACCCCGAGCCACGACAGCAGCACCACCGCCACGATGCCGCTCAGCGTCAGCACCGCGCCCACATGACGCATAGCGGCTTCACCCCAGCGGACAACAACGCGGGTCGAGAGGAAGTTGCCCACGATGTAGGACATCGGGATCATCATGATGAAAAACCCCACCCGATCAGGCCCGACACCCAGGTGGCCCAGCAGCACCGGTGCACCACCCAGGAATGCGTAGAACGACGCGCTGTTCAGCGCGAGGATCAGCACGTTGAAGCGGTACTGGCGGTGGGCCAGAAGCTCGGCGAAGTCGGCCAGCCACCCACTCCGTGCTGGCTGCGCCGCAGCCGGTGATGCAGCACCTGCCACCGGTGCTGCCGGCAAACCCCGCCAGGCGGTCACCATCAGCAGGCTACCCACCACGGCCATCACGACAAAGTTTGACTGCCAGCCCAGCACCACGTGCAACTGGCCGCCCAGCACCGTGGCCAGCGGCGGACACAGGCCCATCGCCATGCCCACGTAGGCCATCATGCGGGTGCGTTCTGGCCCGCTGAACAGGTCCTGGATGGCGGCACGCCCGAGCACCATGCAGGCGGCCGCACCGGCGCCCTGCACAAACCGCGCCGCCACCAGCGCGTCGATGCTGCGCGCCAAGGCAGCCAGCACCAGGCCCAGCACCGCCACGCCGAGGCCGGCCACCATCAGCAGGCGCCGGCCATGCCGATCGGACAGCGGGCCATAGACCAGCTGGAAGGCCCCATAGCTGACCACATACGCACCGAAGGTGAGCTGCACCTGCGCCTGGCTGGTGCCGAAGATGCCCGCCCACTGCTGCATCGAGGGCAGGCAGATGGTCATCGTCAGCAAGCCGAAGGCCATCATGGCCAGCAGCAGGATGGCCTGGCCTCGGCGTGAGCGGCGGGGTGAGGGGTCGGGCACGGTGTCGTCTCGGTGAAAGGGGCTGCCTGAGCCCCGCAGGGCCTGCGGCGCTCAGGCAGCGGGCGTCTTCAGGCATCTTCACGGCCCATGGACGAGCCCTCGGCAAGCACCACTGACCCGCTGTTGGCACTGTACCCGGCTGTGGCGGCGGTACCCACCACCGAACGCCAGGCGCTGTGGTCGTGCGCTGCGGCGCATGTGCAGGTGGGTGCAGGCACGGTGTTGTTCGACGAGGGTTCTCCCTGCCTGCTTGGGCAGTCGGCCCTGAGCGCCCATGGTCAGGCCATGGTGTCAACGGAACTGCTGCAGCTCGACCCGGACACCTTTCAGCGGCTGGCCCAGGCACTGTGTGCCAAGGGGCCGGTGCTGCACGCCACCCACCAGGCATTGGCCGACCAGCTGGGCACGGTGAGCGAGATCGTCTCGCGCCTGCTGAACCGCTTTGAGCGGGCCGGATGGGTCAAGCTCGGCCGGGAACGCATCGAGCTGGCACAGCCGAATGCGCTGCGGCGCCTGGCCGCTGAAGAAGCGATGGCGCTGGGCTGAGCACGGGCAGCCCACGGCTGGCCATGCGCAAGAACCTTGATCAGGCTCAAGCCGCTGTGTCACCGAGATCACCGACAAGCGCCCCGTCACGTCTCACACTGCCTACATCGGCAACGTCGCCGAGCTTGCACAAGGAGACACCCATGAAAGCCAACGTCGGCGGCATCGACCGCATCCTCCGCATCGTCCTGGGCCTGGCCCTGCTGGCCATGACCCTGACCGGCACCATCGGCGCCTGGGGCTGGATCGGTCTCCTGCTCCTGGGCACGGCGCTGTTCAAGTTCTGCCCGCTCTACACGGTGCTCGGCATGAACACCTGCACCGTCAGCACCAAGGCGGGTTGACGGCCCGCGCTCCCCGCGCAACCGTCTCGACAGGCGCCCACTGGGCGCCTTTTTTCCCTTCGGACGGTCGGATTTCACTTGATACCCCCGTGGGTATCGAATACCATACCGGGTATGCAAACACCTCGCCTCTGTCCCACGCTGCTGTCAGCAGCCGCCCTGATGCTGGCCTGCCTGGGCCCGGCCACCGTCTTGGCGCAGGGCAGTGCGCCTGGGCCCGCCGCACAGGCCCACGGCCTGGCGGTGGCCACCTTGAAGGTCAGTGCACCGCTGACCGGCAGTACCACCAGCCTGAATGGCCATGTGGAGGCCGTGCGCCAGGCCACGCTGGCGGCGCAGGTGGGTGGCAATGTGCTGTCGTTCACCGCGAAGGCCGGTGACCGCGTCAAGGCCGGGCAGGTGCTGGCGCGCATCGACGAGCGCAGCGCTGAAGCCGGCGTGCGTGCGTCGGCTGCCGGCGTGGACCAGGCCGAGGCGCTGTGGCAGTCGGCCAAGCTGCACGCGGAGCGTACGCAGACATTGCGCCAGCAAGGCTTTGTCAGCAACGCCGCCGTCGACGATGCGCAGGCTCGCCTGCGCGCCGCCGAGGCGGGGCTGGAGCAGGCACGGGCGGGCCGGTCGCAGGCCGCACTCCAGCAAGGCTTTGCCAGTGTTCGTGCCCCGTTTGACGGTGTGGTGCTGGCCACCCACGCTGAGCTGGGCGACCTGGCCACACCGGGCCGCCCGCTGATGACGGTCTACGCCCCAGGCCGCCTGCGTGCCGTGGTGGACTTGCCCGCCTCGCGGGTGGCCGCCGCACGCGATGCGCGCCAGTGGGAAGTGATCGGGGCCGATGGCCGCCGCTGGACACCCAGCACGCGTACCGAGCTGCCCAGCGCCGACCCGGTGGCCCAGACCACCGAGTGGCGCCTGGAATTGCCGCTGGAGGCCGCCGCCTCGCTCAGCCCAGGCACCAGCGTCGAGGTCCGCTTCACCGCCGCCGCGGCGGCCTCCAACCCCGCGGCCAGCGGCAATGCCGGCGCCATCACGCGTCCGCGTGTACCCGTTCAAGCCGTGCTGCTGCGCGGCGAACTTACCGCGGTCTATGCCGTCCTGGACGGCCGCTTTGTGCTGCGCCCGATCCGCATCGCCGGCCCCATGAGCGGTACCGATGTCGAGGTGGTGGCCGGCCTGCGGTCCGGCGACCTGATCGCCGCTGACGCGGTCAGGGCCGGTCTGGCGGGTGCGAGGCCTGCCCCATGACCCCATCGACTTCCTCTGCCAACCCGGAGACGACCGGCCTTGGCATCTCCGGCCGGCTGGCGGCAGCCTTTCAGGACAACGCCCTCACGCCCTTGCTGGCCGTGGTGGCCCTGCTGATGGGACTGTTTGCGGTGCTGATCACGCCGCGGGAAGAAGAACCTCAGATCAATGTGACGATGGCCAATGTGCTGATCCCCTTCCCCGGGGCCAGCAGTGCCGACGTCCAGACGATGGTGGCCTTGCCCGCCGAACAGGTGCTCAGCCAGATCCAGGGCATCGAACACACGTATTCGGTCAGCCGACCTGGGATGGCAGTGCTGACGGTGCAGTTCAAGGTCGGTGTGGCGCGCACCGAGGCGCTGGTGCGGCTGTACGACGTCCTGAATGCGAACCAGAACTGGCTGCCCGCCGGTCTGGGCGCACTGCCACCCATCGTCCAGCCCAAGGGCATCGACGACGTGCCCATCGTGGCGCTGACACTCTCGCAGCCCTCCGCGGCCCCTGGCGACAGCGCCACCGCGGACCTCGAACGCATCGCCGCCACGCTGGAAACCGAGCTCAAGCGCGTGCCCGGCACCCGTGAAGTGCAGACCATCGGCGGCGCCGGCCGCAGCATCCAGGTGCACCTCGACCCGGAACGCATGCGCGCCCGGGGTGTCGACGTGCTGCGCCTGCAGCAGACGCTGCACGCCGCCAACCAGGGCATGCCGGCCGGCCAGGTGGTCGACACTGCCAGCAGCCGCATGCTGACGGTCCACACCGGCGCCTTCCTGACCAGCGCCGCCGAGGTGGCCGACATCGTGGTGGGGACACACGCCGGCAAACCCGTGTTCCTGCGGGAAGTGGCCAAGGTCGAGGCCGGTAACGCCCAGGTCAGCCGTTATGTCTGGACGAGCCAGGGCGCAGGTGCCGCAGCCCCGGGCGCCAGTGCCACCGCGGCTGGCCAGCCACAGGCCGCGGGCCCCTACCCCGCCGTCACGGTCACGGTCACCAAGAAGCCCGGTGAAAACGCCACCGATGTGGCACGCGCCGTGCACGCCCGCGTGGACGAACTGCGCAACACCGTGCTGCCGGAGGGCGTGTGGCTGCAGGTCACCCGCGACTATGGACAGACCGCCGGCGAAAAGGCCGCCAAGCTGATCCAGAAGCTGGCCTTTGCCACGGGCTCGGTGATCCTGCTGGTGGGCTTTGCCCTGGGCCGGCGCGAGGCGGTGATCGTGGGTGCCGCGGTGATCCTCACCTTGACGGCCACCTTGTTTGCCAGCTGGGCCTGGGGCTTCACGCTGAACCGGGTGAGCCTCTTTGCGCTGATCTTTTCGATCGGCATCCTGGTGGACGACGCCATCGTGGTGGTGGAAAACATCCACCGCCACCAGCAGCTCGAGCCAGGCCGCCGCCTGCGCGAGATCATCCCGACGGCGGTCGACGAAGTGGGCGGCCCCACCATCCTCGCGACCCTGACCGTGATTGCCGCCTTGCTGCCGATGGCCTTTGTCAGCGGCCTGATGGGCCCCTACATGAGCCCCATCCCCATCAACAGCAGCCTGGGCATGGCGCTGTCGCTCATCATCGCCTTCACGGTGACGCCCTGGCTGGCGCTCAGGCTGATGAAGGAGACCCACAGCGCCAACGGCACCCACGGGCAGGGCGCCCACGGTGGCGCGGGTGGCCTTGGTGCGCGACTGTCAGGCCTCTTCACCGCGCTGCTGACCCCCTTCCTGCGCAGTGCGCGCAAGCGCTGGCTGCTGCTGGCTGGCATCCTGGCGGCGGTGATGCTCTCCGTGGGCATGACCGTGGTGCAGTGGGTGGTGCTGAAGATGCTGCCCTTCGACAACAAGAGCGAGTTTGCGCTGGTGGTCGACATGCCCTCCGGCACGCCACTGGAAGACACGGCCGCCGCGCTGCACGAGATGGGCGCGTTCCTGGCCCGCCAGCCCGAGGTGCGCGACCTGCAGGGTTATGCCGGTACCGCAGCCCCCATCACCTTCAACGGCCTGGTCAGGCAGTACTACCTGCGTGCCGACGCGGAGCAGGGCGAGCTCCAGGTCAATCTGGTCGACAAGTCGCAGCGCAGCCAGCAAAGCCACGCGATTGCGCAGCGGCTGCAGCCGGCACTGCGCGAGATCGCGGCACGCCATGGCGCCCGCCTGAAGGTGGTGGAGGTTCCGCCGGGGCCGCCGGTGATGAGCCCCATCGTGGCCGAGGTCTACGGGCCTGATGAGGCCGGCCGGCAGGCGCTGGCACGGCGCATCGCCGACGGGTTCTCACAGGCACCGGACATCGTCGGCGTGGACACCAGCCTGCAGGAGAACGCGCCGCGGGCCTACCTGCGGGTCAACCGGGCACGCGCCGAGTCACTCGGCATCCCGATGCAGGCCATTGCACAGACCGTTCACGGTGCGCTCAGCGGGCTGGACGCGGCCTACCTCCACGATGGTCAGAGCAAGTTTCCGGTGCCCGTGCGCCTGCAGCTGCCGCGTGCTGACCAGCGGGGCCTGGACGCCCTCCTGGCGCTGCCGCTGCGCGCCGGTGACGGCCGTCTGGTGCCCTTGTCGGAGCTGGTGCGTGTGGAGCGCGACGTGATCGACAAGCCGCTGCTGACCAAGAACCTGCTGGGGGTGTCCTACGTCTTTGCCGACGTGGCCGCCGGCGGCCCGACACCCGACTCGCCGCTGTACGGCCTGTTCGGCGTGCGCAGCACGGTGCAGGCTGCCGCCCTGCCCGACACAGGGCTGGTGGGTGAGTACTGGATCCGCCAGCCAACCGACGCTTACCGGCAGTACGCCATCAAGTGGGACGGCGAATCGCAGATCACCTACGACACCTTCCGGGACATGGGCGCGGCCTACGGTGTCGGGCTGGTGCTGATCTACCTCTTGGCCGTCGCGCAGTTCAAGCGCTACCTGACACCGCTGATCATCATGGCGCCGATTCCGCTGACCATCATCGGCGTCATGCCGGGCCATGCGCTGCTGGGCGCACCCTTCACCGCCACCAGCATGATCGGGATGATCGCGCTGGCCGGCATCATCGTGCGCAATTCCATCCTGCTGGTGGACTTCATCGAGCTGCAGGTGTCTCGGGGCATGGCCTTTGACGACGCCGTGGTGCAGTCGGCCGCGGTCCGCGCCCAACCCATCGCGCTGACGGGCCTGGCAGCCATGATCGGCGCGGTCTTCATCCTGGACGACCCGATTTTCAACGGGCTCGCCATCTCGCTGATCTTCGGCATCCTGGTGTCCACCCTGCTCACGCTGGTGGTGATCCCGGTTCTGTACTACGCGCTCAATCGGAAGCGCCATGCAGCCTGACGGCTGAAGCCTGAAGCCTGAAGCCTCACCTTTGTCACCTAACCCCAACCCCAACCCCAACCCCTTGAAGGAGCATTCCATGACCGTTGAACGCTGGATCCGCGTCATTGCCGGCCTTTTCATCATGACCAGCCTGGCGCTGGGTGTGCAGGCCAGCCCCCTCTTTGTCAGCCCTTGGTTCCTGGCCTTTACCGCGTTTGTCGGCCTCAACCTGTTCCAGTTTGGCCTGACCAACTTCTGCCCTCTGGCCATCATCCTGCGCAAGCTGGGTGTGCCTGAGCAGCGCACACACACGGTGTGCGCGTCCTGAAAGGGCGGCCCGCCCCTTCAGCGCCGTCTGGCACAGTTGAGCTTGATCGACCCATCCGTGTCAGCGCCTGGCCGCCCGCCAGGGCTGCACACCCTTTTCCGGAGCTGCACCATGGCCGTCCTGACCGATGACGTCAGCCGTCAACAACTGCTGAACCGCCTGAAGCGGGCTGAGGGCCAATTGCGGGGCGTTCAGCGCATGATCGAGGAAGGGCAGTCGTGCATGGCGATTGCCACGCAGATGGCGGCTGTGAGAAAGGCCCTGGACAGCAGCTTCGTGAACATGACCGTGTGCTTCATGAAGCAAGAGTTGCAACAGCGCCTCAAGGAAGGCAGTGAGGTGGACGACCTGCTGGGCGACATCCAGCAGCTGCTCAACCAGGTGCGATGAGCAACGCACAAACAGCGCCCGCCGGGTCGCCCACATGGTTTCAGCACTCGCGTGTCGAGAGTGCTAATATGCTTCCTGGCCCGATGTTCGGGTTTATACGAAGGAGCCGTTCAACATCATGAGCACCTCCACTGCACTCTCAGTCCGCGACCCTTGGTCGCTGGTTCCGTCCCTGGGCAATCTGGACGCCTATATCAGCGCTGTCAACCGCATGCCCATGCTGTCGCAAGCCGAAGAGAGTGATCTCGCGCGACGCCTGCAAAGCAACGGGGATATCGAAGCGGCCGGGCGGCTCGTGCTGTCGCACCTTCGGCTGGTGGTGTCCTTGTCACGCCAGTACCTCGGCTACGGCCTGCCCCAGAGTGACCTGATCCAGGAAGGCAATGTCGGCCTGATGAAGGCCGTGCGGCGCTTTGACCCTGACCAAGGCGTTCGCCTGGTCAGTTACGCCATGCACTGGATCAAAGCCGAGATCCACGAATACATCCTGCGCAACTGGCGCCTGGTCAAGGTGGCCACCACCAAGGCGCAGCGCAAGCTGTTCTTCAACCTGCGATCGATGAAGCAGGGCTTCAAGGCCGAGGCGGCCGACGGCGAAACCCACCGCAACGCCTTGTCCGCAGCCGAAGTGGCCACCGTGGCGCGCGAGCTGAACGTCAAGCCCGAAGAAGTGGTCGAGATGGAAACCCGGATGGCCGGCGGCGATGTCGCGCTGGAACCGCAGGGTGACGACAGCGAAGACGAATACGCACCCATCGCCTACTTGGCTGACGAGCGCCAGGAACCGACACGCCTGCTGGAAGCCCAGCAGCGTGACCGGATGTCGGGCGACGGCATCCTGAAGGCCCTGGAGACCCTGGATGATCGCAGCCGCCGCATCGTGGAAGAACGCTGGCTGAAGGTCAACGACGACAGCACCGGCGGCATGACGCTGCACGAACTGGCGGCCGAATACGGTGTCAGCGCAGAGCGCATCCGCCAAATTGAAGTCGCGGCAATGAAGAAGATGCGCAAGAGCCTGGAGTCGGTCAGCTGAATTTCACCGCCTGGGCATCAGCGCCCAGGCTGTGCCGTGTTCAACCCTGCTTCAGCAACTGCTGCAGGTCGTGCAGCAGCATGTCGGCGCCGGTCCCGTGCCGAGTGAAGACTCTCACGCGGCCTTGGGCATCAAACAGGTACGAGCCGGCCGTGTGGTCGATGGTGTAGCTGTTCTCTGTCTTGCCAGGCACCTTGGCGTAAAACACCTTGAAGGCCTTGGCGGTGTCGGCCGTCTGCTGGGCATCACCGCGCAAGGCGACGAAGCTTGGGTCAAAGCCCTTCATGTAGGCGCGCAGCAG
>JAJTDE010000238.1 GCA_021298085.1 Rubrivivax sp.
GCCAGGGCCGCCGCCTCGATCTGCACCAGGGGCCGATCCAGCGCCGGGTAATGGCCCGGCTGCACCGGGTGTGACGCGTCGAAGACGTGGACGTGGCAGTCCCAGCCGTCGGCGCCGGGGTCAGTCACGGGTGATGCCCCGTTCCTTCACCACCCGGGCCCACAGCGCCTGCTGCGACGCCAGAAACTGCGCCGGGTCGCCACTGAAGACGTCGCCGCCCAGGGCGCGCACACGGCCCAGCACCTCCGGGTCGGCCATGGCCCGGTTGACGGCCGCCGACAGCGTGTAGCGCACGCCGGGCGGCAGGCCAGCCGGGGCCAGGATGGGGTTCCATTCCAGCACCTCGTGCCCCGCCACACCGGCCTCGGCCATCGTGGGCACATCGGGCAGCGCGCGACAGCGGCGGGCCGCTGTCACGGCCAGCGGGCGCAGGCGGCCGGCCTGGATCTGCCCCAGCCCCGAAGCCACGTTGGCGAAGAACAGCGGCACCTGCCCACCCATCACGTCGTTGAGCGCCGGGCCACCGCCGCGGTAGGGCACGTGGTTGAGGTCCACCTTGGCCAGCTGTTCGAAGAGGGCACCCGCCAGGTGCTGGGCCGAACCGTTGCCCGACGACGCATAGGCCAGCGCCCCCGGCTTGGCACGGGCCAGGCGCAGCACATCGGCCACGCTGCGCGCCTCGAAGCTGGGTGTGCAGACCAGCACGTTGGGAAACTGGGCCAGCACCGCGATCGGCTCGAAGGACTTCTGGTTGTCGTAGGCCAGCTTCGGGAACAGCGCCGGGTTGACGGCAAACGACGACGCGTCCAGCAGCAGCGTGGTGCCGTCGGGTGTCGCGCGGGCCACCTGCCCGGCGGCGATGGTGCCGCTGGCGCCGGGCTTGTTGTCCACCACCACCGCTTGCCCGAGCGCGTCGGCCAGCTTGGGCGCGATCAGGCGCGCCATCGCATCAGCGCCACCCCCGGCCGGGTAGGACACCACCAGCGTGATGGGCTTGCCGCCGCCCAGGTCACCGGCGGCCAGCGCGGGCCAGGACAGGCCAGCCGCAGAACCCGCCGAGGCGGCCAGGAAGTGTCGTCGGGTGGGGTGGTCTACGGGCATGTCGGGGGTCTCCTCAGGTGATGGTGACGCTGTAGTGGAAGGCGAAGGCATCGCCATGGGTCAGGCGCAGCTCGACGCAGCGGCCCGTGATGTCGTGCGCCTGCCGCGTGACGGTGACACCCGGGTGGCCGGCCGGCAGCTCCAGCACCCGGGCCTGGGCCGCGGTGAGGTGGGCAAAGGCGATGTCGTCGGTGGCGCGTGCCACGGTCACGCCGCAGCGCTCGACAAACATTGGGTAGAGCAGGTCTCCCCAGGTGCCCAGCGGTTCCGTGAGCAGGGGCTCAAACAACGGCAGTGGCAGCCAGATGTCCTCCAGCAGCCGCGGCTGCCCGCCCAGCGAGCGCAGGCGCTGCAGGCGCAGTACCGGCTCGCCACGGGCCACGCCCAGGCGGCGGGCCACCTCGGCCGAGGCGCGCAGCGGCTGGCGCGACAGGATGCGCGATTGCGGCACTTCGCCGTCACCCGCCCCAAAGCGGAAGAAGCGCAGCATGGGGGCGCCGGCCAGGCCGTTGCGCACAAAGGTGCCCTTGCCGTGGCGGCGCTCGATCAGGCCTTGGTCGGCCAGCAGCTCCAGCGCCCGGCGCAGCGTGCCGAGCGCCACACCGTGTTCCGCGGCCAGGCTGGTCTCGGCTGGCAGCGCGGTGCCGGCTGGCCATTCGCCGTCGACCACGCGCTGGCGCAGCGCCGCGGCCAGGGCGGCATAACGGCTCTGCCCGGGTTCGGGCTGGACGAGGCTCAGGCGCGGGGTGGACGACATCGTGCCTGAAGTCTATCAGTCCTCTAGAGGACTGCAGGATAGGTGCTTGTACGGGCGCCTGGCGGGGCAAGGGCGCCACGTTGCCAGTAGCATCCGTCACCCGCGTCACCCCGCCATCGGAGGTTCCCGTGTTACTCATCGGCATGCTGGATTCGCCCTACGTGCGCCGCGTGGCCATCGGCCTGCTGCAGCCGGGCCTGCGCGCACCCGACAAGCTGGATGCCGCCTGGCTGCAGCGGGTCACCGGGCCGCTGCAGGCGGCCTGCCAGGCGCTGGAGACCCGGCTCGCCCAGCACCCGCTGCCGCCGCCGGCACAGGCCATCGACGACGCCGGCGTCTCGGTGGCCGTGGCCTGGCATTTCATCGTGCAGATGGTGCGGGGTTCGGTGCCCGCAGCTGCCTACCCGGCGCTGCAGGCTTACTCGGCGGCGGCCGAGGCACTGCCCGCCTTCCAGGCCGCGCCGTATGGCGATGGCGTCGTTCAACACGCGCTGATGGCGCTCCAGGGAGACCCAACCCGTGCAACTTGAACTCCTGCCGCGCGACCTCAGCGCCTACCGCGATGGCAACACCGGCGTGCCCTATGTGCACCGCTTCCACAGCGGCGAGCCGGGGCCGCACGTGCTCATCAACGCCCTGACACACGGCAACGAGTTTTGCGGCATGGTGGCCTGCACCCACCTGCTGGACACCGGCGTGCGCCCGCTGCGCGGCACCTTGACGGTGAGCTTTGCGAATGTCGCCGCCTATGAAAGCTTCGACCCTGCCGAACCGCTGAAGAGCCGCCAGCTGGTGCATAACCTGAACCGCATCTGGAGCCGCGAGTGGCTGGAAGGCGATGAAGACAGCCCCGAGCTGCAGCGGGCCCGCGAACTGGCACCCGTGGTCGCCGCCGCAGATCACGTGCTGGACATCCACAGCACTTCCACCGCGGTACAGCCCTTCTGGGTCTACCCTGAACGCGCCGCCAACAGCGCGGCCGCACTGGCCATCGGCCACCCGCAGGTGCACCTGGTGATGCCAGAGGGCCTGGGCTCGGGCACGCCGCTGATCCAGCATGGCCGGCTGAGCAACCGCATGCACCCCGGCGCCGCCTTGGTGGTGGAGTGCGGCGGGCACTTCCTGCGCCAGACCGGCGAGTGCGCGGTGGCCGTCACGACGGCCTTCCTGGCGCACCTGGGCCTGCTGGCCCCCGCGCCAAGCGCCGCTGCCGCCGCACCCGCCCTGCGCTACCGCCTGCTGCGCACCTGCGTCATCCAGACGCCCCACTGGCGCTTTGTGCGTCCGCTGGTGGGCTTCGAAGTCTTTGCCCGCGACGCGCTCATTGCCTGGGATGGCGACACCGAGATCCGCTCACCCTGCGACGGCTGCACCGTGCTGATGCCCACCCAGAACCCGGTGGTCGGCCGCGAAGGGGTCTACCTGACCGAACCGATGGCCGGCTGACTGCGCGCCGCCCACAACCCGGGCCACCGGGCCACGCGGGTAAATCATTCTTGACTGATATTTCGCCCGACCGTAGCGTCCACTGACCACAATACACCGATCTGCTCACTGGAGACATGCCCATGAAACCCCGCACCTTCTTCGTGGCCGCGACGCTGTCGCTGGCCGCCTTTGCCACCCTGGCCCAGGACAAGGTCGTCTACCACATCAACGACACCCAGAGCCAGGCACTCTCCACCCTGCGCAACATCCGCAACCACCTGGACACCGACCCCACCGCCCGCATCACGGTGGTCACCCACGCCTTTGGTGTCGACTTCCTCATGGAAGGCATGAAGGACCGCAGTGAAGCGCCGTTTGCCGCCACGGTGGCCGCGCTGGTCAACCGAGGTGTGAAGTTTGAGGTGTGCGAGATCACGTTGAAGAACCGCAACCTGAAGAGGGAGCAGTTCATCCAGGAAGCCGACTTCACGCCCTCGGGCGTCGTGCGGCTGACCAAGCTGCAGCTGCAGGGACATGCCTACATCAAGCCTTGAGCGGCCGATGCCCGCGCTGCCCTGCCTGAACCACCCATGACCCGACCGGTGATCACGATGCTCCTGAAAGCCTTGTTCAGCCTGCTGCTGTTGTTGCCCGTGCTGCTGATATTGGCCGGCCAGGTGGGCCTGCTGGCGGGGAAAGCCCCGGCTGACCTGGGCGTGCGTGAAGGGCGGCTGAAGCCACCCTCGCGCACCGAGAACAGCGTCAGCAGCCAGGCCAGCCTCTACCCTGAGCACCCCATGCGGGCCTACGCTGAGATTCAGCCGCTGCCGATGCGCGGCGACGCCGCGGCCACGCTGGCGCAGCTGCAGGCGGTGGTGGGCGCGATGCCGGGTGCCAGCGTGGTGCAGTCAGGGCCGGATTACCTCTATGCCCGCTTCACCACGCGCTGGCTGAATTTTGTCGATGACGTCGAATTCTGGGTAGACCCGGCCGGCGTGGTGCAGGTGCGTTCGGCCTCGCGCCTGGGCCGCAAGGACTTTGGGGTCAACCGCGCCCGGGTGGAAGCCATTCGGGCCGCGCTGGCCGCACGCTGACGCGGCCGCCACGGCGCGGCTCAAGTGCTGTCGTAGTGGCGCCCGCGCGCCAGCAGCTCCGGTGTGCCAATGACGCCATTCAGGCCGTCAAAGTCCAGCATCCGGTCTTTCCAGGGCGCGGTGCTGCCGTGGGCCGCCAGGCTCGCAAGATAACCCTGCAGTGCATGGGCGATGGCACGCACCGTGCCCCCGGGGAAGATGACGATGCGAAAGCCCAGTTCGCCCAGCGCTGCGGCGCTGCTGACGGGCGTCTGCCCCCCTTCCACCATGTTGGCCAGCAGCGGCACGCGACCGGCAAATCGCTCACAGGCCGTGGCCATCTGTTCTGGCGTGCGCAGGGCCTCGATGAACAGGGCATCGACGCCAGTTTCCAGGTAGGCCTCGGCGCGCGCCATCGCGGCGTCAAAACCCTCCACGGCCAGCGCGTCGGTGCGCGCGAGGATCAGCGTGTGTTCATGGCGCCGGGCGTCCAACGCGGCCTTCAGCTTGCCGCACATCTCGGCGGTGGGGATCACCG
>JAJTDE010000076.1 GCA_021298085.1 Rubrivivax sp.
GACGACGCGCTGGCCATGCAGTACCTGCTGCCGGGTTGGGCCTTCGACCCCAAGCGCCCCTGCCTTCAACGATGAACCCCGGTGAACTCCACCGCACCCTTCAAGGAGCCCCATGAACACCAACCGCCTGCGCACGCTCTGGCAAGAGGGCAAGACCGCCGTCAACGGCTGGCTGGCCATTCCCAACGGCTTTTCCGCCGAAGTGATGGCCCACCAGGGCTGGGACAGCCTGACGGTGGACCTTCAACATGGCGTCCTCGACTACCCGGCGATGGTGCAGATGCTGCAGGGCCTGTCGGCCACCCGCACGGTGCCGGTGGTGCGGGTACCCTGGCTGGAACCCGGCATCCTGATGAAGAGCCTGGACGCTGGCGCGTCAGCGGTGATCTGCCCGATGGTCAACACACGCGACGACTGCGCCCGCCTGGTGGCCTGGACCACCTACGCCCCGCGGGGCACCCGCAGCTTCGGTCCCATCCGCGCACTGCTGGTGCACGGTGCCGATTACCCGCAGCAGGCCAACCAGCACATCGTGCGCTTTGCGATGATCGAGACCGCGCAGGCGCTGGACAACCTGGACGACATCCTCTCGGTGGAAGGGCTGGACGCGATCTACATCGGCCCGTCAGACCTGTCGCTGGCGCTCGGCTGCCGCCCGGTCTTCGACGACGTGGACCCGCCGGTGCAGCAGGCCATCGACCACATCCTGAGCCGCGCCCAGGCCCACGGCATCGTGGCCGGTATCCATAACGGCACACCTGAGGGGGCTCTGGCACGGGCTGCACGCGGCTTCCGCTTCGTGACGGTGTCGTCCGATGCGCGGCTGCTGGCCGCCGGCTCGCAGCAGATCCTCAGCCGCATGCGGGCGGGCTGAGCGCCGCGCGGCGGCGCAGCTCGGTCTTCAGCACCTTGCCATAGTGGTTCTTGGGCAGCGCTTCCACAAACACATAACGCTTGGGGCGCTTGAAGCGGGCGATGTGGGCCAGGCAGTGGGTGTCCAGCGCGGCCGAATCGGGCGTGCCCTGGCGCAGCACCACAAAGGCCACCAGCACCTCGCCCCACTCGGGGTCAGGCGCGCCCACCACGGCGACCTCAGCCACACCTGGTGCCGTCAGCAGCACTTCCTCGACTTCGCGGGGGTAGATGTTGGAGCCGCCGCTGATGACCAGGTCCTTGCTGCGGTCCTTCAGCGTCAGGAAGCCGTCGGCATCCAGCGAACCCATGTCACCCGTCCACAGCCAACCATCGCGCACCGCGGCGGCTGTGGCCTCGGGGTTGCGCCAGTAGCCTGCCATCACGGTGTCACCCCGCACCAGCACCTCACCGGTGTGCCCGGGTCGCAGCGGCAGCCCCAGGGCATCGGCCACACGGATGATCACCGGGGTCTGCGCCACGCCCACCGAGGCGATGCGCTCGCCCCAGCGCGGGTGGCTGTGGTTGGCCAGCTGCTGGCGCGACAGGGCCGTGGCCACCATCGGCGTTTCGCCCTGCCCGTAGATCTGCACAAAACGGGGGCCCATCACCGCCAGGGCGCGTTCAATGTCGGCCCGGTACATCGGCGCACCGCCATAGACGATGGTCTTGAAGCGGCGGGCACACTCGGCCGGCGTCAGCCCTGCCTGCTCGACGTGGTTGACCAGGCGCTGCACGATGGTGGGCGCGGCAAAGGTGCTCAAGGGGCCCAGGGCCTCGCCGAGTGCACACAGCTCGGCCGCGTCCACCCCGCCGGAGGCCGGCACCACGTGGCGCGCACCCGCCATCAGGTGTGGCACGGCGTACAGCCCGCAGCCATGGGACATCGGGGCGGCGTAGACCATGGTGTCACCCGACTGCAGCGCATCCACGTCGATGGCGTAGGTCAGACCCATGGTCATCAGGTTGCGGTGTGTCAGCATCACGCCCTTGGGCCGGCCAGTGGTGCCGCTGGTGTAGAACAGCCAGGCCAGGTCGTCGGGTCCGCGGGGGGTGATGGCAGGGTCAGCGCCAGCCTGCCCGGGCAGCGGCGCCAGCAGCGCCGACACCGCGTCGCTGTCCACCTCCCACTGGCGCTCCAGCCCCGCCAGCGGCCGCGGCGCGACATCGTGCGACACAAAGGCCCAGCGCACTTGGGCGTTGTCGATGATCCATTCCACCTCAGCTGGGTGCAGCTTGGCGTTCACCGGCACCACCGCCAACCCGGCCCACCAGGCACCCAGCAGCAGCTCCAGGTAACGCGGGTGGTTGCGCATGAAGAGCAGCACACGGTCACCCGGCGCCAGGCCGGCCGCGTGCAGCCGGGCGGCCAGGGTCGCGCTGCGCTGCCCCCACTGCCCGTACGTGGCCACCTGCTGGGTGCCCTCGAAGATGGCCGGGGCGTCAGGCGCCAGCAGGGCCTGGCGCTGCAGCAGGTGGGCGAGGTTCATGGCCGTGCAGCCGCCGTGGTGTCAGGCCAGCCGGGTGGGGTCGACCTCGCGGATGCGGTGATCGGTGTAGTAGCCGCCATATTCGGTGTACTGCAGAAAGCCGCGGTGGCAGTGCCGGCAGCGCCAGACGCTGCAGCGGTTGTAGGGGAAGTAGGCCAAGGCAATGGGGGCCTCGGCCTGCCAGTAGTGCGTGCCGTGGGGGTGGTACTCGGCCAGCGTGGGCTCGTCCTGCGCCATGTCGCGCAGGCTGCCGATGCACTCCAGCAGCGGCTCCTGCACCGGCGCGCCCACCGATTCCCACCCTGCGCAGCGCAGGTGGCCGCAGTCGGGGCAGGCCGAAGGGCCCGAGACGGCGGCTACCGCGCCGCGTACAGCGCCGGCGTCCATCAAGGCCAGGGTCTCGCCGGCCATTCAGTCGGCCTTGATGCCGTTGTCAGTGACCACCTTGGCCCAGGTGTCCATCTGCCGCTCGACAAAGGCCTGTGCCTGGGCAGGTGTGCCCGTGTTCACGCTGATGCCCTGCGCAGCCAGCTTGGCCGCCACCTCGGGCTGGCGCAGCGCCTTGTTGATCTCGGCGTTCATGCGCTGGACGATGTCGGCCGGTGTCTTGGCCGGTGCCACCACCGCCCACCAGGCGGGTGCCTCGAAGTTGCGGAAGCCCAGCTCAGCCAGCGTGGGCACATCGGGCAGCGAGGGGTGGCGCTGCGCGGTGGTCACGGCCAACGCGCGGATCTTGCCGCTGTCCAGGTGCGGCTTGGCCACAAACACCGAGCCGATGGACAAGGGCACGTGGCCGGCGATGGCGTCCTGCATCAGCGGGCCGCCCCCCTTGTAGGGCACGTGCACGAGATTCAGGCCGGCCCCCTTTGCCAGCAGCGTGACGGCCAGGTGGCCCAGGCTGCCGTTGCCGATGGTGCCGTAGGGAATGCCCGCCGCAGCGCCGCTGCCCCTGGCCGCCGCCGCGACGTCATTGAAGCTCTTGTAGGGTTGCGCCGTGTGCGTGCTGATGACCATCGGGCTGGTGCCCAGCAGCGCGACCGTGACCAGGTCCTTGCGGGTGTCGAAGGCGATCTTGGGCTGCAGCGCCGGGTTGACGCCATGGGTGTCAAAGACCACCCCCCAGGTGCTGCCGTCGGCCTCGGCACGCGCCACCTCGCCGGTGCCGATGGCGCCCGAGGCGCCGCCCTTGTTCTCGACCACCACCGTCTGCCCGATCTGCTGCTGCAGCACCGGGGCCAGGATGCGCGCGACCTGGTCCACCGAGCCGCCGGGCGGGAACACCGCCACCAGCCGCAGTGGCCCCTTGCCGGGCCAGCCGGCCGCCGGTGCGGGTGCTTGGGCCTGTGCTGAGGCCGCCGGCCCCAGCAGGGCGGCGATGCCCAGCACCACGCTGGCGCACACCGCCGACAGCGTCCGACGGCGGCTGCGCCGGGTGGACAAGGCCAGGGAAAGTCTCAGGGTGTCGAGGCTCATGAGAGGTCTTTCACGCCCGCGGGCGACAGGGTGGTTAAGGGTTTTCAGGGGCCGGGCGGCAAGGTGGCCTGGCCTCGTTGGAGAGGATTCTGGCGGTAGCCTCAGGCCTGCGCCATCGTTGCTTTCCATGCCTGCCACCACCCCTTCCATCACCCACAGCCTGCCCGCGCTGCTGCCGCGGCGTATCTTCGACGCCGACCACGGCAGCTTCCGCGACAGCGTGCGCCGCTTTGTCGCGCGAGAGATCGCACCCCACGTGGACAGCTGGCGCACCCAGGGCCACACCGGGCGGGACATCTGGCGCCAGGCCGGTGCACAGTCGCTGCTGTGCCTGTGGGCCGACGAACGCTACGGCGGCGCCGGCATCAGCGATTTCCGCTACGACATGATCGTGGCCGAGGAACTGCTCTACGAGGGTGACCCGGGCATCTACTTCGCACTGCACAGCCGCATCGTCGCGCCCTACATCCAGCGCTTCGGCTCCGAAGAGCAGCGTCAGCATTTCCTGCCACCGGCCATTCGCGGCGACAGCATCCTGGCCGTGGCCATGACCGAACCCGGCGCCGGCTCTGACCTGGCCGGCATGCAGGCCCACGCCGAAGACCACGGCAGCCACTGGCTGCTCAACGGCAGCAAGACCTACATCTCCAACGGCCAGCTGGCCGACCTGGTGGTGGTGGCCGCGCGCACCCAACCGGGCAGCAGCCATGGCCTGACGCTGTTCCTGGTGGAACGCGGCATGGAAGGCTTCGAACGCGGGCGCCGCCTGGCCAAGCTGGGTCTGGACGCGCAGGACACGTCGGAGCTGTTCTTCCACAACGTGAAGGTGCCCAAGAGCCATGTGCTGGGCGAACCCGGCAAGGGCTTTGTGATGTTGGCCAGCAACCTGGCCGAGGAACGCCTGCTGTGTGCCACCCAGGCCCTGGCCCACGCCAGTGCGGCCTTTGCGCTGACGCTGCAGTTCGTGAAGGAGCGCCGGGCCTTTGGCAAGCCCATCGGCGCCTTCCAGAACACCCGCTTCACGCTGGCTGGGCTGCACGCCCAGCTGCAGGCCCAGCAGACCTGGGTGGACCAGCTCGTGCTGCAGCACAACGACGGCCAGCTCGACGCCGCCACTGCGGCCGCCGCCAAGCTGCTGTGCACCGAACTGGAAGGCCGTGTCATCGACGAATGTCTGCAGCTGCACGGCGGCGCCGGCTACATGGATGACTACCGCATCTCCCGCATGTACCGTGACGCGCGGGTCAGCCGCATCTTTGCCGGCAGCAGCGAGATCATGAAAGAGATCATCGGCCGCTCGCTCGGGCTGGACGAACGCAAGCTGGGCTGACGCGTCACCTCACTGGTCAGCACGCTCCGCGCGAGATCCGCAGCACGCCGCACCCAGCCACCTCCAACACCCCACACCATGTCCACTGCCTACCTCATCGACGCCTGCCGCACACCCCGCGGCATCGGCAAGCCCGGCAAGGGTGCCCTGGCCAGCCTTCATCCCCAGCAGCTCTCGGCCACGGTGCTGCGTGCCTTGCTCGAACGCACCGGCGTGGACAGCGCCGACATCGACGACGTGATCTGGGGCACCAGCCTGCAGCGCGGCAAGCAGGGCATGGACCTCGCCCGCATGGCCTTGCTGGCCGCCGGCTGGAGCCCCAAGGCCAGCGGTGTCACGCTGGACCGCTTCTGCGGCAGCGGCATCACCAGCGTCAACCTGGCCGCCGCCAGCGTGGCCGCCGGCTACGAGGACCTGGTGGTGGCCGGTGGCTGCGAGATGATGAGCTACACCGCCACCTTGGTTGACCCACGCGAGCCCCAGATGATGGACGCCGGCAACCTGCGGCTGCGGGCCGAGGTGCCGCAGTCGCACCAGGGTGTGTGTGCCGACGCCGTGGCCACCCTGGAAGGCATTTCCCGCGAGGCGCTGGACGACTTCGCCTTGACCAGCCAGCAGCGCGCTGCCGGGGCCATCGCCAGCGGGGCCTTCAGCCGCAGCCTGGTGCCGGTGCACCACGACGACGGCAGCCTGGCGCTCGCGCACGAGGAATTTCCCCGCCCGCAGACCACCCGCGAGGGCCTGGCCCAGCTGAAACCAGCGTTCACCGCGCTGGCCGAGGTGCCGCTGGACGAGGCCGGCCGCACCTATGGCGGCATGATCCGCCAGGCCTACCCTGGGCTGGTCATCCAGCACAGGCACCACGCCGGCAATTCCAGCGGCGTGGTGGATGGCGCCGGAGCCCTGCTGCTGGCGTCCGAAGCAGCGGTGCGCCGCCACGGCCTGAAGCCGCGCGCGCGCATCGTGGCCACCGCCAACATGGGCGACGACCCGACGCTGATGCTCAACGCCCCCGCGCCGGCCGCCCGCAAGGTGCTGGCCAGGGCCGGCCTGGCCATCGACGACATCGACCTCTTCGAGGTCAACGAAGCCTTTGCCGTGGTGGCCGAGAAGTTCATCCGCGACCTTCGCCTGGACCGCGACAAGGTCAACGTGAACGGCGGCGCCATCGCGCTGGGCCACCCCATCGGCGCCACGGGTACGCTGCTGATCGGCACCGTGCTGGACGAGCTGGAGCGCCGAGACCTGCGGCGCGGGCTGGTCACCATGTGCGCCGCGGGCGGCATGGCGCCGGCGATCATCATCGAGCGGGTCTGACCGCCCGCACGGGAATGATCGCAACTTGCCGTTGGCGTTGGCCCACAGCTCGCGGGCCGCAATGTCCTGGATGACGTCCCAATGCCAGCTGACGAGCGCCCGCGCTTGCCGCACGCTTGGGCTGTTCCGAGAGCACGCTCAACCGCGCCACCCTGGCGCAGCGCGGCAAGACCGCCAAGCAACTGCGTGACGCCCGCAGCCTACGCCGCGCGGCTGTCGCCCGCCGCCGGCACCACCAGCTTCCTGACCACCACGCTGCCGATGGAGTAACCCGCGCCAAAGGAGCAGATCACCCCCACGTCACCCGCCTTCAGGTCATCGCGGTGCAGGTGAAAGGCAATCACCGAACCGGCCGACGCCGTGTTGGCATAGGTGTCGAGGATCAGGGGCGCCAGTTCAGGCCCCACCTCGCCGCCCACCAGCTTCTTGATCACCAGCTGGTTCATGCCCAGGTTGGCCTGGTGCAGCCAGTAGCGCCTGACCTGCGTGGTCTCGAAGCGCAGGTCGGCCAGGTGCCGTTCGATGTGTTCGGCGGCCATCGGCACCACTTCCTTGAAGACCTTGCGGCCCTCCTGGCGGAAGGTCTTGTCGCGGGCGTCAGGGTCGGTGTCTTCGCAGCGGTTCAGAAAACCGGCGTTGTTGCGGATGTTGTTCGAAAACTGCGTGGCCAGCCGGGTGCCCAGCACCTGCCAGCGCTCGGGCGCAACAGCCTCGTCAGCCGCCTCCAGCAGCACCGCCGTGCACACGTCGCCAAAGATGAAGTGGCAATCGCGGTCGCGCCACTCGAGGTGGGCCGAGGTGATCTCGGGGTTGACCACCAGCACGCGGCGCGCCGTGCCGCAGCGGATGGCATTGGCCGCCTGCTCGATGGCAAAGGTGGCTGACGAGCAGGCCACGTTCATGTCGAAGCCATAACCCTTGGCACCGATGGCCTGCTGGATCTCGATGGCCATGGCCGGGTAGGCACGCTGCATGTTGGCCGCGCTGCACAGCACGGCATCCACCTCTGCGCCGGTGCGCCCGGCGGCCTTCAGCGCCTGCTCGGCCGCGGCCACGGCAATCTCGGCCATCAACGACAGCTGCTCGTCGCTGCGGGGCTCGAAGTGGGGGCGCATGCGGGTCGGGTCCAGCACACCCTGCTTGTCGATCACGAAGCGCTGCTTGATGCCGGAGGCCTTCTCGATGAACTCCACCGAGGAGGTGACCATGGGCTGCACCTCGCCGGTGGCGATGCGGTCGGCATGGCGCTCGTTCTGCAGCGCGGCATAGGCGTTGAATGCCTCCACGAGCTCGGCATTGGTGATGACGTGGGGCGGGTTGTAGATACCCGTGCCGGTGATGACGACGTCTTGCATGGCGGCCTGTGGGGGTGAGGTTGGCAGGTGGGTGAGCAGTACGGCGGTCAGTTCCACCGCAATGCCGCATTTTCCGCCCGGGCACGCCCGGCGCCGAGGCCCCTGGCCTCGGGGTTTTCAGGCATGGTCGGGCAGCGCTGCCATCGCCAGGCCACGCCAAGGAAGCTAGCAGGCACTCACCTCGGCCTGAGGAGCCCACAACTGCTGCACGGATTCCAGCAAGGCCCTGACCTTGAACGGCTTGAGCAACAGCCGCCGCACCGCGAGCTGCTTGAGCGACAGCACCTGTTCGCCCGTACAGCCGCTGGCCATCACCACCACCGGGAGGTCAGCTGGGCTGGCCAGTTCACCCTGCCTCAGGCGCGTCAGCAGCGCCAGCGCGCCGTCCTCGTCACAGGACAGCAGCAAGCCGTCGAAGGCCATGCACTCCATGCGGAGCAGCGCCGCCTGCACACTGGAAGCCTCTTCGATGCGCGCCAATTCGATCTCGCGCGCCACCGACACCACCGTCGAGCGCAGCAGCGACTGGGGCTCCACCAGCAGCACACGTCGGTGTCGGGTCGGCATGGACGCTTCCTGGTCAGTACTGATCACGCGGGCACGGTCTGGCCCAGCAGTTCCTGAACCACCAGGTCGCGCAGAGAACCGAGGATGGCCAGGTCGGTTCTGTCCAGGGTGCGCGGGCGGCGGTCGATCAGGCACAGGGTGCCCACGGTGGCCGAGCCCGGCAGTCGCAGCTGCGCGCCGGCATAGAAACGAATGTGTGGCTCACCCAACACCAGCGGGTTGTCGGCAAAGCGGGGGTCGGTGTGGGTGTCAGGGATGACCAGGGTCTCCTGCTGCACCACGGCATGGCCGCACAGCGAGATGTCGCGGGCGGTCTCGCAGGTGTCCAGCCCGATGCGGGCCTTGAACCACTGTCGGTTGTGGTCCACCAGGCTCACCAGCACGATGGGCACCTCGAATTCCGCCGCGGCAAAAGCCGCGATGCGGTCAAAGCGCTCTTCGGGCGGGGTGTCGAGGATCAGCAGCTCGCGCAAGGCCTGCAGGCGCTGTGCGTCATCGTCAGGGATTGGGGCAAGCAACATGGGCCGGTGTCCGCGCGGAGGGTTGACCCATCCCTTTCGGCCGGTCGCGCGGCGGCTTGAGTGGATACCGCCGAAGGCGCGACCCTCGGAACGGCGTCGATATAGCGGTGCTTTCGGTGAGTCATTTCTGATTCGGATCAGCGCAGATGTGCCGACACTGAACAGCTGCGCGAAAGCGACGCAGGCATCCAGCGCGTGGACCGCGGCGAGCGCGTTAAACCGAACACCTGTTCCGAGAGATTCCATGACCCTCAACCAGAAGATCTTCTCCGGCTGCGCGCTGCTGCTTGCCGCCATGGGCGCCCTGGCGCTGACCGTGTGGTTCATGATGACCGAGACGGCCAAGGACGCCGGAGCGGTGAAGCTCAATCGCGTGCCGCAGCTGCAACGCGTGGCTGATATTGAACTCAACGTCACCAGGGCCAGTCTGCAGACACGACACCTCATCCTGGCACGCACGCCGGAAGAGGCGGCCGCGACACTGGCCGACATCCAGCGCCTGGTCAAAGGCCTGGACGATGCCGTCGACGCGTTCGGCAAGGCGATGACCACGGACGCCGGACGCCAGGCCTTCAAGCCCATGCCCGCCTTGCTGGAACAGTTCAAACAGGTGGCCACGCAGAACATCGAACTGGTGCAGCAGGGCCGCAAAGCAGAGGCTTTTGCCTTTCTGGTGGACAAGACCATCCCGGCGCGTAACGCGCTGCTGGCGCCGCTGACCGCGGAGAAGGAACGCCAGGGCGCGATCCTCAACCAGGAACTGCTGACCGTGATCCAGGAGGCCAACCTCACTCTGTACATCACCCTCGGCGCGGTCTTTGTAGTCTTTGTGATTGGCTCAGGTGGCACTGCTTTCCTGATGAAGACTCTGCGCCAGCTCGGCGGCGAGCCACAGGACCTCAAGCACGTGGCCGACGCTGTCGCTGCCGGCGACCTGACGCTGCGCGTGCCGGTGCAACCCGGTGACACGGACAGCATCATGGCCTCACTCAAGGCCATGCAGGACAGCCTGGCCAGCACCGTCAGGGCTGTGCGTCAGAACGCCGACAGCGTGGCCACGGCCAGCTCGGAAATCGCCAGCGGCAACCTTGACTTGTCTCAACGGACCGAACAGCAGGCCAGCGCGCTGCAAGAGACGGCATCGTCGATGGAACAGCTGGGCAGCACCGTGCGCCAGAATGCCGACAGCGCCCGCAAGGCCAGCGAGCTGGCTCAGGCCTCGGTGCGGGTGGCCGAAACCGGCGAATCCACCGTGCGCGAGGTGGTGGACACCATGCGCGGCATCAACGAAAGCTCGCACAAGATCGCCGACATCATCGGCACCATCGACGGCATTGCCTTCCAGACCAACATCCTGGCGCTGAATGCGGCCGTCGAGGCCGCACGGGCCGGCGAACAAGGCCGGGGTTTTGCCGTGGTGGCCGGCGAGGTGCGCAACCTGGCGCAGCGAAGCGCCGAAGCGGCACGCGAGATCAAGAACCTGATCGGCACCAGCGTCGAACGTGTCGAGCAAGGTACCCACATGGTGGATCGCGCGGGCAGCACCATGCAGGAGATCATGGAGTCGATCCGCCGCGTGACCTCCATCATCAACGAAATCAGCGAGGCCAGTGCCAGCCAAGCGCAGGGTGTGCAGCAAGTGGGGCAGGCCGTGGCCGACATGGACCGCAGCACCCAGCAGAATGCCGCGCTGGTGGAAGAAGGCGCGGCTTCAGCCGAAAGCTTGAAGCAACAGAGCCAGCAACTGGTGGACGCGGTGTCGGCCTTCCGCGTGCCGGCCTGACGGCCTGTTCACGGCCCGGCAGACGTGCTGAGCGCAGGGCCGCCGGTGCCAGGCGCGCTCAGACCGCCTTGCGCCGCGCAGAGCCCTTGGCCTCTGCGGGCGCAGGTGCTGGCGCCGCAGGTGCGCGCAGCGCCTCCGACATGCCCATCAGCACGCCGCTGACCAGCGCCGCATAACCCTCCGCCAGCGCCTGTGCAGCGCGCATGCTGGCCGCACGTCCTTCCTTCAGCGTGCTTTCCATCTGGCTGACGAGCTGCTCAGCCGTCATGGCCGCCATCGGGCCGGACTTCATGCCGCCGGCCTGCATTTTTTCCAGCACGTTGCCCCAGGCGCCGCCCAGGTTGGCGTCGGCTGTCTTGGCCGTCTTCTTCAAGACACCAAAGACCGTGTCTTCCATCTTCTCCAGGTCCAGCACGGCCTTTTTCAGGTGCTTCTCGCGCAGGTCGGCACCTTGCGCGGCGAGGGTGCTCAACGCCGTGCGGTGGGCTTCCACCGCCTTGAGCAGGGCGTCGTCCATGCCCGTCACAGCCTTGTCCAGCAGGGCTTCAGGGTCCACCTGGGTATTCTTGGCAGCACCCATGGACGCGGCTTCTGACACCGCCTTGAGCACGCCCTTGACGTTGGACAAGGTCATCTCGCGGCCCTTGAGCGCCTGCAAGGTGGTCTGGCTGACGGCCGTCCGCAGCTGATCACCGCCCTTGGCGGATGCGGTCTCGAACATGTCGATCAGGGCCTGCTGGTCGAAAGGGGGTTTGGCCATGGAATCTCCTGTGGGTTTTGGGTCAGCAACAGGGCGCGCCCCATGCCTGCCGGGCGCACCGCCCCACATAATGCAACGCTCAGGTATCCACCAAGCTGACAGCGGCCCAGACCCTGCCCCACCATGACCCGTGTCTTCAATTTCAGCGCCGGCCCCGCGGCCCTGCCCGAACCCGTGTTGCGCCAGGCCGCCAGCGAGATGCTCGATTGGCACGGCAGCGGCATGGGCGTGATGGAGATGAGCCACCGCGGCAAGGAGTTCATCAGCATTGCCACCGAGGCCGAAGCGCTGCTGCGCGAGCTGCTGGCCGTGCCCTCGAACTACAAGGTGCTGTTCATGCAGGGTGGCGCCATCGCCGAAAACGCGCTGGTGCCCATGAACCTGCTGCGTGGCAAGGCCAGCGCGGACTACATCGACACCGGCGAGTGGAGCAAGAAGTCCATCCAGGAAGCGCGCAAGTACTGCAGCGTGAACGTCGCGGCCAGTGCCAAGGCCAGCGGCTACACCAGCATCCCGCCGCGCAGCGAGTGGCAGCTGGACCCGAACGCCGCCTATGTGCACATCTGCAGCAACGAGACGATTGGTGGCGTGGAGTACTTCTTCACCCCTGATGTCGGCGACGTGCCCCTGGTCGCCGACATGTCCAGCAACATCCTCTCGCGCCCGCTCGACGTGTCGCGTTACGGCCTGATCTACGCCGGTGCGCAGAAGAACATCGGCCCGTCGGGCCTGACGCTGGTCATCGTTCGCGAAGACCTGCTGGGCCAGCCCCACCCCCTGCTGCCCACGGCCTTCGACTACAAGACCGTGGCCGACAACGAGAGCATGTACAACACGCCGCCCACCTACGCGATCTACATCGCCGGGCTGGTCTTCCAGTGGATCAAGGCGCAGGGCGGGCTGGCGGCGATGGAGCAGCACAACCGCCACAAGGCCGCCCTGCTCTACAACTACCTGGCCCAGAGCAGCCTCTACAGCTGCCCGGTGGCGCCCGATTGCCGTTCGCTGATGAACGTGCCCTTCCGCCTGAAGGACAGCGCACTGGACGACGCCTTCCTGAAGGGGGCCCAGCAACGTGGCCTGGTGCAGCTGAAGGGCCACCGCTCGGTGGGCGGCATGCGGGCATCCATCTACAACGCGATGCCGCTGGAGGGTGTGCAGGCGCTGGTGGACTACCTCCGTGAATTCGAGGCGCGCCATGGCTGAGCTCGGGCCGGGTTCCGCCGGCGTGGCGCGTCCACGCGTCGGCATCCGCCTGTACAACCAGATCTCGGTCCAGGGCCTGTCGCGGCTGGATGCCAGCCGTTATGAGGTGGCCAAGGACCTGGCCGCCCCCCAGGCGCTGCTGGTGCGCTCGGCCGACCTGCACCACGAGCCCATCCCTGACAGCGTGCTGGCCATCGGCCGGGCCGGCGCCGGCACCAACAACATTCCCGTCAAGGCGCTCAGCGAGCGCGGCATCCCGGTGTTCAACGCACCGGGCGGCAACGCCAACGCCGTGAAGGAACTGGTGCTGGCGGGCATGCTGATGGCGGCCCGCAACCTGTCACCCGCGCTGCGCTTTGTGGCCGCCCTCGCACCCACCGCGCCCGACATGGAAGAACGGGTCGAGGCCGGCAAGCGGGCCTTTGCCGGCCATGAACTGGCGGGCCGCACGCTGGGCATCGTCGGCCTGGGCAAGATCGGCTGTCTGGTGGCCGATGCCGCCATCAAGCTGGGCATGACGGTGCTGGGCCATGACCCAGAGATCACCGTCGACGCCGCCTGGAGCCTGCCCTCACAAGTCAGGCGGGCCGGCAGCGTCAACGAGGTACTGCGTGGCGCTGACATGGTGACGCTGCACGTGCCGCTGGTGGCCGCCACGCAGGATCTTGTCAACCACGCCAACATCGGCCTGATGCGGCCCGGGGCCGTGCTGCTGAATTTCAGCCGCGAAGGCGTGGTCAACAACGACGCCGTGGTCGAGGCACTCGACGCCCATCGCCTGGGAAGTTATGTGTGTGATTTTCCGGCCGGCCGCATCAACCTGCACCCGCGGGTGATTGCCCTGCCGCACCTGGGCGCCAGCACGCAGGAAGCCGAGGACAACTGCGCCGTGATGGTGGTGGACCAGCTCATCGACTACCTGGAACACGGCCACATCCTGCACGCGGTCAACTTTCCGGCGGTGCAGATGCCACGGGAATCGGCCTGGCGGGTGGCCATCGCCAACGCCAATGTGCCCAACATGCTGGGGCAGATCTCCACCGCAATGGCGCAGGCGGGCCTGAACATCCACAACATGGTGAACAAGTCGCGCGGTGAGATGGCCTACACGCTGGTCGATGTTGACAGCGCCGTCGCACAAGCCGCGCTGGACAGCCTGGCCAGCATTCCCGGTGTGCTGAAGGTGCGCTACCTGCCGCTGGGCTGAACCTCGCGCTCGCAGCGCATTCACGGCGCATTCGCCATCCTCACAGCGCCCGCGCCAGGGCCGGCCCGTGCCGGGACCGTCAATCCTTGCGCAACATGCCCAGCCGGGTGATGGTGGCGCGTTCGGCCTCGAAGGTGGCCTGGGCGTAGCGGGTGTATTCGTCGCTGCCCATGTAGATCACCGGCTGGTAGAACTTGTCCAGCGCCTCCAGCACCTTCGGGTCTTCGAGGGTCTTGCGGAAGGCGTCGTGCAGGGTCTTGACCACTGCCGGCTCCATGCCCTTGGGGCCACCGATGCCAAAGGGTGATTCGGTCACGGTGTCCCAGCCGCTTTCGCGCACCGTGGGGACATCGGCAAAGGCTTTGTTGCGGTTGCGGCCCAGCGTGGCCAGCAGGCGCAGCTTGCCGGCACGCACATGGGGCGCAAACTCGGTGGTGCCGCTCATCACCGGGATGTGACCGCCCAGGATGGCCTGCATGATCTCGGCACTTCCCTTGAACGGAACGTCCTGGGTCTTGAAGCCGGCCTTGAAGGCAAATTCCTCGAAGGCCAGGTGCGGGGTCGTCCCGGTGCCGGTGTGGCCGTAGGTGAGCTTGCCGGGGTTGGCCCGGGCCCACTCGACCATCTCCTTCAAGGTCTTGAAGGGTGCGTCCATCGTCGCGGCAATGCCGAAGGTGTAGCCCGTCAGGCAGACGATGTGGGTGAGGTCCTTCACCGGGTCGAAGGCCATCTTCTGCATGTGCGGCAGGCGGTAGATGCCCAGGGGCAGCTGCGTCAGCGTATAGCCGTCGGGCTTGGCCGAAACCATCGCCGTGGCACCCAGCGTGCCGCCCACACCCGGGCGGTTTTCCACCAGCACGGGCACCCCCAGCACCTTGGCGGCACTCTCGCCGAAGGCCCGCACCACGGCGTCGCTGCTGCCGCCCGGCGGCCAGGGGCAGATCAGCGTGATGGGCCGGGAGGGAAACTTGTCCTGGCCGAAGGCAGCCATCGGGACGGCCAGTCCGGCCGTGGCGGCGAGAAGGTCGCGGCGACTGAGTTCAAACATGCTGCCGGCTCCGGGTCACAGGGAGCCTGCAGCTTACCCAGCGCGGGGCCTCAGGGCTTCGGCAATTGCCCGGGGGTGGTGGTTGGCGGCGGGCTGTAGGCCAGGGCCGAGAGGTCCAGACCGCGCTCGCGCGCAAAGGCTTCGAGCGCCGGCAGCAGCGGCCCCAGCTTTTCGGCGATGGCGTCGCGCACGGTGTCCACCACCACCTGGGTCGAGCGGTCGATCTCAATATTCACCGCGTCACCCGCCGCCTTGCTGGCAAAACCGGTCATGCGCAGGGTTTCGGGAATCAGCCAGACCTCGAACCAGCCTTCGCCGGTGGGCCCCCGGTAGGCCTCGGCCACGGTGAGGCTGGCACCGTTGACCGCGATGTAGCCCTTGGGGAAGACGTAGCGCATCCATGGCGCGTCCACCGTGATGCGCAGCACGTGGTTGTTGGCGGGGCGCCGGACGTCGGCGAGACGCCCCTGGCAGTCGACATGCCCTGACAAGGGGTGGCCCCCGATTTCCGCACCATCCTTGGCCGCCCGTTCGACATTCAGCTGGCTGCCCACCACCAGCTGCGCCAGCGTGGTCAGCCGCAGGCTCTGCAGCATCACGTCGAAGCTGGCATGGTCAGGCCCCGGCAGGGACGTCACCGTCAGGCAGACCCCGTCGCAGGAGACGCTGGCGCCCACCGCCAGGCCGTCTGAGAAGCCGGGCGGCAGCGCCAGCTCGATGGACACAAGGCCCTCACGGGTGAGGAGCTGCTGCACCTGGGCGGTGCCTTGGACGATGCCGGTGAACATCGCCGCATTATCCGGCCTGCATGGCTGGCCGGGTGGGCGTGGTGGGCACCGTCGACGTGCCGTCCGGCGTCAGCCCAGGCGGCCGGCCCAGGCGGTGGCGTCAAAACCCACCGTCAGACGCGCGTCGGGCCAGCGCACCACGGGCCGCTTGATGACCGAGTGCTGCGCCAGCATCAACGCCAGCGCGCCCTCGTCGGTCTCGGCCAGCGCCTGCTGAGCCGGCTCCAACGCCCGCCAAGTGGTGCCCCGGCGGTTGATGAGCGCGTCGCGGCCCAGCGCCGCCAGCCACTGGCGGGCGTCGTCAGGCTGCAGGCCCTCGCGCTTGAAGTCGTGGAACTGCACCGCCTGGCCATGATCGGCCAGCCACGCACGGGCGCGCTTGACGGTGTCGCAGTTGGGAATGCCGTAGAGGGTGATGGGCATCGGTCAGCCTTCAATCGA
This sequence comes from Rubrivivax sp., assembly GCA_021298085.1. Taxonomy (GTDB): domain Bacteria; phylum Pseudomonadota; class Gammaproteobacteria; order Burkholderiales; family Burkholderiaceae_C; genus Rubrivivax. The sequence continues at coordinate 16,199 of JAJTDE010000076.1, forward strand.
TGTCGACGTCGCAGCGCGGGTCGGTCATCGTGCCGGCGTCCAGCACCTGTTGCCGCGCATCAAAGGTGGCGACAAACCACTCGCAGTCGTAGGTGGGAAAGCGCCAGGCCCACAGCGTGCGGCCTTCCAGGGCCAGTGCGCGGCGCTCAGCGGGCGGGCCCAGCCGCTGCAGGACCTCCGACTGGGACATCGCCGGCACGATCTGCTGCAGCCGCTGCGGCTCCAGCGCGTTGAACCAGCCCGTGACGCGCCCCTGGCGGTCGAGGTCGATCATGTAGGTGTGCCGGCCCATCGGCCCGCGCACGTAGACCCAGCGGCTCACAGGGGCCCCAGCGGCCTGAGGCGCCTGGGCCGAGGCAGCCCCGGGCAGCTCGCGCCGTTCGTCGGGCGTACCCATGCGGGCCAGCACTTGCGCGGAGCTGTCACCGGCCGCCAGAGGCCCCGGCCCGTAGTGGCCGCCCGCCAGCCCCGCGCACCCGGCCAGCCCCGCGGCCAGCAGTACCGTGAGCACGGGGGCCGCCGCCTGCCGCGTTAAGCGCTCGGCAACATCTGCTTGCACAATGTGGGCTATCCGAAAGCGCTCCATGATGAAGATCTCCTTGACGCGGCACATTGTGGCCCTGTTGGCCGGCTTGCTGTGCAGCATCGGCCCGGCCAGCGCCGCAGAAGTTCGTTTGCGCATCCTGGAGACCAGCGACCTCCATATGAACCTGCTGGACTGGGACTACTACCAGGACAAGGCCACCGAAGAGTACGGACTGGCCCGCACCATCACGCTGATCAAGGCCGCCCGGGCCGAAGCCCGCAACAGCCTGCTGTTTGACAACGGCGACCTGATCCAGGGCAGCCCGCTGGGCGACTTTGTTGCGCGGGTGCGGCCGCTGAAGTCCGGTGAGCGCCACCCGGCCTACAAGGTGCTGAACCTGCTCAACGTGGACGCGGCCAACATCGGCAACCACGAGTTCAACTACGGGCTGCCCTTCCTGCGGCAAGCCATCGCCGGCGCCAACTTTCCGTACGTCAGTGCCAACGTCATGCTCGACGAGCCCGGCGTGCCGCGTGAGCAGGCCCGCCATGCCTTCACGCCATACGTCATCCTGCAGCGCAACGTCATTGACGAATCCGGGCAGTCGCACTCGCTGAAGGTGGGCGTCATCGGCTTTGTGCCGCCGCAGATCATGCTGTGGGACAAGTCCCACCTGGAAGGCAAGGTGTTTGCCACCGACATCCAGGAGACGGCACGCCGCCTGGTGCCCCGCATGCGGGCCGAGGGTGCGCAGCTGGTGGTGGCCATCCCGCACAGCGGGTTTGAGCGTGGCGAGACACCCCGCTTCGCGGAAAACTCGGTCGCCCGGCTGTCAGAGATCCCCGGCATCGACGCCATCCTGTTCGGGCACTCGCACGGCGAGTTTCCCAGCGCGTCCTTCGCGCAGCACCCCAAGGTGGACCTGGCCAAGGGCACCATCAACGGCGTGCCCGCCGTGATGCCGGGGCGCTGGGGAGACCACCTCGGGGTGATCGACCTCACGCTGGACAACCGCTCCGGCCAGTGGCGGGTGACCGACAGCCGCGCCCATATCCGGCCCATCCGCGACCGCGCCACCCGGCGCGCGCTGGTGGCGGCCGACCCGATGGTGGCCGAGACCATCGCCGCCGAACACCAGGGCACGCTGGACTATGTCCGGGCCGAAGTGGCCCAGACCCGCGCGCCCATCACCAGCTACTTTGCGCAGGTGGCCGACGACCCATCGGTGCAGGTGGTGTCCGCGGCACAGCTTCGTTATGCCCAGCGTGCGCTGCGCGGCACGGAGTACGAAGCGCTCCCGCTGCTGAGCGCAGCCGCCCCCTTCAAGGCCGGCGGGCGCCAGGGCTGGACCTACTACACCGACATCCCGGCCGGCCCGGTGGCCGTGCGCAGCGTGGCCGATCTCTACATCTACCCGAACACCATCAAGGCGGTGCTGCTGACGGGCGCCCAGGTGCGTGAATGGCTGGAGATGTCGGCCGGGCAGTTCAACCGCATCGACCCCGCCGGTGCGCCCGAGCAGAACCTGATCAACACCAGCTTTCCCACCTTCAACTTCGACACGCTGGACGGCCTGAACTACGAGATCGACGTGACGCAACCTGCGCGTTATGCCCGCGACGGCAAGCTGGTGGCACCCGAGGCCCGCCGCATCGTGCAGCTCAGCCACCAGGGCAAGCCGCTGGACGACCAGGCCCGCTTCATCGTCGTCACCAACAACTACCGCGCCAGCGGCGGCGGCAACTTCCCCGGGATGGACGGCAAGAACATCGTGATGGACGCGCCCGACGAGAATCGCGAAGCCCTGATCCAGTACTTCCAGCAGGTCAAGACCTTCGACCCCGCCGCAGACAACAACTGGCGCATCCGGCCCGTTCCCGGCATTCGCCTGCGCTTTGTGTCAGGCGCCGGCGGCACCGCCCACCTGGCGCGTTACCCGATGGTCAGGCTGGTCAAGGACAACGGCGACGGCTCAGCCACCTACGAGTTGCACCCATGACCGCCGCCACACACCCTGGCAACCTGCCCACGCTGCTCGTCGAGGGCGACGGCCCGCGCACCGTGGTCCTGGTGCACGGCTGGCCAGACACCTTGCACGTCTGGGATTCCACCGTGCAGGCCTTGCACCACGAGGTCCGCTGCGTGCGCTTCACGCTGCCCGGTTTTGACCCGCAGGCGCCCGGCTTCCCGCCATGCGCCTACTCGCTGCGTGACATCCTGCAGTGCCTGGATGCCGTCATCCAGCGCGTCAGCCCTGACGCACCGGTGACGCTGCTGCTGCACGACTGGGGTTGTCTCTTTGGCTACCAATACGCCCTGCGCCGCACGGACCGCGTGGAGCGGGTGATCGGCGTGGATGTCGGTGACGCGGGCAGCCGCTACCACCGCCAGGAGATGGGTTGGCGGGCGATGGCCATCACCGTGGGTTACCAGCTCTGGCTGGCCACTGCCTGGCGCCTGGGCGGTGAGCGGGGCAACCGGATGGCCCGCTGGATGGCGGGCAAGCTCGGGGCACCGGCGGCACCCCAGGACATCACCGCGGCACAAGGCTGGCCCTATGCCGTGCAATGGTTCGGCCAGGCGGGAGGGTTTGGCCGTCTGCGGGCCTTTGCGCCCACCGTGCCCATGCTCTTTATCTTTGGCCAGAGAAAGCCCATGAGCTTCCACTCACGCAACTGGGCCGATCGCATCGCCGCGCGGCCTGGCAGCCGCGTGGTGGGCTTGCCCACGGGGCACTGGGTGATGCTGCAGCGGCCAGCCGACTTCCAGCGCACCGTGGTGCAGTGGCTGCGCGACACCGAGCCGATGTGCAGCCCCCTGAGCGGCGCGGCCAGCCGCGCAGCGCGTTTCAGCGCCTGAGGCTTCGGCGAATCAGAAGGTTGCCCAGTCGTCGTCGCTGGTGGTGGCCGCAGGCGCCGGCTTGGCCGCGGCCGGTGACGGCCTGACCGCCGACGCCGCCGGTGCCGCCTTGACAGGCGACTTCACCGGGCTGGAACGCACCGCCGTCGGCCGATGGGGCCTGGGCAGCGACGACCCCGTTGGCACCATCAGCGTGGCAGCGCCCCCGCTGGACGTTCTGAACACCCCGACGGCCTGGATCAGCTGCGAGGCCTGCTGCTTGAGGCTCTCAGCCGCGGCCGCACTCTCTTCGACCAGCGCCGCGTTCTGCTGCGTGCCCTGATCGATCTGCGCCACGGCGGAGCCCACCTCGGCCACGCCTCGGGACTGCTGTTCTGACGCCGAGCTGATCTCACCGATCAGGTCGGTCACGCGGCGGACCTGCTGCACGATCTCTTCCATGCTGCGGCCGGCTTCCACCACCAGTTCGTGGCCGTTACTGACCTTGTCGACCGATTCACTGATGAGGCTCTTGATCTCACGTGCCGCATCGGCAGAGCGGGACGCCAGCGAGCGGACTTCCGAGGCCACCACCGCGAATCCACGACCCGCCTCGCCGGCCCGTGCCGCTTCCACGGCCGCGTTCAACGCCAGGATGTTGGTCTGGAAGGCGATGCCGTCGATGGTGCCGATGATGTCGGCAATCTTCTGGCTGGAGGCGCGGATGTCGCCCATGGTCTGCACCACACGCCCGACCACCTGTCCACCGTTCTGTGCGGCTTCGCTGGCACTGGTGGCCATCTGGTTGGCCTGGCGTGCATTGTCGGCATTGGCCTTCACGCTGGCCGTCATCTCCGTCATGGAGCTCGCGGTCTGCTGCAGGTTGGAGGCCTGTTGTTCGGTGCGCTGGGAGAGGTCGGCGTTGCCCGACGCAATCTCGGTGGCGGCCGTGTTCACGCTCTCCACGCCCTGCTGCACCTGGCGCACCAGTTGCGTCAGGCTGGC
>JAJTDE010000077.1 GCA_021298085.1 Rubrivivax sp.
CGGGTGCCGTCGCTGCGGGGTGTGGCGCAGACAGCGCCCTACATGCACGACGGCCAACTGGCGCGGCTGCAGGACGTCATCCACCACTATTCGACCGTGAGTGACGAGCGGCTGCACGCCGACGGCGAACGTCTGCTGCGCGCGCTGCACCTGGATGACCAGCAGCAGGCCGATCTGCTGGCCTTCCTGCAGACACTCTCGGCCCCGGCGGGCGCCGGTTGGCGGCCGTCCAGGCTGGGGCCGTGCCGACCCGCTCGCTAGGCGTCTGTGCAGGCGCCGATGGCTGCCGCGCAGGCGCCTAGGCCAAGCGGGTGGCCTCAGTGCTGGCAGCCGGTGTGCTGTGCAGGCCCCATTGCTGCAGCATGAAGGCAAACACCTGCGCGCGTTCGCGCAGGGCCTCGTAGCGCCCGGAAGCGCCGCCGTGGCCGGCATCGAGGTTGATGGTCAAGAGAACCGGTGCGTCGTCGGCGCTGCGCTGCTGCACATCGCGCAATCGCGCGGCAAACTTGGCCGCTTCCCAGTACGGCACCTGGCTGTCGTGCAGGCTGGTGCGCAGGTAGGTGGCCGGGTAGGCGGCGGGGTGCAGGTTGTCGTAGGGTGAATAGCTGCGCATGCGCCAGTAGTCGGCCTTGCGCTGGGGGTTGCCCCATTCCAGGTATTCACCCGTCGTCAACGGCAGGCTGTCGTCCAGCATGGTGTTGAGCATGTCGACAAAGGGCACCTCGGCCACCACCGCCTTGAACAGCTCAGGGCGCTGGTTCATCACCGCGCCCACCAGCAGGCCACCGGCACTGCCGCCTTCGATGATGAGCTGGTCGGTTGTGGTCAGCCCTTCGGCGATCAGCTTCAGCGCGCAGGCGATGAAATCGCTGAAGGTGTTCGCCTTGTGCTCGAGCTTGCCCGTCAGGTACCACTGGCGGCCGAGGTCACTGCCGCCCCGGATGTGCGCCAGGGCCATGATGACGCCGCGGTCGAGCAGGCTCAAGCGCGTGCTGGAGAAGTAGACGTCGTTGCTGATGCCGTAGGCGCCATACCCGTCCAGCAGCAGCGGCTGCGCACGGCCTTCGTGCACCGCCGCTTCGCGCAGGCCCTTGTGCCAGACGAGTGAGACGGGCACCCGCTGGCCGTCATCGGCCTGCGCCCAGATCTGCATGGCCGCATACCGAGAGCGGTCAAAGCCGCCCAGCACCGGCTGCTGCTTCAGCAGTGTCAGCTGCAGGCTGTCCATCTGGCACTCGTAGACGCTGTTGGGCGTGGTCAACGAGGTGAAGGCCAGGCGCAGGGTGGTGGTGTTGAACTCCGCGTTGTGGCTGGTGTGGGTGCTGTAGACGGTTTCGTCGAAGCGGATGTGCTGCGACGCGCCGGTGTCAAAGCGGTGCACCCACAGCTTCTGCACACCGCCGTCCCGTTCGGCCACCACCAGGTGCTCGGCAAAGACATCGAAGTCCTCGAGCATGACGTGGTCGCGGTGCGGCAGCAGTTCCACGGCGTGTTCCAGCGCTGGCGTCTCCACGGGGACGCTGATCAGCCGGAAGTTGGGTCCGGTGTCGTTGATGCGCAGGTAGAAGCGGCCTGCTCGGTGTTCAAGGGACGCCTCCCGGCCCTGCCGGCGCGGCAGCACGATGCGCATCCGGCCTGCGGGGCGGTCGGCCGGGATGACCCGCAGCTCGGCGCTGTTCGAGCTGTCGCTGTGGATGACGATCCAGCGCGCATCCAGCGTCTTGCCCAAGCCCACCCAGAACAGCGCATTGCGGTCTTCGTAGACCAGCTGGCCGGGCCCGCTGCTGCCGATGTCGTGGCGCCACACGCGGGCGGTTCGCTTGGCCTCGTCGTGGGTCAGCACAAACAGGGTGCGGGAGTCGTTGGCCCAGACGGCGCCCCGTGCGCAGTCGGCCACCACCAGCGCGGCATGTTCGCCGGTGGCAATGTCCTTGACGCGCAGGGTGAAATCCAGCGAACCGTTGATGTCCAGCGTGTAGGCCAGCCAGCGCGCGTCGGGGCTGACGGCCAGCGTGCCGGCCTGCAGGAAGGGCTGGTCTGCCGACAGGGCGTTCAAGTCCAGCAGCGTCTGTTCCGGGCCGTCAGGGCTGCCGTACCGCCTGACGTGCACCGGGTAGGCCTGCCCCTGCAGCGTGCGGGTGGCATACCACCAGGCCCCCTTGCGGTAAGGAACGCTCAGGTCATCTTCCTGGATGCGGCCCAGCATCTCGGTGTAGAGCTGCTCGCGCAGCGGCTTCAGAGGCTCGAACCAGGCTTCGCTGTAGGCGTTTTCGGCCTGCAGGTGCGCGAGCACTTCGGGGTTCTCGCGTTCACGCAGCCAGAAGTAGGGGTCGATGCGGGTGTCGCGGTGGACACTGACGTCCTTGGGGCGCGATTCAGGCCGCGGAGCAGGTCGGGTGATGCGAGGGTGTGCCATGCCCGCAGTATCGGCGGCGGTGGCGGAAGCGGTGAGATTCGAACTCACGGACGGTTGCCCGTCGCCGGTTTTCAAGACCGGTGCCTTAAACCGCTCGGCCACGCTTCCTGCTGGGCTGGGATTGTGTCCCAAGTTTCTTGGCGTGGTTGGCGGCGTTGTCGGCGCGGTCACACGCAGCGCTGGGGGTGTCAGAGTTCAGGACTTCGGTGAAGCCCACGCTGACCGTGAGACGGCCCACCTGCGCAAACTCGAAGGACTCGATGGTGTGCCTGAAGCGCTCGAATGCGGCGCATGCGTCGGCCGGCTCCACCGCCTTCAGCAGCACCACCGCGAGGCGCCGCTCGCCATCCTCGGTGGACGGAACCGCCTCGTAACCGTCCATCTCCTCGATGTGCAGCGCCATGCGCAGGAAGGTCTCGTCGAAGGAGTTGCGGTTGTGCAGCCGTGTCAGGGCATCGCGTTCGTTCTCGTCCAGCAGGGCGCGCAGGTGGGCATAGAAGCGCTGCACGCCGCGCACCAGCCGCTCCTCGGCCAGGCTGGGGGCCATGCCGCTGGAAATCTCGACCAGCCAGTGGGTTTCATCCTGGCAGCCCATGGGCACCAGGTTGAGCGCCTGCGTGGTGAGTCGCTGGCGGACCATGCCACCTTGTCAGCGCTCCAGGTGCGCCTGTGTCAGTTCGTTGTGGGCCACCACACTGTTAGAGACGGGCCAGCTTCAGGCTGGAGCCCCCGTGATGCACCAATTTGGCGCCTTGTGAACCCTGTCACCTCATCCGGGCTGCTGAAAGCCTTTGCACACGACTTGCACGATCTCGCGTCGCCCACCGTCGATGCGCGCTGCGCTGAGCGCACCGCCCCAGACGCAGCCGGTGTCCAGCCCCAGCAGCGTGGGCCGGTTGACCAGGCCCAGGGTGCTCCAGTGGCCAAAGGCGATGGCGGTGTCGGCGTTGCGCCGCCCGGCAGCGTCGAACCAGGGCGTGTAGCCGGCAGGGATCTCGGCCAGACCTTCCTTGAGCTTGAAATCCAGGGCGCCATCGGCCTCGCATAGGCGCATCCGGGTCAGGGCGTTGATGCTGTAGCGCCAGCGGTCAGGGCCCTGCAGGCCGGGGCTCCACCGGCGTGGCTCATTGCCAAAGAGGGTGCGCAGCCAGGTGGCCCAGCCTGGGCTGCGCAGGTGCTGGGCGAGCTCATCGGCGCAGGCCTGGGCCTCTTCCAGCGTCCAGTCGGGCGGCAGCCCGGCGTGCACGCAGACCCAGCCAGCGTGCTGGACCAGCAGCGGCCGCTGGCGCAGCCAGTCCAGCAATGCGGCGGCCTGGGGATGCGCCAGCACCGGCTGAAGTGTGTCCTGGCGGTGCGGCGGGCGAACGCCTTGCGACACCGCCAGCAGGTGCAGGTCATGGTTTCCCAGCACACAGCTGGCGCTGCTGCCCAGCGCCATCAGGCGCTGCAGCACTGCAAGCGATTGCGGGCCGCGGTTGACCAAGTCACCGAGTGCCACCAGGTGGTCCCGCGATGGCGAGAAGCCAGCGACGTCAAGCAGCTGCTGCAGGGCGTCGTCACAGCCCTGGATATCGCCTACCAGCAAGATCATGGGTCGATTCTGCTACGCTCATAAGCCATTGCGACTTCTCAACCGCAGCCCACCGTGCTGCGGCGGCCATGGACTTTGCGTTGCTGATCTTCCTGATCGTGCTGAACGGCTTGTTTGCCATGTCGGAGATGGCCCTGACGGCGTCGCGCAAGGCGCGTCTGCAGGTGATGGTGGAGGCGGGTGAAAGCGGCGCTCAGGCCGCGATGGACCTGCACGACAACCCCACGCGCTTTCTGTCCACGGTGCAGATTGGCATCACCTCCATCGGCGTGCTCAACGGCATCGTCGGTGAAGCGGCATTTGCCGAACCCCTGTCGCACTGGCTGCTGGCGCATTTCCCGCTGCAGGAAGGCGTGGCACGCATCACCGCCACGGCCCTGGTGGTGGTGATCATCACCTTCCTGACCATCATCTTTGGCGAACTGGTGCCCAAGCGGCTGGGCCAGATGTTCCCTGAATCGGTGGCCCGCAAGGTCGCGCGGCCGATGAACTGGCTGAGTGCCGCCACACGGCCTTTTGTGGCGCTGCTGGGCGCCTGCACCCATGGCGTGTTGCGCATCATGGGCCTCAAGGACACTGGCACACGTGCCGTGACCGAGGAAGAGATCGCTGCCCAGCTGGAAGAAGGGCTGGACGCCGGTGTCATCGAAGCCCAGGAGCACCAGATGGTGCGCAACGTCTTCCGCCTGGACGACCGGCAGATCGGCTCGATGATGATCCCCCGCGCGGAAATCGCCTGGCTGGACGTGGACGCTCCGTTGGCTGATGTGATCGCCACGGTGCAGGAGCACGGCCATTCGCGCTACCCGGTGTGCCGCGGCGGCCTGGATGAGGTCATTGGCGTGCTGCAGGTTCAGACGCTGGTGCCGGCGGTGGCATCGGCCCAGCAGGCGGGTTTCTCGCTGGCGCAGCACCTGCAGGCGCCGGTGTTTGTGCCGGAAACGCTGTCGGGCATGGAGCTGCTGGAACACCTGCGTGGTGCCGGTTCTGATCTGGTGTTTGTGGTCGACGAATACGGTGCCGTGCAGGGTGTCATCACCGAGCGCGACGTGCTCGAGGCCATCACGGGTGAGTTCAGCACCGACAGTTCCGAAGACGCCTGGGCGGTGCGCCGTGAGGACGGCAGCTGGCTGCTGGATGGCCTGATCCCGGTGCCGGAACTGAAGGACCGCCTGGGCATGAAGGAGCTGCCCGAAGAAGAGCGCGGCCGCTACAACACCCTGGCGGGCATGATCATCCTGCTGCTGGGCCGGCTGCCGGCGACGGCCGATGTGGTCGAGTGGGACGGCTGGCGTTTCGAGGTGGTTGACCTGGACGGCCGACGCATCGACAAGGTGCTGGTGAGCCGTCTTCCCGGCGCCGCGGAATAATCCAGGTTTTCGGCGGGCATGGCAGCCCGTCTTGTCAGGTTTGGCCGCCGTGGGCACCGGGTGTGTGTGCCAGAACGGCTGGTCGTCAGCGGAGCCCCTTTGTGATCAACCAGAACCTCTACAAGAACCCCGTGGCCATCGACACCACGGCCCACCGGACGCTCAAGCTGGTCGGCGGCGTCAGCGACTGGAACGTGGCTTCGCGCATGAACGCGGTGTTTGTGGCCTCGGTGGAGTTTGGCGACGCCTGCTGCGAATACCCGCTGGTGTTCATCGATGCCGGCAAGGATGAATCTGGCAGCCAGCCCCTGGTGGCGCCGATTGCCGTGCTGGGCCTGACGGACGAGACCAGCCTCTACAACGACAACGGCAAGTGGCGCGCCAGCTACATGCCGGCCCTGCTGCGGGCCTACCCGTTTGGCATTGCGCGCCAGGACGCCGAGCGCGTGGTGGTGGTCATCGACGACAGTTACCCGGGTTGGTCGCAGACCGAGGGCATGCCCTTGTTCGATGACGAGGGCAAGCCTTCCCAGATGCTGTCCGGCATGCGCGACCAGCTCGAGCAGATCGAGCAGGAAATCCAGCGCACCCGCGCCTTTGGCAGCCTGCTGGTGGCCGCCGACCTTCTTCAGCCCATGCGGTTTGACGCCACATTGCCCGACGGCAAGACGCTGACTGTCGAAGGTTTCATGACCATCGACGAGAAGAAGTTTGCCGAACTGCCGGACGACAAGATCACCGAGTTCCACAAGAACGGCGTGCTGGGCCTGATCCACGCGCACCAGATCTCGCTGCGCCACATGCGCAAGCTGGTTGAGTGGCATGCGCAGCGCCTGGGCTTGGTCGACCAACCCGCCTCCGCCTGAGGCCACGGAGCACCCCATGGCTGCCCGCGCCCAGCCCCATGGTCAGCCCGATGCCCTCCTGACCCCGCTTGGTCCCGCCCATGCACGGCCCTGATTCCACCCACGACCCCGCCCTGCGCAGCTGGGTGGAATCGGCCAACGTCCCGGGCTGCGACTTCCCCATCCAGAACCTGCCGTTTGGCCGGTTTCGCACGCACGGCAGCGAACCCTGGCGCATCGGCGTGGCCATCGGTGACCAGATCCTCGACCTGAAGCTGGCGTCCGAGCTCTGCCCTTGGCCCGCCCGTGTCTCGGTGTGGCTGGAACCCCTGGCCGCGGGTGACCTGAACACCTTCATGGCCCTGGGCACCCGGCCGCGCCGGGCCATGCGGGCGGCGTTGTCGGCGGCACTGGCCGATCGCAGCGACCAGGGGCCCTTCCTGGAGTTGTGCCTGGTGCCCCAGGCCCAGGCGCAGATGAGCCTGCCCTGCCAGATCAGCAACTACACCGACTTCTTCACCGGCGTGCACCACGCCACCACGGTGGGCAAGCTCTTCAGGCCCGACAACCCTCTGTTGCCCAACTACCGCTGGGTGCCGATTGCCTACCACGGGCGCGCCTCGTCGGTGGTGGTCAGCGGCACGCACATCCGCAGGCCCAACGGCCAGTACAAGCCGCAGGAGCAGGACGAACCCATCTTCGGTCCGACGCGCCGGCTGGATTACGAGCTGGAGCTCGGTGTGCTGGTGGGCACCGGCAATGCACTGGGCATGGCCAAGACCATGGCCCAGGCCGAGGAAGACTGGTTCGGCATGGTGCTGCTCAACGATTGGTCGGCCCGGGACGTGCAGTCCTGGGAGTACCAGCCGCTGGGTCCGTTTCTGGCCAAGAGCTTTGCCTCCACCGTGTCGCCATGGGTGGTCACGCGCGAAGCCCTGGAGCCCTTCAGGCAACCTTTTGTGAGGGCCGACGGTGAACCCGCACCCTTGCCTTATCTGGATGCCGACGACAACCGGGAGCGCGGTGCCATCGACGTTCAGCTGGAGGTGCAGCTGCAAAGCCGTGCCATGCGCGAACGTGGCCAGGAGCCCGTGCGCCTGTCGCAGAGCAATTTTCGCGATGCCTACTGGACGGTGGCACAGATGCTGGCGCACCACACTGTCAACGGGTGCAACCTGCAAGCGGGTGACCTGCTGGGCACCGGCACCCTGTCAGGGCCTCAGCCTGAGCAGGGTGGCTCGTTGCTGGAGCTCAGTGCCGGTGGCTGGCACCCGGTGATCCTGCCCGGAGGCGAGACACGCAGCTTCCTGCTGGACGGCGACCGGGTCATCCTGCGGGCCTGGTGCGAACGCCGAGGCGCGCGGCGCATCGGCTTTGGAGAGTGTGCCGGATTGGTGGAACCCGCGCTGCCCTGGCCGCCGCTGCTCTGAGCCGCTCAGGCGCTGCGCTGCAGCCACCACAGCCAGCCGCTGATGGTGAAAAACGAGGCCAGCGTGGTGCCCAGCAATGCGGCCGCGCTCGGCCCCTCCAGCCCCCAGCGCTGGGCGATGATGGGGTAGATGCCCAGCATGGGCATGGCAGCCATCAGCACGGCTGCCTGGCGCACTTCGGGCGACATGCCGGGAAACAGCCCGGTGGCCAGCAGCACGGCCAGGGGGTGCAGCAGGAGCTTGGCGCAGGCGATCTCCGTCACCTGCGTGGCCAATCCGCGTGTGCTCAGCCCGGCCAAGGTGCCACCCACCACAAAGAGCGCCAGCCCGGTGCTGGCCAGCGCCATCCACTCGATGGCCTTCCACAGCGGCGCGGGCAGTGACACGCCGCTGGCGGCCACGGCAAAGCCGAGCGCGATGGCCCAGATCATCGGGTTGTGCAGCAGGGGCCTAAAGAGGCTGCGCCAGCCAGCGCCGGATTGGCCGCGCGCTGCCAGCGCCAACACCAGGGGCAGCATCAGCAGGTTTTCGACGAGCATGTTGAGCGCCAGCGCCACGCCGGCCACCGGCCCGAGAAACTGCAGCGCAATCGGGTAACCGACGTAGCCGGTGTTGGAGAAGCTCGAGCCCATGGCCTGGATGGCGGCCGCCGCATGCGCGCGCCCCTTGACCTTCAACGCCCAGAACCAGACCGCGGCAAAGACCGAGAGCGAGCCAATGGCCATGGCTGCCAGGTAGCCCAGGTGCAGCACCTCGCCCAGGGGCCTGCTGCCCACCGCCTTGAACAGCAGCGCTGGCAAGGCTATCTGGACGATGAAGCGGCCCATCAGGCGCAACTCGTCCTTGTTGAACAGGCCCTGGCGTGCCGCCGCCCACCCGAGCAGCATCAGCAGGTAGATCGGCAGGGTGATCGAGAGGACCGCCACGCTCAGGCGTTGGGCTTGCCGGCCAGCTTGGCCAGCAGCTCGATCAGCATGGCGTGTTCAGCGGGGCTCAGCCGGGTACTCCACTCGGCTTCCATCGGCGCGGCCGCCGCCCGGGCGGCGGCGGCCAGGGTGCGGCCGTCAGGGGTCAGGACGATGAGCTGGGAGCGGCCGTCCTGCGGGTTGGGTTCCCGCGTCAGCAGGCCACGCGCCTGAAGGCGGTCCAGCAGCTGGGTGAGCTGCGGTGCGGTGACCGAAAGCAGCCTGGCCAGCGGCTTGGGTGAGACCTTGTCGTTCGCCAGCAGGATCACCAGCAGTGAAAACTCCGCCTTGCGCAAGCCGAAGGGTTGGCCAATGCAGCGCTCGAAGGCGGTGTAGGTGGTGACGGCCGCGCGCGCGACATGAAAACCCACGATGCCACGCAAGGCGCCTACGCTGAGGCGGCGCGGCTCGTCGGCGGGTTGCAGGTGGTCAGTGCGGGCGGGGGCATTCATGGCGGCTCGGTCGGGGTGGTTCAGCAGTGGCGTTGCTCAGCCAACGGCAGCCAGTGTCGCCGCCGGCAGTGCCAGTGCCAGCGCCGAGGCGCGCTGCCAGTGCACGTCGGCCTGGGGCAGCAGCCATTGCACCCCAAACCGCGCGGTGGCCTGCCAGGCCTGGGCTGGGCGTGCGCCAGCCGGCAGGGCTGGGTGATGGTGGTGGCGGTGCGGGTGGTGGGAGCCAGCCGTCAGCGCCCAGTCGATGCGTGCCCAGGCCCAGGCCATCAGCGCGTGCCCCACACCCATCAGGAAGTCGTCGGCGGCGCGCAGCGGCCACTCCGCGTCGTGAGCCGACCCTTCCACCACGGCCTGCTCGACTTCAGACCAACGGTTCAGTTGATGGTGTGCGGCGTCTGACAGAGCGTGCAAGCCTGGGGCAGGAAGTGTGCTGGCCAGGCGGTGGCGCAAGGCCGTGGCGCGCTGTCCGCCGTCGTCCAGGGTCTTGCGCACCATCAGGTCGATGGCCTGGATCTCGTTGGTGCCTTCGTAGATCAGCGCAATGCGGCTGTCGCGCACCGTCTGCTCGATGCCGTAGTCGTGCACGAAGCCGTAGCCGCCCCAGACCTGCAGCGCCTCGTCGGCGCTGCGGTGGCCGAGTTCGGTGAACAGTGCCTTGGCCACCGGTGTCAGCAGGGCCACGGCATCGGCGGCGGCCTGGCGGTGTGCGGTGTCCGGGTGCTGCTCGGCGTCGTCCAGCCACAGCGCAGTCTGGTAGGCCAGCAGACGGCAGGCGTCTGTGCGTGCCTGCAGCGTGTAGAGCACGCGGCGCATGGCCGGGTGCCAGGCGATGGGGTCGGCCGCCGCGCGTGGTGCACCCTCGGGGCGTGCTGCGGCGCGCATCTGCAGGCGGTCTTCGGCATAGCGCCAGGCGTTCTGTGTGGCCGCCTCGAGGTGGCCGACGCCCTGCATGCCCACGTGCAGCCGGGCCGAGTTCATCATGCGGAACATGGCGGCCAGGCCGCGATTCGGCTCGCCAACCAGCCAGCCCTGCGCCTGTTCGAAGCGCATCTGGCAGGTGGCGCTGCCCTTGATGCCCATCTTCTTCTCGATACCGTCGCAGCGGATGCCGTTGCGCGTTCCGTCAGGCAACCATTTCGGGGCGATGGCCAGCGACAGGCCCTTGGTGCCCGGCGGTGCATCGGGCAGCCGGCACAGCACCAGGTGCACGATGTTGTCGGTGAGGTCGTGGTCACCGCCCGAGATGAAGATCTTCTGGCCGGTGATGCACACCGGCGCGCCGTTGGCTGCGACGCTGCCCTCCGCCAGTTCGGCACGGGTGCGTACCAGCCCGAGGTCGCTGCCGGCCTGGGGCTCGGTCAGGTTCATGGTCGCCAGCCATTGGCCGGTGGCGACCTTCTCCAGGTACCGCTCGCGGAGCGCCGGCACGGCATGGTGCAGCAGCACCTCGTAGGCGCCGTGCAGCAGGCCCGGGTACATCGTCCAGGCGTGGTTGGCCGCGGTCAGCATCTCATACAGCGCGGCGTTCAGCAGCTGTGGCAGGCCCTGGCCGCCGGCCTCTGGCGCGCAGGCCAGCGCGGGCCAGCCGCCGTCGACGAAGCTACGGTAGGCCGCCGCAAAGCCCGGCGGCGTGCTCACGCCCTCCGGGCTCCAGCGGCAGCCGGCCACATCACCACCGGCGTTGGTCGGCGCCAGCACGTCCTCGGCAAAGCGGGCGGCCTGTTCCAGCACCTGCTGGGCGGTGTCAGCGTCCAGGCCGTCGAAGGCTGGGGTTGCTGCCCAGGCCGCGGGCGCGTCCAGCACGCCCTCGATGAGGAACCGCATGTCGGCAACAGGTGCCCGATACGTCCACATGGCGGCTCCTGCGTGCGGCGATCAGCTGTCGGCGGTGAAGCCGATGCGCTTGACCAGCGGGCCCCAGCGCTCGGTCTCGGCGGCCTGGCTGGCGGCCTGCTGCTCGGAGGTCGAGCCACGGGCGATCAGGCCGATCTGGCCCAGTGCCTCGGCCATTGCTGGCTCGCGCAGCGCAGCGGTGATGGCGGCGTTGGCCGCGGCCACCAGAGCGGCCGGTGTGCGGGCCGGGGCGTAGAAGCCGAACCACTCCTCGACCGTCAGTTCGGGGAAGCCCTGCTCGGCGAAGGTCGGCACGTCGGGTGAGAACGGCGAGCGCTGCGGGCCGCTGGTGGCCAGCAGGCGCAGCTTGCCGGCGCGGTGGTTCTGCAGGAAGTCGCCGCTGGGGGTGCACATCGCCGCCAGCTGGCCGCCGATGACGTCGGTCACGCCGGGCACGGAGCCGCGGTAGGGGATGTGCTTCATGTCCACACCGGCGTTGAGGCCCAGCAGCGCGCCCAGGAAGTGCGGCGTGGAACCGGCGCCCGGTGAGCCGTAGTTGGCCATCGTCGGGTTGGCCTTGGCCCAGGCCAGGAACTCGCGCAGCGTCTTCACGCTGGCGGGCACCTGCGGACCGACGGCAAAGCCGTGGTGCATGATGGCCGACATCGAGACGGGGATGAAGTCCTTGGCCGGGTCGTAGTTGAGCTTCTTGTAGACGTGCGGGTAGATGGCCAGCGCCGAGAAGGGCGACATGGCCAGCGTGGTGCCGTCAGGGGCGGCGGCCTTGAGCGCCTCCAGGGCCAGGCGTCCACCCGCGCCGGGGCGGTTCTCGACCACCGCGGCATTGCGCGTGTAGGCCGTGTTGGCCATGCGTTCGGCCACGCGGCGGCAGGCCACGTCACCGGCGCTGCCAGCCGGGAAGCCGTAGAAGATCTTGACCTGGTCGATCGGCTGGGCCAGGGCCCGGCGGCCAAGGGTGCCCAGCGCGAGGGTGGCCCCCAGCGTGGTCACGACGTGTCGGCGGGAAATGCTCATGCGGTACTCCTGCGGTGGAACGTTGGGGGTAAGACGGCGTTTGTCAGCGCGGTGCCATGCGCAGCGCGCCATCCAGCCGGATCACCTCACCGTTGAGGTGACCGTTGCTGACGATGTGGCAGGCCAACTCGGCAAATTCGCTCGGGTCGCCCAGCCGTTTGGGAAAGGGAATGGAGGACGCCAGCGATTGCTGGATCTCCTCGGGCAGCTGCGCCAGCAGCGGCGTGCGGAACAGCCCCGGCGCAATGGTGCACACGCGCACGCCCCACTGCGCCAAGTCGCGCGCCAGCGGCAGCGTCAGGCCGACGATGCCGCCCTTGCTGGCCGAGTAGGCTTCCTGGCCCACCTGCCCGTCGAAGGCCGCCACCGAGGCGGTGTTGACGATCACGCCCCGTTCGCCGTCCTTCAGGCCGTCGAGGGCCACGATGCGTGCAGCCGCCAGGCGCGCCACGTTATAGGTGCCGATGAGGTTGACACGCACGACACGTTCGAAGTCTTCCAGCGGAGCCGGCGAGCCATCCTTGCCGACGATGCGCTTGGCCGTGCCGATGCCGGCGATGTTCATGATGATGCGGGGCACGCCATGCGCGGCGCTGGCGGCGTCCAGCGCGGCGTTGACGGCCGCGGTGTCGCAGACATCGGCCACCGCGTGCAGGCCACCGATTTCGGCGGCCACGCGGGCGGCGCCGCTGCCGTTCATGTCCAGCACCATCACCTTCGCGCCGCGGGCGGCCAGCGCCCGCGCGACGGCTTCGCCCAGGCCTGAGCCGCCGCCGGTGACCAGTGCCGAGTGTCCGTGGATGTCCATCGTTGAAGCTCCTGAGGGTGCGCCGCGCCGTCAGCGCGCGGCAGTGGTGTCGGGCAGGATGACAAACGGGTCGGCGCCCGGGCCTGCATACAGGGCTTCCACCAGTGACGCACGGTGGGCCAGCACGGCGCGCTGGTTGATCGAGCCCTTGTCGGTGACTTCGCCGTGGTCGATCTGCGGTGGTTCGGCCAGCACGTGCATCCGCGCCACGCCTGTGGCGCTGCCCGTGGCCTCGCGCCACAGGCGGTTGGCCACCTGCTGGAAGAAGGCGCGCACGGCTGGGTGGTGCAGCGTCTCGGGCAGCGGTGTGTGGGCGGGCAGGCCGGCCAGCCGGCGGCACTCATCGGGCCGCGGGATGACGAGTGCGCCTACCTCGTCCCGGTTCAGGCCGGTGATGACGGCGTCTTGGATGCAGGGGTCGCCGGCCGCAACGATGCGGGCGCGCAGCGGGCCGACGCTGACAAACGTGCCGGTGGAGAGCTTGAAGTCTTCGGCGGTGCGGCCGTCGAACAGCAGGCCGCGCTGCGGGTTGGCCGGGTCTATCCAGCGCACGGCGTCACCGGTGCGGTAGAAGCCGTCTTCGTCAAAGGCGGCAGCGGTCTGCTCGGGCGAGCGCCAGTAGCCGGGCATCACGTGGGGGCCGCGGAAGCGGATTTCCGTCTTGCCATCCACTGGCACCAGCTTGACCTCGACACCCGGGACCGGCAGGCCGATGTGGCCTGAGGCCACGTCGGTGCCCACGGCAAAGGTGCAGCTGGGCGCGGTTTCCGTCATGCCCAGGCCGGTGATGATGCGCACACGCTCGCCCACGGCGGCTTCAGCGTGGGCGTCCAGCCTGTCCCAGACGGCCTGGCTGAGGGCGGCACCGGCAAACATCATCGCCTTGCAGCGCTTGAACAGCGTGTCGCGCAGCTGGGTGTCGGTGTCCATTGCACGGGCGATCTCCTCCAGGCCCTTGGGCACGTTGAAGTAGACGGTGGGCGAGATCTCGCGCAGGTTGCGCAGGGTCTCGGCCATGCCGGCGGGGGTGGGCTTGCCGTCGTCGATGTACAGCGTGCCGCCGTTGTACAGCGTGATGCCGGTGTTGTGGCTGCCGCCAAAGACGTGGTTCCAGGGCAGCCAGTCCACCAGCACGGGCGGTTCATCGGCAAAGAAGCCCAGGCACTGCCTGATCATCTGCTGGTTGGCGCAGACCATCCGGTGCGTGGTGATGACGCCCTTGGGCGCCTTGGTCGAGCCACTGGTGAACAGGAACTTGACGATGGTGTCGGGGCCGGTGGCCGCGTGGGCGGCGTCCACCGCCGGGCCCGGGCTGCCCTGCAGCAGGCTGCTGAAGGCCAGGCTCTCGCGCTGGGGCAGGGCGCCGTCGGTCAGCACCACCGGGACGTCGGCCGGCACAGTGGCCTCGATGGCCTTGGCATAGGCCAGGTCACTGGCAAAGACCAGGCCCGGCGTGGTGGTGGCCAGGATGTGGCGCAGCTTGCCGAAGTCTTGCGAGACCAGCGAATACGCGGTGGACACCGGCACATGCGGCACGCCCACCCACATCGCCGCGAGTGCCAGCGTGAGGTGTTCCAGGTCATTGCCTGACAGGATGGCCAGCGGGTGGTCCGCCGAGAGTTTCAGGTCCAGCAGGTGCTGGCCCACGCAGCGCACGCGCTCCAGCATCTGGGCATAGGTGATGCCTTGCCAATCGCCACGTGGCGCGCCGGGCGCTGCGGGCGCGGCACGACGGGCTACAAACAGCCGATCGGGCGCCTGCGCGGCCCAATGGGCGAGGCGGTCGGTCAGGCGGTCGGGAAAGTCGGCCAGCGCCTCGGTCGAGCGCAGGTGAACACTGCCGTCGGCCAGGGTGCTGACCACCGCCGCGGTGCAGCCGCCCACCTTGGCGTCGCGGTAACGGGCGACGGGCGCACTGGCCGTGGGCGGCGCAGTGGGGTGCAAAGAGGCTGTTGCCGACGTGCCCATGCTCAGCCCGCCTTCACCACTTTGCCGGCCCGCCCTTCCAGGAAGGCGCGCAGGCGGGATTGGGCTTCCGGGGTGCTCTCGGCCACTGCGGCCATCAGCGATTCGGTGAACAGGCCTTCGCTCTGGGATTGATCGGCAATGCGGGGCAGCGCATGCATGACGGCGAAGTTGGACATGGGTGCGTTCTGGGCGATGCGCCCGGCCAGGGCCACGGCCTTGTCCAGCGCCTGCCCGGCGTCGACCACATACTGCGACAGGCCGACGGCCAGGCCTTCCTGCGCGTCGTAGACACGCCCGGTCATCATCAGGTCAGTCATGCGGGCCACGCCCATCAGGCGCGGTATGCGGGCCGAGCCGCCACCGCCGACAAAGATGCCGCGCTGGCCTTCCGGCAGGCCGTAGTACGTGGTCGCGTCGGCCACCCGGATGTGGCAGGCCGAGGCCAGCTCCAGACCACCACCCACCACCGCGCCGTGCAGGGCAGCCACCACCGGCACGCGGCCGAACTGGATGGCGTCAAAGGCGGCGTGCCACATGCGCGAATGGAGCACGCCGCTGTGGATGTCGCGCTCGACCAGTTCGGACAAGTCGAGCCCGGCACAGAAGTGGCTGCCTTCGCCACTGATCACCGCGGCGCGGATGTCGTCCGGCAGCTGGATGAAGACGGTGTGCAGCTGCTGGATCAGCGTGTCGCTCAGCGCGTTGCGCTTGGCGGGGCGGTTCAGCCGGATGTGCAGCAATGTCTCGTGGCGGCTGATGTCCAGCAGCGACTGCTGGGCCAGCACGCCGGTGGCAGGGGTGAAGGTGGGCTGCATGGTTCAGATGGCGCGGGCTGGGCCGGGCGAAGGAAGCGTGTGGAGCACCAAGTGCAAGGCCCGCAAGATAGTTCAGGACCAAAACTATCTGATCGGTAGAAACCCGGCATGTATGGCAGTCATAGCGTTTCAGAATGGTGGCGACTTTGTTTGTCGCTCAGAATCAATTGCAGTCCGTCGGGGTGAGTGGCCACGCCGCTCCGACGACGCGCCGGAGCCTTACCCATGCAGCACGAAGACCTGATCGCCATCGACATCCACACCCACGCGGAAGTCTCCTGCTGGAACCCGTTTGACAACTACGGCGAAGAGTACGACCGCGCCGCCGACAAGTATTTCGGCAGCAACCACCGGCCAACCATCGACGAGACGGTGGCCTACTACCGCGAGCGCAAGATCGGCCTGGTGATGTTCACCGTCGACAGTGAAGCGCAGCTGGGGCGCCGCCGTATCCCGAACGAGGAGATCTGCGAAGCTGCCCAGAAGAACAGCGACATGATGATCGCCTTCGCCAGCATCGACCCGCACAAAGGCAAGATGGGCGCGCGTGAGGCGCGCCGCCTGATCGCCGAGCACGGCGTCAAGGGCTTCAAGTTCCACCCCACCGTGCAGGGCTTCCTGCCCTACGACCGCATGGCCTGGCCGCTGTACGAGGTGATTGCCGAGCACAAGCTGCCCGCCATCTTCCACAGTGGCCACAGCGGCATCGGCAGCGGCATGCGCTGTGGTGGCGGCCTGCGGCTGCAGAACAGCAACCCCATGCTGCTGGAAGACGTGGCCATCGACTTCCCCGACATCCAGATCGTCATCGCCCACCCCAGCTGGCCCTGGCAGGACGAAGCCCTGAGCCTGGCCCTGCACAAGCCCAATGTGTGGATCGACCTCTCCGGCTGGAGCCCCAAGTACTTCCCGCCACAGCTGGTGCAGTACGCCAACACGCTGCTGAAAGATCGCATGCTGTTTGGCAGCGACTACCCGTTGATCACCCCCGAGCGCTGGATGAAGGACTTTGACGAGGCCGGCTTCAAGGACAAGGTCAAGCCCTTGATCCTGAAGGAGAACGCCAAGCGCCTGCTGGGCTTTGCCTGAGGGCGCGGGGCGCGCAGCCCCGCCTCACTCCATCAGCGGCCGGTACTGGTCATCGGCCACCGTTCGCCAGCGCCCCAGCAGCGTCGAGGCCAGCACCATGGTGGCCCAGCCGCCCAGCAGCACCAGCGTGGAGTGCAGCCAGGCGCCTTCATAGGCGTCGAACATGGCGATGCGCATGGCCTTGATCGACCAGCTCAAGGGCAGCCAGGGGTGCAGGGCCTGGAAGAAGGGGCTGGTCAGCTCTACCGGCACCATGGTGCCGGCCGCGGCCATCTGCAGCGCCAGCAGCATGACGGCCACCAGCCGGCCGGCGCTGCCAAACAGGCGCACCAGCATCAGCAGCAGCGCCACAAAGACCATGCCCGTGAGCAGCAGCGACAGTCCGAAGTGCCAGGGGTGGGCCACGTACACCTTGAGCCCCGACACCATCAGCCAGGCCAGCAGCAGGGCCTGGACGCTGACCACCAGGCTGGGCAGGGCCAGCTTGCCGAGCACCACGCCCAGCCGCGGCTTGCCCGCCAGCGAGGCGGGCAGCAGGTGGTAGGGCAGCAGCACCGCGCACAGCGTGGCACCCAGCCAGAGTGACAGCGGGGCGATGTGGGGCGCCAGTGCCGTGCCCTGGTTGGGCACCGGCGCGCTGAACTGCAGCGCGGGCTTGATCGATTCGCTCCAGCCGGCCGCGGTGCCGTCGGGCTCGGCGGGGGTGGCCGGCAGGCTGTTGCGAAGCGCTTGGATGGCGTCAGCCAGTTGCTGCTGGCCATCGTCCAGTGACTGCAGCCCCTGGCGCAGCGCCTGGGCCCCGCGCGCTGCGTCGGCCTGACCCTGGTGCATCCGGGTGGTGCCGGTGGTCAGGCGCCGCGCAGCAGCCTGGTACTGCTCCAGCTGGGACTCGGTGGGTTGCGCCGCGTCCAGCTGGCCCAGTGCGCTGGAAAAGCTGGCGAGCCCGCTGCCCAGACCACTGATGGCGCCGCCCAGCTGCGCTGCGCCGGCCTGCAGGTCACGGCTGCCCTGCTGGAGCTGCTGGGCGCCCTCTTGAAGCTGCTCTGCGCCCTGGCCCAGCAGTTCGGCCCGGCTCGCGATGGCTTCGCCGACAAAGGGGATCTCTCGGACCTCGGTGACCAGGGTCTGGTGCCCGCCTCGCCACTGCGTCAGCCCATCTTGCCAGCGCAGCAGGCCGTCTTGCCAGCGGCTGTGGCCCTGCTGCAGTTGCAGGGCCGCACTGTCCAGCTGCGCCATGTCGGCAGCCGATGGCAGCCGCTGACGCAGCGTGCGCAAGGCGTCCTGCGTGCGCGACACGCCTTCGCTGAGCTGCAGGCTGGCGGCTTCGAAGCTGCGTTGGCCGGATTCCAGTTGCTGCGCGCCTTCTTCGCCTTGCTGCAGGCCGTCGGCCAGCTGGCCCGCGGCCTCCTTCGCGCGGCGTGTGCCCTGGCCGAGCTGCCGGCTGGCCGCGTCCAGCTGGGCCACAGCATCGCGCAGCTGCTGCAGACCGTTGCGTGAGCCACCGCTGGCGCGCAGCAGAGCCTCGAAGCGGTGTTCGTTCAGGCGCTGGTTGAGCCGTTCGTTCAGCTCCGCCGCCATGCGGTGGGCCATCAGCGTGCCGCCGGAGTGGTTGCCTTCATTCGCGTGCACGGCGAAGCGCGCCTGGCCAACCTCACGGGCCTCCAGGGCCTGGCGGGAGAAGTCCGCCGGCACGATGATGGCCAGCGCCGCCACACCCTGGTTGACCTGCTGGATCGCGTCGGCAGGGTTGAGGCCACGGCGGTAGGTGAAGCGGCCATCGGCCAGCAAGGCCTCGGTGACGCTGCGCCCCATGTTGAGCCGCTGGCGCGGCTGCGCATCGCCCACCTCGACCCCCTCGTCCTGGTTGACGACGATGACGGTGAGGTTGCGGGTAAAGGCGCCGGGGTCCCAGGCACTGGAGAGGTAGATCAGCGCATAGAGCGCCGGCATCAGCAGGAACAGCAGCAGTGCGGCGGCAAAGCGGGGTTGTCGCCGCGCCAGTGCCAGGTCACAGCGCACGGCGGCATCGGCGGTGGCCAGCTGCGCGCGCCATGTTGCGGTCATCGGTTCTCCTGTGAGGGCCTGTCAACGCTACCGGGCGGGCCGGTGGCCCGCTGGCATGAACAGCCCACCAGGGCTGCCGATGCCGCTACACAAGCTATGCATACGCGGCATGGCTCGAGCCGGTATGCTGAAACGCCGGGCGTCTGTGTCCGGCAACTCTACCCTCTGCCTGCCGAGGAACCCGCATGACGGCCCGTCCCACGCCACCTTTCCGTGCCGACCATGTCGGCAGCTTCCTGCGCCCTGCCTACCTGCTGGAGGCGCGCGACCAGTTCTTCAACCGCAAGAGCATCACGGCCGAACAGCTGCGCGCCGTGGAAGACCGCGCCATCACCGAGATCGTCCGCTTCCAGGAGGACGTTGGCTTGTCGTCCATCACCGACGGCGAGTTCCGGCGCACCTATTTCCACATCGATTTCCTGGAACAGCTGGGCGGTGTGAAGACCGACATTCCGGTCACCGTCAGGAAAGCCGATGGTACGGAAGAACTGGCGCCGCCGGTCATCCGCGTGATCGACAAGGTGCGCCACACGCGGCACATCCAACGGGCTGACTTTGACTACCTGAAGTCCCAGGTGGCTGCCGGCATGACGCCCAAGGTCACGATCCCCAGCCCGACGATGCTGCACTTCCGCGGCGGCCGCGCCGGCATCAGCCGCGAGGCCTACCCCGAGCTGGACCCGACGTTCTACGACGACGTGGCCAAGGCCTACGGGGAGGAACTGCAGTCGCTGTACGACGCGGGCTGCCGCTACGTGCAGATGGACGACACCAACATGGCCTACCTCTGCGACGAGCGCATGCGCGAGGCCGCCCGCCAGCGTGGCGACGACCCCAACGAACTGCCGCACCGCTACGCCGGCTTCATCAACAAGGTGGTGGCGCACAAGCCGGAAGGCATGACGCTGGCCATGCACCTGTGCAGAGGCAACTTCAAGAGCACCCATGCGGCTGCTGGCAACTACGAGCCGGTGGCCGAGGCGCTGCTGTCCGAGATGAACCTGGACGCGTTTTTCCTCGAATACGACGACGACCGCTCAGGCGATTTCCGCCCCTTGCGCTACCTGGGCAAGGGCAAGGTCGTGGTGCTGGGCCTGGTGACCACCAAATTTGGTGAGCTCGAGACCAAGGACAGCCTCAAGCGCCGCATCGACGAAGCGGCCCAGTACGCCCCGCTGGACCAGCTCTGCCTGAGCCCGCAGTGCGGCTTTTCCAGCACGGTGCACGGCAACAACATCGCCGTCGAAGACCAGCGCCGCAAGCTGGCGCTGGTGGTGGAGACGGCTCAGGAAGTCTGGGGCTGAAACGCCGCGGCGCCCCAAC
>JAJTDE010000078.1 GCA_021298085.1 Rubrivivax sp.
CCTTGCGCGAGCAGCTGCCGTCGCGGCTGGCCGACATGCCGGGGCTTGTCGTGGGCGAAGGCCTGGCGCTTTCCCAGGTGCAGGAAGTGCCCGGGCGCGGCTTGCAGGCCGTGGATGCTGATGGCCGCACATGGCGCATGGGTTCGGCCGTTTGGGCTGCGCCCGGTGCGGTTGACGCTGAAGGTGCGCTGGCCCCCGCTCGGCTCAGTCTTTCCTGCGACGGCCAGGCGTTGATGAGTTTTTCCTTCGCCGAGACGCTGCGTGCCGATGCGCCCGCGGCGGTCCGGGGCCTGAAGGCCCGCGGCATAGAGCTCACCCTGCTGTCCGGTGATACCGCCGACATCGGCCACCCCAGAGAGCAAGCTCGAGCAGTTGCGGCAGGTGCAGGCTCAGGGAGCTGTGTGCGGCATGCTGGGTGATGGCCTCAACGACAGCGCAGTGCTGGGTGCCGCTGACCTGGCCATTGCCATGGGCGAGGGCGCTGCGCTGGCCCAGCAGCATGCCGATGTGGTGCTGCTGCGGGGTGAGCCCGCGGGCGTGGTTGACCTGGTCGACAGCGCCCGCAGGACGATGGCGATCGTTCGTCAGAACCTGGCATGGTCAGCTGCGTACAACGCAGTCTGCATACCCGCGGCCTTGATGGGCTGGTTGCCTCCCTGGGCGGCTGGGCTGGGCATGGCAGCCAGTTCGGTGGCGGTGGTCCTGAACGCGCAGCGCGCCGGACGCTAACTGTTGAAAAGAGCATTCACTTCGGCCTGCACTGCGGTGCCGACGGGTGGTTGGTTGTCGGTTTTTATCGTAAGGACGGTCATGGACATCCTCTATCTGCTGATTCCGCTGTCGGCGGTGCTGCTGCTGGGCATCGTGGCCGTCTTCGGCTGGGCGGTCAACGCCGGGCAGTTCGACGACATGGAGCGTGAAGGTGAGCGGCCTCTTCAGAGCGATGGGCCGGTGCAGTGACATGAAGCGTTAGTGTGTTGTCTTCACTGGATTGGTTGAGCCCTACACGGAGGGCAAACCCGGCGATCGCTTGACAAAGGTCAACCCTGCGATGTCTTCATCTCACCAGAATCATGCAGTCACATTTAGGCGCACTATAGGAGGTCGGCGATGAGCCAGAACTTGGAGACAAGAGGCCCTGTGTATGCAGATACGGTGGTCAGGGGTTTCGCCCTGGCGGCCGTGATCTACGGCATCGTGGGCATGTTGGTGGGTGTGATCATCGCGGCGCAGCTGGCCTGGCCGGAACTGCTGCCCAACCTGCCATTCCTCAGCTATGGACGGCTGCGCCCGCTCCACACCAATGCGGTGATCTTCGCCTTTGGTGGCTGTGTGCTGTTTGCCACCGCCTACCACGTGGTGCAGCGCACCTGCCAGACACGCCTGTTCATGCCAGGCCTGGCGATGTTCACCTTCCTGGGGTGGAACCTGGTCATCGTGCTGGCCGTCATCACGCTGCCGCTGGGCATCACCCAGGGCAAGGAATATGCCGAGCTGGAGTGGCCGATCGACCTGCTGATCGCCGTTGTCTGGGTGGCCTTCGCCGTCGTGTTCTTCGGCACGGTGGGCACCCGCAAGGTCAAGCACATCTATGTGGCCAACTGGTTCTTCGGCGCCTTCATCATCGCCGTGGCCCTGCTGCACATTGTCAACAGCGCCGCTGTTCCCGTGAGCCTCACCAAGAGCTACTCGGCCTATGCCGGCGTGCAGGACGCGATGATCCAGTGGTGGTACGGCCACAACGCGGTGGGCTTCTTCCTGACGGCTGGCTTCCTGGGCATGATGTATTACTACATTCCCAAGCAGGCCGAGCGCCCGGTCTATTCGTATCGCCTGTCGATCGTCCACTTCTGGGCGCTGATCTTCACCTACATGTGGGCCGGCCCCCACCACCTGCACTACACCGCGCTGCCCGATTGGGCGCAGTCGATCGGCATGATCTTCTCGCTGGTGCTGCTGGCGCCCAGCTGGGGCGGCATGATCAACGGCATCATGACGCTGTCGGGTGCCTGGCACAAGCTGCGTGACGACCCCGTGCTGAAGTTCCTGATCGTGTCGCTGTCGTTCTACGGCATGAGCACGTTCGAGGGCCCGATGATGTCCATCAAGACGGTGAATGCCTTGTCGCATTACACCGACTGGACGGTGGGCCACGTTCACAGCGGTGCGTTGGGTTGGGTGGGCCTGATTTCGATGGGTAGCCTCTATCACCTGATCCCACGACTGTTCGGCCGCAAGAACATGTACAGCATGAAGGCGGTTGAGCTTCACTTCTGGATCGCCACCATCGGCATCGTGCTCTACATCGCGGCGATGTGGATCGCCGGTGTGATGCAGGGCCTGATGTGGCGCGCGGTCAACCCTGATGGCACGCTGGTCTACACCTTCGTCGAAAGCGTCAAGGCCACCTACCCGTTCTACGTGATCCGTGTCCTGGGCGGTGCGCTCTATCTGCTGGGCATGCTGATCATGGGCTGGAACGTCCTGAAAACCGTGTCCGTGGGCAAGGCGCAGGCGGTGGTGATCCCGCAGCCCGCCGCGGCACACGCCTGAGGCTGACAGAGGCATCAAGGAGTCAAGAAAATGGGCAATCCCACTACCAAACCCAGTGGCCACGAGCGCATCGAGACCAGCAACTTCCTGATGATCGTGCTGATCGTCCTGGCGGTGGCGGTCGGTGGCCTGGTCGAGATCGTCCCGCTGTTCTTCCAGCGCAGCACCACCCAGCCGGTGGAGGGCCTCAAGCCCTACACCGCGCTGCAGGTGGCCGGCCGTGATGTCTACCTTCGTGAGGGCTGCTACAACTGCCACTCGCAGATGGTGCGTCCCTTCCGTGCGGAGGTGCTGCGGTATGGCAACTTCTCGAAGGCGGGCGAGTTTGTCTATGACCACCCCTTCCAGTGGGGCAGCAAACGCACGGGTCCTGACCTGCACCGGGTGGGTGGCAAGTACAGCGACGATTGGCACCGCCTGCACCTGATCTCGCCGCGTTCGCTGGTGCCTGAGTCGAACATGCCCAATTACCCGTGGCTCGAAGGTGCTGTGCTGGACGGCTCGAAAGTGACGGCCAGCATGACAGCCCTGACGCGGGTTGGCGTGCCCTACAGCGCCGATGAACTGAAGAACGCCGCCGAAGAGGTCAAGGGCAAGACGGAGCTGGATGCGCTGGTGGCTTACCTGCAGGTGCTGGGCACCGCAGGCAACAAGTGACTGCGCAACCGGGGGAACCAGCCAATGGACATCAACATCCTGCGCAGCGTGATCACCGCGATCAGCCTGCTGCTGTTCCTGGGCATCGTCGTGTGGGCCTGGCAACGTTCACGCCAGTCCTCGTTCGACGCCGCCGCAGGGCTGCCCTTCCAGGGCGAACACATTGAAGAACCCACGACGGGAGCACACCCATGAGTGACTTTGTTTCAAGCGGCTGGTCGCTGTATGTGGCTGGCCTGACGGTTGGAAGCCTGATCTTCTGCCTGGTGGTGCTGATCGTGGCCAGCAAGCGCAAGCCCATGGCCAGCGACAACTCCACCGGACACGTGTGGGACGAAGATCTGAAGGAGATGAACAACCCGTTGCCCCGCTGGTGGATGTGGTTGTTTGTCATCACCGTCGTCTTTGCGGCCCTGTACCTGTTCTTCTACCCCGGTCTGGGAAGCCGTCAGGGCTCACTCAACTGGAGCAGCAGTGGGCAACTGACCACCGAGACCGACAAACATCTGGCCAGCATGAAGGCCGTCTACGCGCGCTTTGACGGCAAGAGCCCGGCAGACCTTGCGGCTGACCCGGTGGCCATGGGGATCGGTGAACGCCTGTTCCTCAACAACTGCGCCGCCTGCCATGGCTCTGACGCCCGGGGCAGCAAAGGCTTTCCCGACCTGACCGACGCCGACTGGCTGGGCGGTAGCGGCCATGAGTACATCGGCAAGGTGATCATGGAAGGCCGTCAGGTGGTGATGCCGCCGATGGGTGCAGCCTTGGGTGGTGCCGACGAAGTCCGTCACGTTGCACATTACGTGATGAGCTTGTCGGGCAGTGCCCATGACTCTGTGGCAGCCAACCTCGGCAAGGCCAAGTTTGGTGCCTGTGCCGCCTGCCATGGCGCCGACGGCAAGGGCAATCAGGCGCTCGGTGCCCCCAACCTGACCGACAAGGTCTGGCTGCATGGCTTCGGTGAGGCCGCCATCGTGAAGATCATCAACGAAGGCAAGACCAACGTCATGCCGCCGCAAGGCCGCCTGCTGACGGCCCAGCAGGTTCAGGTGTTGACGGCCTATGTGCTCAGCCGCTCGGCTGGCAAGCCCGCCGACAAGGTGGCCGCCATCCAGTGAGCGTCCCGGTGTGACAGGTGTGCCGAATGTGGCGGCAGTGTCTTCTGCCGCCACTCGATGAGAGGCCATTGAGCCATGAGTACCCAGGCAGATGTTGGCAGCGACGAGATGGTCTCGCTGTACAAGGCGAGCAAGACCATCCACGCCCGAGCCGTCAGCGGCTGGTTCGTCAAGTGGCGTTGGGCCCTGGTGTTTCTGACGCAACTGGTTTATTACGGCCTGCCGTGGCTCACCTGGGGTGACCGACAGGCCGTGTTGTTTGAGCTGGCCTCGCGCCGCTTCTACATCTTCGGCCTGGTACTGTACCCGCAGGACTTCATCTACCTGACGGCCTTGCTGATCATCAGCGCCTATGCGCTGTTCCTCTTCACGGCCGTGGCGGGCCGCCTGTGGTGTGGTTATGCCTGCCCGCAGACGGTCTACACCGAGATCTTTGTTTGGTTTGAACGGCTGTTCGAAGGGAACCATCAGAAGCGCATCAAGGCCGATGAAGGGCCCTGGACGCTCGACAAGCTGGTGCGCAAGCTGGGTAAACATGCGGCCTGGGGCGCCATCGCGCTGTGGACAGGCTTCACGCTGGTGGGTTACTTCACGCCCATCCGCACCCTGGGCAGCTCCGTGCTGAACCTGGGCCTGGGCCCCTGGGAAACCTTCTGGATCTTGTTCTACGGCTTCGCTACCTACGGCAATGCCGGTTTCCTGCGCGAGCAAGTCTGCAAGTACATGTGCCCTTACGCGCGCTTCCAGAGTGCGATGTTTGACAAGGACACCCTGATCATCAGCTACGACAGCGCGCGGGGCGAGCCACGCGGTTCGCGGGGGAAGAAGGCCGACGTCGCGGCGCTGGGCCTGGGCAGTTGCATCGATTGCAACCTCTGTGTCCAGGTCTGTCCGACGGGCATCGACATCCGCAAGGGTCTGCAGTACGAGTGCATCGGTTGCGCGGCCTGCATCGACGTGTGCAATGGTGTGATGGACAAGATGGGTTACGAGCGTGGCCTGGTCCGTTATGTCACCCAGAATGCGTTGACCCAGGGGTGGGGCGCGCAGCAGATGTGGGCCAGGGTGCTGCGGCCACGGGTGCTGGTGTACTCAGCCATCCTGGTGCTGATCGTCCTGGCACTGGGCGTGAGCCTGGCCAACCGGACCCCGTTCAGGGTCGACGTGGTTCGGGACCGCGGCGCGCTGGCGCGCATCGTCGATGGTGGCAAGCTGGAGAACGTCTATCGTTTGCAGGTGATGAACGCCACCGAGCAGACGCAGCGCTACCAGATCCGGGTGTCCGGGCTCCAGGGTGCGAGCCTGGTGGGCCGCCACGACGTCGAGCTGGCGCCGGCGGAAGCAGGCTGGGTGCCGGTGGCCGTGCAGATCCCGTATGAGACGGCCGCCGCCATGAAACCCGGGGCCTACCCGATCGAGTTTGAGATCACGCTGCAGCAGACGCCCGGCCATGCCGGCGCAGCGGTTGCAGAACATTCCACGTTTGTCGTGCCGAGGTGAGTTTGATGAGCAAGACCGTAAATCCCCGACAGTCGTCGTTCAGCACAGGCCCGCGCATGCCGTGGTGGCGTGTGCCCATGGTCTGGCTGGTATTGAGCGGGCCCGCGGTAGTCGTGGTTGCCGGCGTCGTGACGGCCTGGATTGCGATCCAGGGAGCCGACACGGTGCTGACGGCGGAATCGGAGAAGCTGGCCGAGCGCCCCGCCTTGCAGGGCCGTAACCATTCGGCCACGGGAGAAGCCCCGCCCGTTCGGTGACCCGGCCGGCCGTGGGCGGGGCTCAGCAGTTCGGGCTGGTGGCCAGCCGCTTCAGGCCGTCGAGGTTGAGCACGCGGATGTCCCGCTGCTTGACTTCCAGGAGGCCGTCGTCCTGAAACTTCGAGAACGTGCGGCTGACGGTTTCGAGCTTCAGGCCGAGGTAGCTGCCGATTTCCTCACGGGTCATGCGCAGCATGACGGCCGTTTGAGAGAAGCCTCGAAGGTGCAGGCGCTGCATCAGGTTGACCAGGAACGCCGCCAGGCGTTCCTCGGCGCGCATGCTGCCCAGCAGCAGCATCACGCCATGGTCACGGACGATCTCGCGACTCATGATCTTGTGGAAGACACGCTGCAGGTCACTCAGCTCGCGGGAGACAGCTTCCAGTTCCCGGAAGCGGATGATGCACACGGTGGAATCTTCGAGGGCAATTGCGTCGCAGCTGTGGCGCTCAGAGCTGATGCCATCCAGGCCCAGCAACTCGCCGGCCATCTGGAAGCCGGTGACCTGCTCGCGGCCATCCTCGGCTGCGACGCTGGTCTTGAAGAAGCCGGTGCGCACGGCGTAAAGGCTGGTGAAGGCATCGCCTGACCGGAAGAGCGGGTCTCCGCGGGCGACAGAACGGCGCGTCGACACCAGCACGTCGAGGCGTTCGAGCTGCTCAGACGACATTCCCACCGGCAGGCACAGCTCACGCAGATTGCACGTGGAGCACGCGGCCTTGAGGGGTTCGAGACGTATGGTGGTTGACATGGGTCAAACATCCTGAGGTGAGATTGTGATCTTGCCCAGGCCGGTACGAATGCGTGACTCGGGGCACCCGTGCATGCAGTTTGAGCCACATCAAGCCCATCACCTGCACCTGAGGCAGAGTGTACGGCCATGAGCCCTCCAGTTGTAGAAAGCCCCTTGCGGGTCCCCGAAAGCCTTTTGCGGCGGGTTGACTCGCCTGGGCCCCGATACACCTCCTACCCCACGGCTGACCGCTTTGTCGAGGCGTTTGGCCCGGCGGAGTACCAGCAGGCGCTGCAGGAGCGGGCCTGGGGAGCGCGCATCGGTGCGTCACCGCTGTCGCTGTACGTGCACATTCCGTTCTGTGAATCGGTGTGCTACTACTGCGCGTGCAACAAGGTGGTCACCAAGCACCATGACAAGGCCGCGGAATACCTGCGTGCGCTGGAAACGGAGATCGACCTCCACCTGGCTGAACTGGGCGCGGGTCAACCCGTGGTCCAGCTCCACCTGGGCGGTGGGACGCCCACCTTCCTGAGCGACGCTGAGCTCGAACGGCTGATGTCCGACATCCGCCGCGCGTTCAAGTTGCTGCCCCACGCCGAGTTGTCCATCGAGGTCGACCCTCGCACGGCCAGCGAGGCTCGGCTGGCGCATCTGCGGGCCCTGGGCTTCAACCGCATCAGTTTTGGCGTGCAGGACTTCGACCCTGACGTGCAGAAGGCGGTGCACCGCGTGCAATCCTTCGAGAGCGTGCAGCTGCTCATGGACAGTGCGCGCTCACTGGGTTTTGTGTCCACCAACGTGGACCTGATCTACGGGCTGCCCCTGCAGACGGCATCGTCGTTCGAGCGCACGATCGAGCGGGTGATCGCTCTGCAGCCAGGGCGCATTGCGTTGTACTCCTACGCCCACCTGCCGCAGCGTTTCAAGCCGCAGCGCCGGATTGACGGCAGCCAGTTGCCCAGCGGCGAAACGCGGCTGCAGATGCTGGGCGGGGCCATCAGCAGCTTCCTGGCCGGTGGCTACGACTACGTCGGCATGGACCACTTTGCCAAGCCCGATGACAGCCTGGCCCAGGCCAAGCGCAAGGGCCTGCTGCACCGCAATTTCCAGGGCTACAGCACCTTGCCCGACTGCGACATCGTGGCGCTGGGTGTGTCGGCCATCGGACGCATCGGGTCCACCTTCAGCCAGAACGCCAAGACACTGGAGGAATACCAGGATGCGATGTGCCAGCGGCGCTTTGCCACGGTGCGCGGCCTGTCGTCGACGCGTGACGACCTGGTCCGTCGTGCGGTGATCATGGCCATCATGTGCCAGGGTCGCGTCGAGTTCGAATCCATCGAACTGGCGCACCTGATCCGCATGCGCGAGTACTTCGCGCCGGAACTGGAGCGCCTGGAATCGCTCGCGGCCGACGGCCTCGTGGTGATCGACGACGATGCCATTCTCGTGACCGAGATGGGCTGGTACTTCGTGCGCGGTATCGCGATGGTCTTTGACCGCTACATCCAGGCTGACCGCACGCGGGCTCAGTTCTCCCGGATCATCTGACGCCCGCCGCATGGACGCCGCCGCACAGTGGGCCCTGGTGGGCAGTGCAGCCATGCTGGGCCTGGGTGGCGCCGTGCACTGCGCCGCCATGTGCGGGCCGGCCTGTGCCGTGGTGGCAATGCCGTCCAAAGGCTGGCTCAGGGCCATGCCGTTCTACCTGGGGCGGGTCGCCGGCTACGCGCTGGGTGGCGCCATCGCCTCGGGCGGTTTTCAGTGGCTGGCCTGGGCGTCGAGCAGCGCTCCCGTGCTCAGACCGCTGTGGGGCTTGCTGCATGCCGCAGCGCTTGCCTATGGCCTGTGGTTGCTCTTGACGGGCCGTCAGCCGGCGTTTCTGGCCAGCTGGGGGCGCCAGCCCGTGGTCGCCGGGGGCCGGGGGCTGCAGCCCGCCGGCGCACTGGCCCGCGCTGGGGGTTCAGCCGCTGTCTCAGGGGGCGGCGGTGGCGGGTGGCAGGTGATGCAGACACCCTGGAGCCGGGCAGCGGCCGGCACAGCCTGGGTAGCCTGGCCTTGCGGACTGCTGCAGTCGGCCCTGCTGGTGGCGGCGATGGCCGACAACCCTGCGACGGCGGCCACCGCGATGGCGGTGTTCGCCGTGATGTCCACGCCGGGGCTGCACGCCGGGCCGGGCCTGGCCCAATGGCTGCTGCGCCGTGCGGGGGGCTCGGCGGCCGGGCCGGGCATCAGGCCGATACGCGACCATGCGCTTCGCCTGGCCGGGCTCTTCCTGGTGATGGCGTCAGCCTGGGCACTGGGGCACGACCTGTTTCGCCGCGCGGCCGAACTTTGCTTCGGCTGACGCAGGAACTGTGACGCTCCAGGGCGGCTGGCCGAAGAGAAGCGGCCACCCAAAAAGAAAACCCGGCCTGAGCCGGGTTTTGCATGTCTTCTCGGGACAACCAGAGCTGGCCCGACAAGGGTGTAGCCATGCCGGCACCAGGCCGGCAGACAGCACCTTACTGCTTCTTCTCTTCTTTCTTGGCAGGAGCAGCAGCAGGCTTGGCATCCTTCTTGGCAGCAGAAGCAGCGGCCGCGGCGGGCTTGGCTTCTTCTTTCTTGGCAGCAGGAGCGGCAGCAGCCGGCTTGGCTTCTTCCTTCTTGGCGGCCGGAGCGGCGGCTTGGGCGAAGGCGCCAGCGGAGAAAGCAGCGGCGATCAGGGCGGCCAGGATCTTGTTCATCTCGGAATACCTTTCAGTTGTTAGAACGTCCAAAACAAAGAAAAACCGCTTTCGCGGTGCAGTCACAACGTGGCGCCCGGTCAGTCGGTTGACAGCACCCTGCGCATAAAATTTGGTTTTCCTCCCGGGCTTTACCTGCCCCGGCTTTCCTTCACCTCATCAACGGAAGAGACACGTCCCCATGTACCAACACGTGAAGGTCCCCGCGGGCGGCCAGAAGATCACGGTCAACGCCGACTACTCGCTGAATGTGCCTGACCATCCCATCATTCCCTACATCGAGGGTGATGGCACGGGTCTTGACATCACCCCGGTGATGTTGAAGGTGGTGGACGCGGCGGTGGCCAAGAGCTACGGCGGCCAGCGCAAGATCCACTGGATGGAGGTCTATGCGGGTGAGAAGAGCACCAAGGTCTACGGCCCTGACGTGTGGCTGCCCCAGGAAACCCTGGACATCGTGCGCGAGTATGTGGTGTCCATCAAGGGCCCGCTGACGACCCCGGTGGGCGGCGGCATCCGCAGCCTGAACGTCGCACTGCGCCAGGAACTCGACCTCTACGTCTGCCTGCGCCCCATCCAGTACTTCAAGGGTGTGCCCAGCCCGCTGAAGGAGCCGGAAAAGACCAACATGGTCATCTTCCGCGAGAACTCCGAGGACATCTACGCCGGCATCGAATACGAGGCGGAGAGCGACAAGGCCAAGAAGGTCATTGATTTCCTCATCAACGAGATGGGCGTCAAGAAAATCCGCTTTCCCGGAACCTCCGGCATCGGCATCAAGCCTGTCAGCCGCGAAGGCACCGAGCGCCTGGTGCGCAAGGCCATCCAGTACGCCGTCGACAACGACAAGCCCAGCGTGACCATCGTGCACAAGGGCAACATCATGAAGTTCACCGAGGGTGGCTTCCGTGACTGGAGCTATTCGCTCGCCCAGCGTGAATTCGGTGCCGAGTTGATCGACGGTGGCCCATGGTGCAAGTTCAAGAACCCGAAGACGGGCAAGGACATCATCATCAAGGACTCCATCGCCGACGCCTTCCTGCAGCAGATCTTGCTGCGCCCGGCAGAGTATTCGGTGATCGCCACGCTGAACCTGAACGGTGACTACGTCTCTGACGCCCTGGCGGCCCAGGTGGGTGGCATTGGCATCGCCCCCGGCGCCAACCTGAGCGACTCGGTGGCCATGTTCGAAGCCACCCATGGCACGGCCCCCAAGTACGCCGGCAAGGATTACGTGAACCCGGGTTCCGAAATCCTCTCGGCCGAGATGATGCTGCGCCACATGGGCTGGGTGGAGGCGGCTGACCTCATCATTGCCTCGATGGAGCGCTCGATCGCGAGCAAGAAGGTCACGTATGACTTCGCCCGCTTGATGGATGGCGCGACGCAGGTGTCCTGCTCCGGCTTCGGGCAGGTGATGATCGACCACATGTAAGCCTGTTCCAGGCCTTCCCAGGCCGCCTCAGCAAGAACCCCAGATCGTTGATTCGACTGGGGATTTTTTCTTTGGAGGGTTCGCTGTGCAGGGGATGACCGATGGGTCGAGGTTCAGCCCGCGCCCTGAAAGGCACCGTCACTGGGTCGCGGCAGATTCGCCCTCAGTGTGCCGATCAGGCTCCGTGGTGCGCGGGATTTCGTTCTGCACGGCAGTGGCGTAACTCACGGCGGGCAATGAGAAGCTGAGCACCAGTTGATGGGCTTACGGCCACTCCCACGCCATGTCCAGCGGGCTTGCCACCAGGGCGCGACGCTCCTGATCCAGACCCGCGTGTTCCATGCCGTCGCACAGGGTGGTGTGACGTTCAGCCACCTCGTTTTTCAGGGCCTGCGCTTGATCGTTGGTGATCACGCGGCCACGCCCCCACAGCGGCCCGGTGGGCCGGCCTGCCTCGTCCATCACGTCACCGGGCAGGGTCTTGCCACACAGTCCCTGCTGAATGCGCTGCGCCAGAACTTCATGGAAGACGAAGGAGCGCACCGCTGACAGGTAGATGCCCTTCTTCTTCGGGTTGCGCACGCGGATTTCGTGCGCCAGCATGGCCCTGCCCTGTTCGACGTTGCTGCGTCATGGCCGTATCGCTGGGCACCGAAGTAGTTGGGTACGCCCTGTGACGCAACGGCCCGTAGATTGGCCTCAATGGCGCTGTGGTCGCCGGTGAGGTCACGCAGCACGATGCGGAACCGGTCCCTGTCCTGCACCTTGGCGGCCTCGGCCAGCTGCTGGGCGACAAAGGGGGTGTTGGCCCGGTTCTTCTCGATTTCAGCCAGACGTGTTCGCCCTCACCGGCTGGCAGCTGCAGCGGCAGCTCGGTCACGATGAAATCCTCGTTGACGCGTTTCAGGGTGGCGCAGGCGCCGCTGGCCTGATGAGCGTTCGGCCACGGCGGCAAGGTGGTGTGTGGGGCGTGAGTCACGCGCGATCTGATGGCTGCAACTGGCTATGCGGGGCACGATGTTGAGCTGGCTTTGCGGCATCACGAGGTGCTGCTGACCGACCTGCACTTCAGACAAAGCCCAGCTGCGTGTTTGAAAAGTTGGACAAGTTGGGCAGTACCGTGCCGAGTTCGCTGGTGCTCAGCCCCATCCAGCGCCCCAGCGTCGCCGCGTACTGGGTGACGGAGGTGGTGGGCAGCAGCCGCCCTGAGCCGACGTCGGTGTCGGTGCCCAGCGCCGTCACCGGGAAGCGCCCGTAGATGTCGCCGCCGCGCACGGCGCCGCCGGCGATGAAGTGGTGGGAGCCCCAGCCGTGGTCGCTGCCGTCGCCGTTGCTGGCGAGCGTGCGGCCGAAGTCACTGGCGCTGAACAGGGTGGTGCTGTGGAGCAAGCCCGCGCCCGACAAGGCCCCCATGAACCAATCCACCGACTGGGCCACACGCCCCATCAGCACGGGCTGTGAGCGCATCTGGTCAGAGTGGCTGTCAAAGCCGCCGATGGTGACCATGAACACCTGACGGCGCATGCCCAGGCCCGAGCCCGCGGCGATCATCTGCGCGACCATGCGCAGCTGCTTGGCGAGCGAATCGCTGGCGATGCCTGGCGTGAGTGCCGGGATGCCGGTGCCGGCGATGGCTGTCCGCAGGGTGGCGGTGGTGTCCAGCGAGCGTTGGACGATGCGGGCGTACTCTGACTGGAAATCGTTGTTGCCGGCGGACCGGACGGCTCGCTGCAGCGCCGGTGTGGCCGTGGACGAGCCCAGCAGCCAGTTGCGCCCCAGGGCAGCCACACTGATGGGGCCGTCAGCGCCCACCTGGTATTGGGTCACCGAACTGCCGGTCAGAAACACCGCGTTGCCGGCGGCAGACACGGCCGTGAAGATGGGGTTGCCGTTGGCCGACATGAGCAAGTCGCCCATGCGCCCGCCCCAGCCCGAGGTGGCGCCTTCCGGGGCCAGCGATTGCCAGGTGGATTGCTGGTCGTTGTGGGAGAACAGCTTGGCCGGTACGGCGCTGCCGCCGTTCTGGTATTCGGCCTTGCTCAGCGGCCGCACCAGTGGGCCGACATTGGCCAGCATCGCGAGGCGGCCGTTGTCGTACCAGCTGCGCAGCGGCGCCAGCTCTTGCGGCATGCCGAAGCTGCGGCCAGCCCCCTGCAGGCTGCTGCGGATGCCCTGCAGCCGGGCAGCGGGCCAGGCCAGCTCGGCGCGCGCCCGCGCATACTCGGCATAACCCGCAGCGTCAGTGGGTACCAACCAGTTGTGAGAGTCGCTGCCGCCCAGCATGAACAGGCACACCAGTGCGCGGTAGCCACTGGTGTCGGCAGCCTCGGCTCGGTGGGCAGCCAGCGTGCCCAGGCCGGCCAGGCTGAGCGCGAGGGGCGCGCGGGCGCCTGGCAGCACGGCCGACAAGCTGCCGGCAGCCTTGAGGAAGTGGCGTCGTGAAGGTGTCATGGCGTCACCGTTGGATCAGGAATTCGGGGGACGCCATGGCCACAAAGACGGCCATGCGCGCACGGTTGAGCTGGCTGGCGTCGTCGTTGCCTTGCACGCCGCTGATGGCATCGATGATGATCTGCCGCAGCTCGGCCGACATCGTCGACCCAAACAGCCAGTGGTCCAGGTCATCGAGCATGCCGGCCACCTGGCCGGCCTTCAGACGCTTGGTGAGGGCGCTGTAGTCGGCATTGATCTCGCGCTGGTTGTTTGACCAGCCCAGACCGCCGCTGCCCATGGATTCGGCCAGGTTGACCCAGCCCGCCACCGTGTTCTCGTTGACGATCTGAAACTCCGGTGCTGTGGCACCCCGGGCGGCGAAGCTGGAGTTCGGCGGGATGTAGCCAGGGCGGAAATCACCAAACACCGACGGCGCCTCGAACGGGCGCTGACCGGCCGGTGCAATGTGCCAGCTGATGTTGTAGCTGCCGTCGATGGACGTGGCGTTGAACGCCCGGCGCCACTGGGTGATGCGCAGGACGGGTTCCCGCAGCTTGCCGAAGTTGGCCGTCGGCATGCCACGCGCCTCGGTGTCCAGCAGGATGGCCCTGACCACCGCACCCAGGTCACCGCGAACGCCCTGGCCGTTGTTGTTGAAGACGGCGCTCACCCGGGCCACATAGGCGGGGCTGGGGTTGCTGGTGACCAGTTTCTGGATCAGCTGGCGGCCGATGAACGGGCCGACGTTGGGGTGGCGGAACAGGGCATCCAGCGCGGCCTTCAGGTCGTCCTGTGCCGAGCCACCGGCGGGCATCGAGACGGCCCAGCGCTTGCCGGCAAACAGGGTCTTGGCGGCGGTGGAGTGCTGCCCGGGGTAGGCCTTCATGGGCAGGATGTCGATGCGGGTGTCGCCGCTGGCGGAATACTCGGGCCAGCCCCAACGGAACTTCTGCTCGGTCAGCTGGTTGTTCGGGAAGGCCCAGGAAAAGCCGGTGAAGACCTTGGCCAGTGCCATCACGTCGGCGTTGTTGTAGGTCTCGATGGGCTGCCCCTGCGCGTCACGCACCACGCTGCCGTCAGGGTTCAGCTCGTACAGGCCGATGGTGAACAGCTGCATCACCTCGCGGGCGAAGTTTTCGTCGGGCAGGCGGTCAGCGGCCGGGTCTTCCTTGCGGTTGCGCATGTGCGAGAGGTAGATGCCCATCGCGGGGCTCAGCGCCATCTCCTCGAGCAGCGTGCGGAAGTTGCCGAACGAATGCTGATTCAGCAGGTCGAGGTAGCGCGCATAGGCGCGGCTGTGGTGGTAGAGGTTGCTGTCGGCCTGAGAGACCATGAAGATCTGGTGCAGCGCGTAGGCCACACGCCGGCGCAGCTGGTCGGGTGCCTCGTGCGAGGTCACCCAGAAGGCGCGAGAGACCTCATACGGGCTGTACTGCGCACCGTTCGGGCGGAAGGTGGGGCCTCGGTCATAGCGGGTCTGAACGGCGGCCACAAAGCTGTCGGTCACGGGCAGGGCCATCTGCGCCGAGACCCACGAGGCATAGGTCTGCTTGGTCAGCTGCGTGATGCTGGCGGCCGTGGGGCCGAAGGTGGTCTGCATCAGGAAGCGCGAGGCATCCTGACGACGCAGCCGCACGGCATCGGTCACCGTGGCGGTGGATGGCCAGGTGGTGCGCAGCGCGCCGTTGCTCCAGAGTTCGGAGCGGCCAGGTACGACCTCCAGGCCATCAAAGGCCTTGGCGCCTGAGCCCTGGTCGAGCTTGACGATGGGTGTGTTGGGCAACACCAGCGTCCGCCCGTCGCTGATGGCGCTCACGTACAGGTTGCGGTCGACGCCATTGACGTAGGCGTCGTTGTCGAACACGACGTCAACCTTGGCGCCGGCCTTGAGCGCAGGCGCGCTGAAGCTGTAGTCCTGCCAGGTATCGGCGTTGCGCACCTCGACCGTGCCGATGACGGCGCCGTTGACACGCACCTGCATGATGGGGCCGACGTTGGCCACCAGGCTGCCGCGGGCGCGCACGCTGAGTGTGGGCACCTTCGTCGCCTGCTGCTCACGGCTGAGCTTGCCAAGATCAACCTGCAGGTACGCGGCTGTCTCGGCGATGGCTGCCGGGCTGGCGTCATCGGACGCCGTGGCCTCGTCGCTGCTGCCCGGTTGGCCGCTGTCGGATACAGCGGCTGCAACCGGTGTACCGCTCGGCTCACTGCCGCCGCAGCCGGCCACGCTGAGGCTCAGCAGGGCCGCTGCAGCGACTGCGGCCAGCCGCAGTCGTGTTGAGAAGGGTGGGGAGTGTGTGGCCATGGGCAGCCCTGGACGTGTGAGGAGGCCCGCCTGGTGGGGCTGGGCTCAGTGCGTGCAGCGGAGGTACTGATGAGGTACACCGCGCACAAAACTATGCTAACACTGCAGGTAATGCGTCAAAGTGTCACAAGTGCACGCTTCGTGAGATATCACCACGCATAACTTATGACGTCATGCTTCAGGGTGCCAGATTGGCCTTGGTCAGGTCGCCCCCGTAATGGGCCAGCACGCGCTGGTTCATCACCGCAAACCACAGCGGCGGCAGGTAGGCCAGCACCAGCATCGCCGCATAGCCTGAGGGCAGTTGCGGGCTGTCGTCAAAGTGTCTCAGCGCCTGGTAGCGCCGTGCTGGATGGGCGTGGTGGTCGCTGTGCCGCTGCAGGTGGAACAGGAACAGGTTGGACACCGTGTGGCTGGAGTTCCACGAATGCTGGGGTGTGCAGCGCACCGGCTTGCCATCGGGCCCCAGAGGGCGCAGCAGCCCGTAGTGCTCGATGTAGTTCACCACCTCCAGCAGCGAGGCACCGTAGAACGCCTGCACCAGCAGGAAGGGCAGGGCCTGCCAGCCGAAGAGCAGCGTCAGCACACCGAACATCAACGCGCTGCCGGCCCAGGCCTGCAGGTTGAGGTTGTGCACCGACCACACCGGGCGTTGCTCGTGCCGCAGGCGCAGCGCTTCCAGCTGCCAGGCCGAGCGCACGCCGCCCACCAGGGTGCGCGGCAGGAATGCCCAGAAGGACTCGCCGAACCGGGCACTGGCCGGATCGGCCGGGGTGGCCACCCGCGCATGGTGGCCGCGGTTGTGTTCCACGTAGAAGTGCCCGTAGGCCACCGGCAGCAGTGCGATGCGGCTGAGTGCACGTTCCCAGGCCACCCGCTTGTGACCCATTTCGTGGGCGGCATTGATGGCGATGCCGTTGACCCCGCCCACGGTGAGCACCAGGCCCAGCCACGCCCACAGGCTCAGCGGCTGCGTGCCGGCCACCCAGGCACCCAGCGCTGTCACCACCCACTGGCCCGGCACATAGGCTGCCACCAGCAGCCGGTAGCCGGCCTGGGCTTCCAGCGCCGCCAAGGCCTCGGGCGGCGGGCTGCGCCGGTCTTCACCGGCCAGCGCATCCAGCGCCGGCATGGCCAGGTGGATCCACAGCGGCAACAGCCACAGCCAAGACACTGAGCCCCCTTGCACAAACTGCAGGAGGTGGCCCACGCACAGCCAGGGTACGGCGGCCGACAGCCACCACCACCACCGCTTGGGATCACGCCAGGGCATGGGTTGCTCGAATCGTGAAAGGACTGAACTTACCGTTGGAGTGTCAGCGTCATGAAGACGCTGTGGGGGTCTTCGACGTAGCTGCCAAAGGGCCCGCACTCCACAAAGCCATGCCGCTCGTACAAGGTTCGAGCCGGCACGAAACCCGGCTGCGAGCCGGTCTCCAGGCTCAGGCGTTCAAAGCCGGCCGCGCGGGCTTCCTGCAGGATGTGCAGCATCATCGCGCGGCCCACGCCCTGGCCGCGAAAGCGCTGTGCACTGCGCATCGACTTGACCTCGGCGTGCCGTGCGTCCAGGCGCTTCAAGGCGCCGCAGCCCATCAGCTCACTGTGGTCGTTCCAGAGTGTCCAGAAGCGGATGTCCGGGCGCTTCAGGCGCTCCAGGTCGAGTGCGTGCACGCTCTCCGGGGGCGATTGGCGGTGCATGTCGGCCAGGTGTTCTTCGAGCAGCGCACGGATTTCCGGGCCGTTGAGGTCGTCGAGGCGGATGAGCATGGTGCGTCGGTGGCGAGCGTGCCGGGCGGCACTCGGCGTGACGATACCAGCGCGGCGCGATGCGGTGCGGTGCGGTGCGATGATGCGGCTCATGGTCACGATTCATCCTGGCCGCTGCCGCGGCCTTCACGCTGGGCCCCGCGTTGTGCGGTGGTTGTCCGCGCTGAGCTTGTCGGCTCTGGTGTCAGTGCTGGTGCTGCTGGCGCCACCGCTGGGTGCACAGACGGTGCGCATCGCCAGCGCCTTTGACCCGCAGACGCTGGACCCTCATGGCCTGGCCCTGCTGTACCACACACGCGTGGTGGGCCAGGTGTATGACTCCCTGGTCAACCGAGACGCCGACTACCGCCTGGAGCCTGCCCTGGCCACCGAGTGGCGCATGGCGGCCCCGACGCGTTGGCGCTTCACGCTGCGCCAGGGTGTCCAGTTTCACGATGGCAGCCTGCTGACGGCCGATGACGTGGTGTTCTCGATGCAGCGTGCGCTGCAGCCGCCGTCGCAGCGCAGCTTCCAGCTCAAGGGCGTCACGCAGGTGCGCAAGGCCGACGAGCAGACGGTGGAGTTTGTCACCGAGGCGCCTGACGCCGTCCTGCCCGAGAAGCTGGTCTTTGTGCCCGTGATGAGCAAGGCCTGGGCCGAGCGGCATGGCGTGCAGCGCGCCCAGGATGTCAACGGCAAGCAGGAGACCTACGCGGTACGCCACGCGATGGGCACGGGCCCGTTCCAGGTGGAGCGCTACGAGCCCGACGTGCGGGTGGTGCTCAAGCGCCATGCCGCCTGGTGGGGCCGCAGCGACAAGCGCCACGGCAATGTGCAGGACGTGCACTTCGTGACGATCAAGAGCGACGCCACCCGTCTGGCCGCGCTGTCCAGCGGCGAGGTGGATCTGGTGCTGGACCCGCCGTTCCAGGACGTGCAGCGCCTGCAGCGCGATGGGCGCTTCACGGTGGTCCAGACGGCCGACATCGGCCAGCAGTACCTGACGTTTGACCAGAGCAGCGCAGAACTGGCGCACAGCGACGTCAAGGGGCGCAATCCCTTCAAGGACCTGCGCGTTCGCCAGGCGGTCTACCACGCCATCAACATGCCGGTGATCATCGACAAGGTGCTGCGTGGGCAGGCGGTCAGCACCGGCGCCTTTCTCTCGACCCGGGTGGATGGCTCCCCGGCTGAGTTGGACAAGCGCCTGCCTTACGACCCGGCGCGTGCCCGCAGCCTGCTGGCGCAGGCCGGCTACCCGCAGGGGTTTGGCGTCACGCTCGATTGCGTGAACATTGCCTTCCGCGAGAACGTGTGCCAGGCGATGGCGGCCATGCTCACGCAGGTCGGCATCCGCACCACGCTGCGCAGCAGCCCCTCGAGCCAGTTCTTTCCGAAGCTCACCCAAGGCACGGCCAGCTTCGTCGAGTACGGTTGGACGGCCACGCCCGACGCCTGGGCATCGTTGAATGGGCTGTTCCGCAGCTTTGACAAGGCGGGGCTCGGTACCTTCAACGCCGGGCGCTACAGCAACCCGGCGCTGGACACGCTGATCGACACGCTGCGCACCGAACCCGACCTGACCCGGCGACGGGCCATGGTCAGCACGGTGCTGCGCATGGTGGCTGACGACTTGCCCTACATCCCGCTGTACCGTCGCACGCTGACCTGGGCCCACCGCAAGAACCTGCAGCTGGTGCAGTGGCCCAACGACACGCTGGAGCTGCGATGGCTGGTGGTCAAGCCCTGAGCGGCCGGCCGGTGGCCGCCGTCAGTCCAACGGCAGGGTGGTGTCCCCGGGGCTGGCGGAGCAGTCGTCGGGCAGGGGCCGTCCGCCCCGTCGCACGACGATCTGCTGCCGGTTGTGGCACAGCTCCACACGCTCGGTGCCCGGCACCCACTGCTGCACCAGGCGCTCCACCGAGGCGGGCATGCTCACCTGCAGCCGCCCGGCGGCGACATCGGCGGGCGGGTGGTCGTCCAGGTTGAGGTAGGGCAGCCCGCGCAGCAGGCCCAGCAGCCAGCCGGGTTCGATCTGCAGCCGCTCGGCCGTGTAGCCCAGGCGCTGCAGGCCGGCCTGCGCGTCGGCCCGGTTGGGCAGCTCACCGGCGTGTGACAGCGCGGCGCCCCAGGCAATGCCCAGCAGCTCGGCCAGCCACTGGTTGCAGTTTTGGTGCTGCAGGCTGTGGGCGTAGGCATTGGCGCTGTAGCTGCCGGCAATCAGCGCGGTGGCCGCACGGTCGTTGGTCGCCTGCGCCAGCAGCTGTTCGCGGGCGGCGCCCTCAGGCAGCAGCAGCAGGCTGATGAACCCGGTGTCCGGGTTGTCGTTGCCCATCACAAAGCCCGCCAGGCCTTGGTCGAAC
The DNA here is from genome assembly GCA_021298085.1 of Rubrivivax sp. GTDB lineage: Bacteria > Pseudomonadota > Gammaproteobacteria > Burkholderiales > Burkholderiaceae_C > Rubrivivax. The sequence goes on from JAJTDE010000078.1 coordinate 19,830, forward strand.
AGCCGCGGGCGGCGCTCCTCGCAATCGAAATAGAGTTGGCGCACGGCCCATGTGTTGGCGCTGCGCACGGCCACGCCCCCATGTGAATAGCGCTGGCCGATGCGCCGCAGGTCCAGACCAGAACGCGAGACGATGGCTACCCCGCCTCCATGCGCCACCAGCGCGTCCAGGGCCGCCTGGGCCAGGCGCAGGTGACGGTCTTGTTCGGCGGCGCTGCGGCGGTTGTCGCGGCTGCAGTAGTCCGTGCTGCTGTGCCGGGATGCATCGGCGAGCATGCCGGCACTGGCGCTCAATGGCCACGCGCTGATACTGGCCAGCAGTGCCACGCCCAGCCACGGCAGCGGCTTCATGACATCAAGCACCCATGC
>JAJTDE010000239.1 GCA_021298085.1 Rubrivivax sp.
ATAGTCCAGCGCGTCGTACTTGTGGTTGGTGAAGGCCTCGCAGATGGGGTTCAGGTACAGCACCTCGGCGCCCAGCTGCTGGACGTGGTCCAGCCGGGTGCTCAGGCTGGCCAGGTCACCGCCCCAGAAGTCGATCTCGTGGCTCCACAGGCGGTGGCTCTCCACAAAATGCCCGCGCCGGGGCTCTTCATCCCAGCCCCTCAGCTGCTTGGGCGCGGGGTAGAGGTGGCGCTTGGCGTCGAGGTTGGCGCTGGGCACAAAGCGGTCCACCAGCACCTGGTAGACAAGCGCGCCGCACCGCCAATCGGCTTCACGGGCTTCAAAGACGCCGCGGCGGGCAAGGTCGTGGCGGTTGCCGTGGTCGATGGTCATGGCGATCGGAACAAGGTGGGTGGCAAGACAGGGGCCTGGGCCGCGGCCAGGCCGGTTCAGGGGACGCGCTTGTAGCGGCTGTAGCCGCCCAGGGCCTTGGGTTGGGGCTGCAGCACCGCAACACCGTGGGGCGGCAGCTCCACCGTGATGAAGCCCGGGCCAAAACCCGCGGGCGGCAAGGCGGGCACCAGGCCAAGGATGTCCACCATGGGCGTGTCATCCATCAGGTGGGCGGCCGGCACCATCAGGCGCTCACGCACCGGGCGGTCCGTGGGGTTGACGACCACGATGCGGGTGTCCAGCGCGCGGTCGGTATGGCGTTCGAAGGCCAGCAGCTGCTGCGATTCGATGGACCTGAAGTCACCGATGCGCAGCGCGCGGTGGGCCTTGCGCAGCGCGATCAGGTGCTTCACCCAGGCGAGCTCCGGGTTGTCGTCGCGGACCAGGTCCCAGCGCATGGGGCCGCGGTTTTCAGGGTCGGCGCCACCGGTCATGCCCAACTCGGCACCGTAGTAGACGTTGGGCGCACCGGGCAGCGTGAACATCAGCGCCTGCACCAGACGCCGTTGGGGCAGTTGGGGCAGCTGGGTGGCGAGGCGGGGAATGTCGTGGTTGTCGATGACGATCCACGATTTCAGCATCGGCTCGATGCCGGCGTCGCGCACCAGGCGCTCGGTCATGCGCCCGGCCGCCGCCGGGGCAATGTCCCCGCGCACCAGGCCCAGGATGATCTCGCGCAGCGTGAAGTTCATCACCGAGTCAATCGACTGCAGCCAGCGGTCCGGGTAGTTGACGATCTCGCCCACCACCAGGGAGCCGGGTTTCTCGCGGTGGGCGGCATCGGTCAACTCGCGCAGGTAGGCGTGGCCCAGCTCGTAGGCGGTGTCCAGCCGCCAGCCGTCGGCGCCGTCGCGCAGGTAGCCCCTCACCACCGAATCCCGGCTCAGCCAGAGGTGGCGGCGCACCGCGGGGTTTTCCAGGTTCAGTTCCGGCAGGTTCTGCACCCCTGACCAGCTGCGGGCACCACCGGCGTAGGCCGGGCCGATGGCAAACCAGTCGCGGTAGGGGCTGCGCGGGTTGGCCTGCGCCTGCTGAAAGGCCGGTGCATTGCGCCCCATGTGGTTGAACACGCCGTCCAGCACCACCTTGAGGCCCAGGCGGCGGGCCTCGGCGGCCAGGCGCCGGAAGTCGTCGCGCGTGCCGTATTCAGGGCTGATCTGCTGAAAGTCGAGCGCGTCGTACTTGTGGTTGGTCCAGGCCAGGTGGATGGGGTTGAGGTAGAGCACATCGGCGCCCAGCGCACGCAGGTGGCTGAGCTGGCGGGTGGCGCTGGGCAGGTCGCCACCCCAGAAGTCCAGCTCGTGCGCGGTGACGCGGTGGGCTTCCAGGTAGGGGCCTGGCCGGGGCACCTCATCCCAGGTGCGCAGTGTCTTGGGCGCCGGGTACAGCGGGCGCTTGGCGTCCAGATCGGCGCTGGGCGCAAACCGGTCGACGATGATCTGGTAGACCACCGGGCCATTGCGCCAGTCGCGTTCGCGCTGCTCAAACGGCTCGGCCATGGCCACCGCGGCCGACAGGGCCGCGACACACAGCAGCGGCGCACGCAACGCCCAGCACCACCCTCGCAGACTCATCCCTTGACGCCCCCTGCCGTCAGGCCGGAGACGATCCAGCGCTGCGCAAACAAGAAGACCAACGTGATGGGCAGGCCCGACAACACGGCCGCGGCGGCAAAGTCACCCCAGAGGTAGCGCTGGTCATAGAGATAGAACTTGGAGCCCACGGCGAGCGTCAGGTTGGCCTCCTCGCGCAACAGGATGGACGCCACCGGGTACTCGATGATGGTGCCGATGAAGGCCAGCACAAACACCACCATCAGGATGGGCACGGCCATGGGCAGCAGCACGCGCCAGAAGGCCTGCCAGTGCGTGGCACCGTCTACCTTGGCGTTCTCCTCGATCTCGGCCGGGATGGTCTCGAAGTAGCCCTTGATCGTCCAGATGTGCATGGCCACACCGCCCAGGTAGGCCACGATCAGCGCCGCATGGCTTTCCACGCCCAGGAAGGGCACGGCCTGGCCCAGGCCTTCGAAGATGGCGTAGATGGCCACCAGCGCCACGGCCACCGGGAACATCTGCAGCAGCAGCATGGTGTTGAGCAGGGTCTGCTTGCGCGCAAACTTCAAACGCGCAAAGGCATAGGCGGCGGTGGTGGAGATGGCCACGATCAGGAAAGCCGAGATGGCCGCGATCTTCACGCTGTTCCACAGCCACAGCAGCACCGGGAAGGGCGGCTGCAGCAGCGAACCATCGGCCTGCCGAACGGGGATGCCCAGCGCCAGCTTCCAGTGCTCCAGGCTGATCTCGGTGGGGATCAGGCTGCCGGTGGCAAAGTTGCCCGGCCGCAGGCTGATGGAGATGATGGCCAACAGCGGAAACAAGGTGACGGCAATCAGCACCCAGAGGAAGGCGTGGGCCGCCCGCGTGCGCCAGCGTTGGCTTCTTCCAGTGACGATGGCCATGGCGTCAGGTTCCTTGTTTGGTCATCTTCAGCTGCGCCCAGCCCATCAGCGCCACCAGGATGAAGATCAGCGTGGAGATGGCCGCGGCCAGGCCAAAGTTCTGGCCGGCGTCGGTGAAGGCGATGCGGTAGGTGTAGGACACCAGGATGTCGGTGGTGCCGGCCGGCAGCTTGGAACTGAGGAAATCAGGCCGGCCCTCGGTGAGCAGCGCAATCAGCACGAAGTTGTTGAAGTTGAAGGCAAAGGCGCTGATCAGCAATGGCGTCAGCGGCTTGATGATCAGCGGCACGGTGATGCGGAAGAAGTTGGTGAGCGGCTTGGCGCCGGCCAGGGCCGAGGCCTCGTACAGGTCGGCCGGGATGGCCTTGATCAGGCCGGTGCACAGCACCATGAAATACGGGAAGCCCAGCCAGGTGTTGACGATCAGCAGCATCACCTTGGCGAGGAAAGGGTCGGCAAACCAGGCCGGGCGGATGCCAAACAGCGCGTGCAGGATGGCGTTGATCTCGCCGAAGTTCTGGTTGAACAGGCCCTTGAAGACCAGGATGGAGATGAAGCCCGGCACGGCATACGGCAGGAACAGCAGCGTGCGGTAGAGCGTGCGGTGCGACAGCGCCTCCCAGTTGAGCAGCACCGCCAGCGCCAGGCCCAGGCCGCCGGCAAACACCACGGTGAGTGCGGCGAAGGTGACGGTCCAGACAAAGATGGCCAGGAAGGGCCCACGGAACTCGGCGTCCAGCACCATGCGCGCATAGTTGGCCCAGCCGATGCCCACGCGGAAGCCGGGCTGCATGCGCTCGCCGGTGGCCGTCTCGAAGAAACCTGTCGTCGGGTTGGCACGGAAGACCTCGCCGGTGCTCGCCTGCACCAGGCTGCCATCGGGCTGGGCCGTCCACAGCGGCTTGACGATGCCGTACTCGCGCAGCCCCACATAGCGCAGCACCCGTCCGTCAGGCAGCTGCAGCTGCAGGGGCATCAGCGCAGCGCGCAGCGCGATCACCTCGCGCAGGCCCAGCGGCTCGCTGCGCGGGGCCTCACCCGACTGCAGGGCCAGCGGGGCTGGCGGCGCGGTGCCGGCAGCCAGGGCCTGCAGCGGCAGGGGCGCCGAGACATAACGTTCGGTGGCAGTGGCAGGCTCGCCGGGCTCCAGCGGGCCCAGCGCCAGCACCCAGGCCGCTCCGGTGGCCGCGTCGGCCCGGTGCAGTGTGAAGGCCAGGCGCTGGCGCTCGTCGGCCTCGGTCTGGTCCAGCAAGTAGGCGCGGGCGCGCTCCTCGGTCAGCAGGTTGCTGGACGAGTAGTTGGTGAAGCCGAGCTGCAGCGTGTAGACCAGCGGAAAGGCCACAAACACCAGCATGCCGGCGACGCCCGGGAACAGGTACTTCCAGGCCAGGGTGGCGCGGCTGGCGTAGATGTAGAGCGCCAGCGAACCCAGGCTCAGCACCCCCACCGCCCACAGCGGCTGGCCGGCCAGGTGCATGCGCAACACCGTCCAGAGCAGCAGCGCGGCGGCCAGGCCGACCAGGCCCCAGCGCACGGCGGTGTGGCCAGCGTGTCGGTGGGCCGGGCGGGGCAAGGGGGTGGCGTTCACGGCGGCGGCGCTCAGGGACTGGGGTGGGGACTGAAGTGGGAACTGGGGTGGGGCCGGTGTTCAGCGGGTCAGCATGCGTGCCGCGGCGCCGTCAAGTGCCTCTTTGGGCGCCTGGCGGCCCGTGGTGACGGCTTCGAGCGCGGCGTCCATGGCCGGGAAGAAGCGACCTGTCTCGGGGATGTTGGGAATGGGCTCGCCAGCGCGCGCGTTGTCCATCGTCGCGCGGATGCGCGGGTCAGCCGCCAGCTCGGCAAAGTAGGCCTTGTTGGCCGGTGTGCCCAGCGGGACATCGGCCGA
>JAJTDE010000240.1 GCA_021298085.1 Rubrivivax sp.
CCGGGCCGGTGTGCCGGCCGAGGTGGTGCCGGGTGTCACGGCGGCTCTGGCGGCCGCGGCGCACACCCGCCGCCCACTGACACGCCGCGGCCAGGGCCGCAGCGTCAGCCTGACGTCCGCCATGCAGCACACCGGTGAACTGCAGGGCGGCCGCCATGCCGACACCGAGGTCTTCTACATGGCCGGACGTCAACTGGGGGCATTGGCCCGTCAGCTGCGCCGCCACGGATGGCCCGACAGCACACCCGTGAGTGTGGTGTCGCGCGCTGGCTGGCCTGACGCGTTGTCGTCAGAGCACCGGCTGAACACCCTGGCGCAGGCCAGTGTCCTGCACGCCGGGCGCCCCACCGTCGTGGTCGTGGGCGCGGGCGCGGCGTCGACGGCCCATGAGCTGGATCAAGCCCGCCGAGGCTGCTCCGCCACAACGATCGCGGAAGTGCAAGGACACGACGCTTAGAATTCCGGTTCCTTCACAGGACGTGTACCCGCCCGGGTATCGGCCCGCTCCAACCCGTCTGCCTTGAAGACCTGCCCATGACCCACGTCGTCCTCGAATCCTGCATCCGTTGCAAGTACACCGATTGCGTCGATGTCTGCCCCGTGGACTGTTTCCGCGAGGGGCCCAACATGCTGGTGATCGACCCCGATGAGTGCATCGACTGCGCGGTGTGCATCCCGGAGTGCCCGGTCAACGCCATCGTGCCCGAAGAGGATGTGCCGTCCGGGCAGCTCGCCTTCATCAAGCTGAATGCCGAGCTGTCGCCCAAGTGGCCCAGCATCACGCGCAGCAAGGATTCCCTGCCCGACGCCGAGCAGTGGAAAGACGTCAAGGACAAGCTGAAAGAACTGGCTCGCTGAGCCCCCGCGTGCCCAGGCACGCCCCACCTACTGCCGCTTTCATGGAACCGACCCCCAGCGCTGCCGCGCCGAACCCCACCATGGCCTCACCTGAAGGCCTTCCCGCGGGCTCGCCCATCGAAACCGATGCCGTGATCGTCGGCGCCGGCCCGGTTGGCTTGTTTCAGGTGTTTGAGCTGGGGCTGCTGGAGATCAAGGCCCACATCATCGATTCGCTCGCCTACCCGGGTGGCCAGTGCATCGAGCTCTACCCCGACAAGCCCATCTACGACATCCCCGCCGTGCCCGTGTGCACCGGCAAGGAACTGACGGACAACCTGCTCAAGCAGATCGAGCCCTTCGGGGCCACGTTCCACCTGGGCCAGGAAGTGACCGTGGTGCAGCAGCGCGACGACCAGCGCTTCTTCGTGGAAACGTCCAAGGGCACGCAGTTCATCACCAAGACCATCTTCATCGCCGGTGGTGTGGGTTCATTCCAGCCGCGCCTGCTGAAGGTCGATGGTCTGGACAAGTTTGACGGCAGCCAGCTGCACTACCGCGTGCGCAACCCGGCGCAGTTTGCGGGCAAGAACCTGGTCATCGTCGGCGGCGGTGATTCCGCGCTCGACTGGACGCTGAACTTCGTGCAGGACGGCCCCAACAAGGCTGAGAGTGTCATCCTCATCCACCGCCGTGACGGCTTCCGCGCCGCGCCAGCCAGCGTGGCCCGCATGCGCGAGCTGTGCGAAGCCTACGAGATGCAGTTCATGGTGGGCCAGGTCACCGGCTATGAAGAAGCCGACGGCCAGCTGCGGCAGATCAAGGTCACCGGGGGCGACGGCGTCACCCGCACCGTGCCGCTGGACATGCTGCTGGTCTTCTTCGGCCTGAGCCCCAAGCTGGGGCCGATTGCCGAATGGGGCCTGTCGCTGGAACGCAAGCAGATCGTGGTGGACACCGAGAAGTTCGAGACCAGCACGCCCCGCATCTTTGCCGTGGGTGACATCAACACCTACCCGGGCAAGAAGAAGCTCATCCTCTCGGGCTTCCACGAAGCCGCGCTGGCGGCCTTTGGCGCCAGCCCCTACGTCTTCCCGGAAAAGCGGGTGCTGCTGCAGTACACCACCACCAGCCCGAAGCTGCACAAGGTGCTGGGCGTGGAATCGCCCACCTTCGATTGACGCCGGGGGCCCCAAGGCCCTGCCGTTCCAAGGCGCTTCGAGCCGCGCCATAATCTCGCTCTCTCGCTAGGGGTGTTGGCACCGGTAGGTGCCGACTGAGAAAGTCCCTTTGAACCTGATTGAGGTAATCCTCGCGCAGGGAAGCAACACGCACAGCGTGGCCCTTCACCCAGCTCCATCGCGCCTTGCCGGTGCCGGGCTGCGTGGAACCGGCCCACAGCCCCCTGTGGTGGTGTCTACCTGCCAACCATAGGGGTGTTGGCACCATGAATCGTCGTTGTGTGTTTTCCGTGCGGCGCGCTGCGCAGCCGGGGCCGTTGTCGGTGTTGTGTGCCGCGGCCGTGATGGCATTGCTGCCCTCGGCGGCGGCCGCGCAGGCCAGCGCTGGGCCAGCAGTGCCGCAAGCCGCCTCCACGCCCGCAGCAGCGCCGGCTTCCGCCAGCGCCGCACCCGCCAGCGCGCAGGTGGTCACCGTCACCGTCACCGTCACCGGCAACCGCGGCCGCCAGCCGGTGGACGTGGCCGGCTTTGGTGACATCCCCCTGTCGCAGCTGCCACTGAGCGCCAGCGTCATCAGCCGCAGCCAGCTGGCCGATGCCGGCATCTCCAGCCTGGCCGACATCACCCGGCTGGACGCCGACATCACCGACAGCTACAACGCGCCGGGCTACATCAACCAGCTGGCCGTGCGCGGCTTCACGCTGGACAACCGCTTCAACTTTCGCCGCGACGGCCTGCCCATCAACGCCGAGACCGTCATCGGCCAGGCCAACAAGCAGGCGCTGGAAGTCATCAAGGGCACCAGCGGCCTGCAGGCCGGCACCAGCGCGCCGGGCGGGCTTGTCAATTTCGTCGTGAAGCGGCCCCAGGGCCGCCTGGCCGAGGCGCAGCTGGCCGTCACCGGCACCGGCGGCCTGGAAGCCGGCCTGGACGTGGGTGGCCAGGGCACCGGCGGCAGCACCCTGGGCTGGCGTCTGAACGCCCAGGCCACCCAGCTGCGCCCGGCCACCCGTTCTGCCGACGGCAGCCGCCACCTGCTGGCCCTGGCCACCGAGGCGCAGCTGGGCCGCAGCCTGTGGGAAGCCGAGGTTGAACACAGCCGCCAGAGCCAGCCCAGCACCCCGGGTTTCAGCCTGCTGGGCGACCGCCTGCCGGCCGCCGGCAGCGTGGACCCGCGCACCAACCTGAACAACCAGGCCTGGTCGCTGCCGGTGGTGTTTGACGGCCTGACCGGTTCACTGCGCTGGACGTACACCCTGCCCGATGCCGGCAGCACCAGCGCCTTCAGCGGCACCCAGCTGCAGGCCCACCTGATGCAGCAGCGCCTGCACACCGACGACCGCATCGCCTTCCCCTTTGGCTGCAGCGCCGACAACCGCTGGGACCGCTACTGCGGCGACGGCAGCATGGACCTCTACGATTTCCGCAGCGAAGGCGAGCGCCGCCACAGCACGGCCGCACAGCTCAAGCTCAGCACGCGCCTGGCCACCGGCACCGTGGTGCACCGCCTCAGCGCCGGTGTGCTGCAGAACCGCCTGGAAGCCCGCTTCAACCGCCAGGCCTACAACTGGGTGGGCACCGGCCTGGTGGACGGCAGCGCCCAGGTGCCGGCCGACCCCACACTGACCGACGAGAACACCCACCGCACCGAGCGCAGCCAGGAATGGTTTGTGCAGGACGCCGCCACCCTGAGCCCTGCCCTGACCGCCTGGGCCGGCGCGCGCCACAGCCGGCTGGACCGCCGCAGCGTGCGCACCGACGGCAGCCGCGCCACCGCCTACGAACAGGGCTTCACCACGCCCTGGCTGGCGCTGAGCTGGTCACCCCCCGGCAGTGGCTGGGTAGCCTATGGCAGCTGGGGCAAGGGCATTGAGTCAGAAGTCACGCCCAACCGTGCACGCTATGTGTCACCGGGGCAGGCCCTGCCCGCACTCGAGTCGCGCCAGGTGGAGCTGGGGCTGCGCAGAACCACCGGCGCGGTGCGCTGGAAGGCGGCATGGTTCGACATCCGCCGCCCGGTGTGGAGCGACGTGCTCCTGAGCACCGGCCGCGTCGCCCCCGACAGCTGCGCCAACGACGACCGCTGCGAACGGCGCGCCGACGGCTTCGCCCGCCACCGCGGCCTGGAAGCCGAGGCCGAGGCCGCCTACGGCCCCTTCAGCCTGCGCGGCAGCGCCCTGTGGCTGCAGGCCCGGCGTGACGCCTCGGTGGACAGTTCGCTCAACGGCCTGCGGCCCACCAACGTGCCAGAACGCAGCCTCAAGCTGCAGGCCGCGTGGAACCTTGCGCAGGTGCCCGGCCTGAGCCTGCTGGCCTTCGCCACCCATGAGGGCAGCCGCGCCGTGCTGCCCGACAACAGCGTCGTCACCCCCGGCTGGACACGCATCGACCTCGGCGCCCGCTGGGCCCTGCGCTGGCAGGGCCACCCCGTGGTGGCGCGTGTCGGTGTCGACAACGTCAGCAACCGCCTCGCCTGGCAGGAGAGCCCCTACCAGTACGGCCACGCCTACCTCTACCCCATGGCGCCGCGCAGCTGGCGTGCGTCTGTGGAGGCGCGGTTCTGAACACGGGGTGTGAAGAAAAACTGGAGGCCTGCCCGCACAGCACGGCTTTTCTGCATACAATCATGGGCTGAATTCCTCGATAGCTCAGTCGGTAGAGCGCCGGACTGTTAATCCGTAGGTCCCTGGTTCGAGCCCAGGTCGAGGAGCCAAAGTTAAGTGCTTGAACACAAAGGCCTTCTTCGGAAGGCCTTTGT
>JAJTDE010000079.1 GCA_021298085.1 Rubrivivax sp.
GCCAGCAGCGCAAAGATCAGCGTGCCGGCGATGAAGCCCAGCTGCAGGGCCGATGTCAGGGTGGCCACCGCGGTGTCAGGCCAGCCGGTGCTGCGCTGCAGGTCCGGCATCACGGCGTTGGCCGCAAACCAGGGCGAGACCCCGAGCAGCTGCGCCACCACGAGGGTGGGCAGCACCCGCCGGGGTGGGGCAGCGGTATCGGCGCTCATGGCGGGGGATGGTACGCGGCCGGACGACGCCGGCTTCCGCCGACGCCGTGTCGCTACACTGGCTCGATGCCACGACACATCCTCGACCAAGCCCAGCTGCACCCCAGCATTCGCAACACGGTGGAAACGCTTCACCGCGATGTCGTCGACGAGGTCGTCGCCGCCCTTTCCGCACACCCGGTGGTGGTGGTCGGCATGCAGTGGAATCCCTTTTCCAAGCGGGCCCGCAAGGCGCTGCAGGCGGCGGGCATCGCGCACCACTACCTGGAGTTCGGCAACTACCTGAACCAGTGGCGCCGGCGCAATGCGCTGAAGATGTGGAGCGGCTGGCCCACCTTCCCGATGGTGTTTGTCAAGGGCCAGCTGGTGGGGGGTGCGCAGGATGTCGAGCGTTTGCTCGCCAGTGGCGATCTGCGGCGGCTGCTGGGTTGAGCTGACGTGATCTGGCTGCGGCCCTTCAGCGCACAGGGCTGGCCAGCGCTGCATCAGGGCGGTGTGCTGCATCGCCCAGGCCCAGGTCTGCCAGGGCCTGCGCCAGCGCCACGCGCACCGGGGTGGCGGGCAGGTTTCCGATGAATGCTGTCAGGCGGGTGCCATCCAGCGCGTGCGGAACTTGCCACAGGTAGCGCATCTCGGCGATGGCCGCCATCATCGGAACCAGCCAGCCCATCATGCGGATCACGCCCCAGGGCATGCTGCCCCGGCGCCAGCCATGGGCTTGCACCCGCGGCGGCACGGCACCGATGTCGGCCGCGGCCTGCTGCACCGCGTCCAGCAGCTCGGTGCCGGTCAGGGTGTGGCCGGGGAAGTGAAAGGTCTGAAAGGCCGGGCTTTGGGGGGCGCCTTCGGCTGCCTCAGCCTTCTCAGGCACTGCCGCCAGCAACCGTTCAGCCACGGCGGCAAAGCTGCGCGCCAGGTCGGGCAGGTAGGCCCACGCATGCGGCTTGTCCAGCGGCCCCGGGTAGACCAGTTTGCCGGCCGCCAATGACTTCACCACCGCCAGGTCCAGCCAGGAGCCGGTGCCAGCGCCATAAAAGTCCCCGGCGCGGATGACCACGGCGCGCAAGGGCCCTTGAGCGGGCCTGTGGGTGCCGCCCGCTGTGCGCGCCTGGATCTCCTGTTCCAGGGCCACCCTCAGGCGGCCTTTGCCGGTGCTGGGGCGTGGTGGCGTGTCCTCGCGCAGCAGCGCCGGCATGCGCTCGCCCAGGCCGTAGACATTGCCCGGCAGCATGAACAGCGCGCCCAGACGTTCTGCCACGTCCATGCCCAAGCGCGCCAGCGGCAGCAACTGTGTGTCCCAGGCGGTGTAGGTGGGGTTGACGGCATACACCACCACCTGTGCGCCAGCCGCCGCGGCGACCAGGGCGTCGGTGTGGTCCAGCGGGGTGGGCAGGTGGGTGGCATTCGGTGGAAGTGATGCCGGCCTGCGGCGCGCCTGGGCCAGCACACGCCAGCCGGCCGCGGCAAAGGCGGCCACCGCGGCGGCGCCGAAGCGGCCGTTGGCACCGAGGACAAGGACAGTGCGGGGGGTCATGGCAGGTTCCTCCAGGGGCTGATGCGTGGCATCCGATGGGGCGACTGTGCGCTTGTCTGGCCCATTCCGCCATCGCTGAAGTTCTCATGTGAGCTATACACTTGTGCATGGACAGAACCGCGTCTTCCACCGGCTTTGACTGGGCCTTGGTGCAGGCCTTCCTCGCGGTCCTTGATGCCGGCAGCCTCAGCGCCGCGGCACGGCGCCTGGGGGCCCAGCAGCCCACGCTGTCGCGTCAGCTGGCGGCCCTGGAAGCGCAGCTGGGGGTACCGCTCTTTGAGCGCACCGGGCGGGGTGTGGCGCCCACTGCCGCCGCGCTGGCCGTGGCCGATGCCGCCCGTCGCATGGCGGTCGGCGCCGATGACCTGATGCGCAGCCTGGCGCGTGAGCGCACGGGCACCATCGGCACCGTGCGCGTGACCACCAGCCAGGTGGCGGCGAGCTATCTGCTGCCACCCATACTGGCCGCGCTGCAGCGCGAGGAACCCGGTATTCAGGTGGAATTGGTGGCGTCCAACCAGCTGACAAACCCGCTGCGGCGCGAAGCCGACATTGCCGTGCGCATGGTGAGGCCCGCGCAGGAATCCCTGGTGGCCCGCAAGCTGGCCGACATCCCCATCGTGGCCTGTGCCCATCAGCGGTACCTGGACCGCCATGGCACACCCCGCCAGCCACAGGACCTGGTGCAGCATCGGCTGATTGGGTATGACCGTGACGACACGCTGCGCCGCGGCTTTGCGGCCTTGGGCATGCCCGTGGAGCCCGATCGCTTTGTGCTGCGCACGGATGACCAACTGGCCTACGGCCGCCTGGTGGCGGCGGGCGGGGGCATTGGCTTCGTGGCGGCGTACAACCTGGCGCACTGGCCCGGCGTGGTGCCGCTGCTGCCGATGCTGCGGATTCCGCCGCTGCCCTGCTGGCTGGCGGTTCACCGGGAGATCCGCGGCAGTGGGCTGGTGCGGCGCGTGTTTGACTTTCTGGCCGAGGCCATCCCGCAGGCGCTGGTGCGGGCCGGCGGCTGAGCCCGGTTCGGCCTCAGTCCAGCAGCGCCCAGGCCGCCTGTGCGGCTACGCGGCCTTCGTCGGTGGGCAGCACCCACACCTCCACGCGGCTCTCAGGCGTGTGGATCGCCGCCATGGCGTCGCCCGTGGCGCGGATGTTCGCCTCAGGGTCGATGGCCACACCAAAGACCTGCAGCCCTTGGGCCAACGCGGCGCGGGTGGCGGCGTCGTGTTCGCCAATGCCACCACTGCACACCAGCACGTCCAGCCCGCCCAGCAGGGTGGCCAGCGCGCCGGCTTCCCGCGTCAGTCGGCGCTCAAACAGCGCGATGGCCTCTTGTGACGGCGTGTCGCCCTGCGCCGCCAGGCCGCGCAGCCGGCGCATGTCGGCGCTGTGGCCTGAGACACCGAGCAGGCCACTCTCCTGGTACAGCAGCCGTTCGACCTGCTCCAGCGTCCACCCCTGGCGCCACAGGTGCAGCACCACGCCCGGGTCGAGGGCGCCGCATCGGCTGCCCATCACCAGGCCGTCCAGTGCGGAGAAGCCCATGGTGGTGGCCACGCTGCGGCCTTCCAGGGCAGCGCAGAGGCTGGCGCCACTGCCCAGGTGGGCCATCAGCACACGCCCGCCGGCCCGCGTGCTGGCCCCGGGCAGCACCTGCATCAGGTATTCGTAGGAAAGGCCATGAAAGCCGTAGCGCCGAATGCCGTCGGTGTGCAGCGCCCGCGGCAGCGCAAAGCGCGTCTCCAACGCTGGCAGGGTGGCATGGAATGCGGTGTCAAAACAGCCCACCTGCGGCACGCCAGGGAAGGCGAGTCTCAGGGCCTTCACCCCGGCCAGGTTGAAGGGCTGGTGCAAGGGGGCCAGCGGTGTCAGCGTTTCCAGCAGCGCCAGCGCGGCATCGTCCAGGATGAGCGGCGCACGAAAGTGCCCGCCGCCATGCACGATGCGGTGGGCCACGGCGACGATGTGGGCCTGCGGTGCGTGCGTGGCCACATGCCGCTGCAGCGCCTGCAGGGCGAGGGCAAAGCGCGCCTCGCGCGTGGCTGGCGCGCCGGGCAGGGCCACCGCCGCTTCACCGGCGGGGCACAGCCGCAGATCGGCGCCCGGCTGCAGGCCATCGACCTGGCCGCTGGCCAGGGGTGGGTTAGTGGCCAGGGCGTTGGCGTCGCGCGCGCTGCGTGGGTACAGCGCAAACTTCAGGGTGGAAGAGCCGGCGTTGACCACCAGCACCACGGGCATGACGGGCGTTGTGGGCATGGAGGGCGCGGCCGGTTGAGGGGCGGTGCTGGACGTCATGGCCGCTGTTCCCGCCAGGCCAGCGCCAGGCGAACCGCCAGTGCGGCCGATGCCAGGCGTGAGGCCTCGCCGTCGGCGCGGCTGGTCAGCGCAATCGGTACCCGGGCGCCCAGGACGATGCCGCAGCCCGCTGCACCCGCCAGGTATTCCAGCTGCTTGGCCAGCATGTTGCCGGACTCCAGGTCGGGCACCAGCAGGATGTCGGCGTCACCGGCGACGTCGGAGCGGATGCCCTTGACGCGCGCGGCTTCGGCCGAGATGGCGTTGTCGAAGGCCAGCGGACCATCCAGCAGGCCACCGGTGATCTGCCCGCGGTCGGCCATCTTGCACAGCGCCGCGGCGTCCAGTGTGGACACCAGTTTGGGGTTGATGGTCTCGATGGCCGACAGGATAGCCACCTTGGGCACCGCCACGCCCAGCACCCGGGCCAGGTCAATGGCGTTGGCGACGATGTCGGCCTTCTCTTCGAGCGTCGGGGCGATGTTGATCGCCGCGTCGGTGATCATGATGGGCTTGTGGTACGCCGGGATGTCGAAGCGGAAGACGTGGGAGATGCGTCGCTTGGTGCGCAGCGCCGGCGTGCTGATCACCGCCCGCATCAGCTCGTCGGTGTGCAGACTGCCTTTCATCAGCACCTCGATGCGCCCTGCGGAGGCCATCTCGGCGGCCAGGGCAGCGGCCGCGTGGCTGTGCGCCACCGCTTCGATGCGCGCGTCGGCCAGGTCCAGGCCGGCCTGCTCGGCCACGGCGCGGATCTTGGCTTCCGGGCCGATGAGCCAGGGCACGATCAGGCCACGCCGCGCGGCCGACAAGGCGCTGGCCAGGGAATTGGCATCGCAGGGGTGCACCACGCCGCAGGGCACCGGTGGCTGGCCCTTCAGGCTGTCGGCCCAGGTGTCGACCCATTGGGCCAGCCGGGCCTCAGGCTCAAAGGGCGGCTGATGGGTGTGGGCGGTGGAGGGAGCAGGGGTCATGGGGGAGGCGGTTTGAGGGTGGTGTGATGCAGTGGACGGGGCGGGGCCAGGTCAAGCGCCCATCGGCGTGCACAGCTCGATCAGAAAACCATCGCTGTCGGCCACATAGGCCACGGTCTGGCCCCAGGGCATCTCGGTGGCGGGCTGCACCAGGGTGGCGCCGGCTGCGGTGGCGCGCTGCACGGCCGCCGTCACGTCGCTGGTGCTGAAGGCCATCTCGGAACAGGGAGCGTCGGCACGGGCTGGCTGCGGGTTCTTGCCCAGCTGCCGCATCAGTGCGCGTGATGAGAAGGCCAGCACGGTAGCTCCGGTGTTCAGTTCGCCGTAGTCGCCCGATTCATGCTGAAACCGCACCGAGAGGCCGAAGGCCGACTGGTAGAAGGCCAAGCTGGCGCCGACGTCGTTGACGTAGAGGATGGTGTAGGCAAATTGCACGGCTGGTTTTCTGGGCGGTGGATGTGTCTGTCGTGGCGAGGGCCAGGGACATCATGGCTTGCGATGACCCGCCGTGCAATGTGATGCAGGTCAACACCTCCGTGGGCTGATCGGCGCAGGATGTTCATGAACGACCCGTTCAAGCAACCCGAAGGATGCAACGATGACGATGACCCATGCTGTGATGTCGATCAACCATCAGCAAGCCCAGCTCCTGCAATTCGACGCTGAGCATGTCCAGGCCAGCCGCATCAAGGCGCACACCCACCACACGCGCCAGCACGGCAGCCAGGTGCGGACGGAGCACGAGTTCTTTGGCGCCGTCTGTGATGCGCTGGCGGGCATTCCGGAGGTGCTGGTGGCCGGCTCGCACCAGGCCCAGGCGGATTTCCGCCACTACGTCGAGAAGCACCGGCCACAGCTGATGCCCTTCATCGTGGGCTACGAGACGGTGGACCACCCGACTGACAAGCAGCTGGTGGCCATGGCCCGCAAGGCGTTTCTGAAGATCGACCGGATGACGGGGTCGGCTCTGTAGGCCCGCGTGGCCGGATGGCCTGGGGCACCGTTGTCCAGGCCTGCGCCGGTGCCGCGGCGACGCGGTTGCGGCCTGCGCTTTTGGCGCGGTGGGGCTGTCAGGAGTTCTGTGTGTGAGGCGGTTGGCTGAACCCGCGCCGCCGGGCCAGACTCGGCCCGCCCCAGGGAGGCCTTTTGGTGCGGGGGAGGGGCTTCTGCCGCCAGCTGAATGGCTGTACAGTACTGTGCTTATATACAGTATTGGCGCGGCCGAAAGGCCGTGGTCACCATGAATGCACCCGTACGCCCCGACGTCCTGGGCCACCTGGCCCTGCCGCCCCAGCGTGAGCTTCCATTGGCTGCCGACGGCGTGGTGTGCCATGTCTGGGAAAGCCGCTTTGGCCCGATGCTGATCGAAGTCCGCGACGGCCGCGTCTGGGTCAACGGCAGCCCGGTGGAACCCGCGCCCTGAGGCCCGCGTGCCTCCGCCCGTGAGCACCATGGACGCTGACGATGACGCCTTCGCCGATGGCGCGCGCGTGGGCGCTGCGCCCGGCAGCCAGCCTGCTCGTGCGCGCGAGCCCGTGGCGTCGTCGGGGTTTGGTTCGCCGGGCAGCGATGCCACGGTCAAGCGGGTGGATCTCAACGACGCCCTGATCCGCCACCCCCAGGCCACCTTTGTCATGCGTGCCGCGGGCGACGCCATGGCCGGTGCCGGTGTGGCCAGCGGTGATGTGCTGCTGGTTGACCGTGCCGTGACACCCCAGCACGGCCACCTGGTCATCGCCCAGGTGGACGGCGAGCTGCTGTGCCGCCGGCTGGTGCGCGCGGCCGGTGTCACCGCGCTGGACACGGCCGACACCGCAGGTGCCCCGGCCCAGCGGCTGGTGTGCAGTGACGCGCGGCCACTGGAGGTCTGGGGTGTGGTCACCACCATCATCCGCTCCTTGCCGCTCTGAAGGGCTGTGTCGACAGCCATGTTTGCGCTGGTGGATGTCAACAACATGTACTGCTCCGTCGAACGGGTGTTCAACCCGCGGCTGGAAGGGCGCCCGCTGGTGGTGCTGAGCTCCAACGACGGCGCCTGCATCGCCCGCTCCAATGAGGCCAAGGCCCTGGGTGTGCAGATGGCTCAGCCATGGTTCCAGGTGCGCGGGCTGCAGAAGAGCCACGGCCTGGTGGCCTTGTCGGCCAACTTCGAGCTGTACGCCGACATGTCGGCCCGGATGATGGCGATTGCCTCGCGCTATTCGCCCCAGGTGGTGCCGTACTCCATCGACGAAGCCTTCATCGATTTCACCGGCGTGCGCGGTGACCTCACCGCCGTGTGCCGGCACCTGCGCGCCACCGTGCTGCAGGAGCTGGGCTTGCCCACGTCGGTGGGTATCGCCCCCACCAAGACGCTGGCCAAGCTGGCCAACCACATTGCCAAGACCTGTGACCGCCAACCCAGCCACTACGGGGACGCCGTCTCCCGGCGCCTGGCCCAGGTGTGCCACGCGGGGGTGTTGTCCGCGCCCGAGCTGAACGCGCTGATGGCCGCCACGGAGGTGGGCGATGTCTGGGGTGTGGGCCGCAAGACGGCTGATCGGCTGCGGGCGGGTGGAGTCGCGTCGGTGCTGGACCTGGTGCGCACCGATGTGCCCACCCTGCGGCGCCAGTTCAGCGTGGTGTTGGAGAAGACGGTTGTTGAACTGCGCGGCACACCGTGTGCCGGTGTGGAAGACGCCCCCATGGCGCGGCAGCAGATCCTGGTGTCGCGGTCGTTTGGGGAGGCTGTCACGCAGCTCGATGGCATCGTCGAGGCCGTCAGCGAGTTTGCGTCACGCGCGGCTGAGCGCCTGCGCAGCCAGGGTTCCGTGGCCGGCGCGCTGCAGGTCTTCATCCGGACCAGCCCCTTCCGCCAGAACGACCGCCAGCACAGCCCCAGCGCCGTGCTGCCGCTGCGCCCCACGGCCGACAGCCGGCGCATCGTGAGCGCCGCCTGCGAGGCAGCCCGCGCCTTGTTCAGGCCGGGTTTCAACTACGCCAAGGCTGGCGTGATGCTGCTGGACCTGCACGACGCCGAGCAGGCCGGCCGGCAGGGCGAGCTGGCGCTCCAGGCCGCTGAACCCGATGGTGCAGCACCATCGGCCGACCGCCCCGCCCTGATGCAGGCCATGGACAGCCTCAACCGCCGCTTCGGGCGCGGCGCGGTGCGCATGGGCAGTGCCACCTCGGCCTTGGCCAACGACGCTGGCACGGCTGCGTGGTCTGTGCGGCAAGACCGCCGGACGCCGCGCTACACCACGCGCTGGGACGAGCTGCGGCTGGTGCATTGACGCGCAGCCGGGTCCGTGACGGGGCGTCGGTATGGCGTCACTCAAAGGAAGCCGTGCTGTCAATGTGCCCACGCAGGGGGGCCCAAGAATGGGGTTTCTGGTGGTGGGGGTGGCTTCGCACAATCGCTGTTCGGCAAGGCCTTTGCGCGGCCAGGAAACCGTTTGCAGGCGCTGGCATCTGCGCGCCGGCGGGCGGCCCCTGGCGGCACTGGGGCACTGCCTCAACAGGGAGAGATGAACATGATGAAGCGGTCTTGGTGGGCCCCGCAGGCGGGGCTATGGTGGGCGCGGCGTTGTGCGCTGACAGTGGTCAGCTGTGCGGCTCTGGTGGCCTGTGGTGGTGATGACGGCGGCACCAGCGTCGTTCCAGTGCCCGCCACGGTCAACATCGAGGTGCCCACGGGCCGCCAGCCCCTGGGTGTGGCGCTGCAGTTGAGGTCCAGTGTGGGCGCCCTGGCCGAAGGACTGGATTTGCGCTGGGACTTTGGCGATGGCAAGACCAGCGCGTTGTCCAGCCCCTCCCACACCTACGGCGCCCCCGGCGTCTACACGGTCACGCTGACGGTCACCAATGCTGCCGGCGACAAGGTCACCGGAACCTCCACCGTCACGGTGGGTGACCTGGCGGTGGCCGCCGGCCGTGTCTGCAACGGCCCTGATCAGACAGGCTGGTGCTGGCAGCGACCGCTGCCGCAGGGGCAGACCCTGAATGCCTTCGAGTTTGTGTCTGACGCCGTCGGCTGGGCCGTGGGCGAGGGCGGCACGATCATGGCCACACGCGACGGCGGCAAGAGCTGGGTGGCGCAGCGCAGCGGAAGCTCGCTGGGCCTGCGCGAGGTGCGTTTTGTCGACGCCTTGGTCGGCTGGGCCGCGGGCTCGGTGGGCGAAGTCTTCAAGACGGTGGACGGCGGCACGACTTGGCAACGGATGACACTGGGTGTCAGCGAGGCCCCCAGTGCGCTAGGGGCCAAAGATGCCCTGGTGGCCTGGGCGCGGGTGGGCAGCCGCACGCTGATCACCCGCGATGGGGGCGCCACGTGGTCCAGCCTGGCGGCGCCAGACGTCGCCATGGGCAACGCCATCGTGGTCAGCGCCACCGCCTACTGGGTGCCTGCCCAGGGTGATCTCTGGCGCCGCACCGACACCACCGAGTGGGGCAAGGTCAGCTTGCCGGCGATGGAATCGGCGCGTCTGACACGGCAGCTCAACACGGTGCAGGTGTCGGGCAGCAGCACGGTGCTTGTCAGGGCCTATGAGTGGGGCTACCTGGACGATACCTACTGGAACTATGTGTCGCGCAACGTGGACTTCGTGTCCACCGATGGCGGCGCCACCTGGGCGGTGGTGAAAGGCCCCGACGGCACGTCGCTGGACTCGCTCCAGCTGCTGCGCGACGGCACGCTGCTGTCACACAACGGATATCACTCGGCCCCGATCCTGCGCAGCACCGACCGCGGCCGCAGTTGGCAGTCGTCCAAGGGCCCGGTGGTGACTGACAACCCGTGGGGTGCCACGGTCACCGGCTATGGAAGCCGCGTGCTGATGTGGGTCAGTACCGCGGGCAGCATGTTCCTGTCGGCGGATGGTGGCGCCTCCTGGCGCGATGTGGGCGCGGGTGGGCCTGGGCAGGACGCCATCGACAGCGTCTGGTTCTTCAATTCGCGAGAGGGCTTGGCCATCGGGCGCAATGGTTCGTACGTGAAGACTCGCGACGGCGGCCTCACCTGGACGGATGTGGCACAACCCGGTGCCACCGGCTGGCGGCGCATGCAGTTCCTGTCGGGCGCTGACACGGGCTGGGTGATTTCCGGGTCAGGCACGCTGTTCAAGTCCACCGACCGGGGCGCGACATGGCTCTCACCGGTGGCGGCCACCAGCGCCACGGTGCCCTACGCCAGTGATTTCCACTTTGTCGATGCCAAGAGTGGCTGGGCGGTCACGTCGTACCCCAGCTACACCACTGAGGGCAGCGGCGTCTACCAGACGTCCGATGGCGGCAACAGCTGGCAACCGGTCAAGTCTGCCAGCGCCATCCAGGGCCTGGCGACGATCCGGTTTGCCGATGCGTCCAACGGTGTGGCGATGGGCCCGCCTGGCGTGGCCTACGTCAGCAGCGATGGTGGCGCCACCTGGCGCGCCCGCCCCACGGGCACTGACCAGCGTGTCACCCGCGTCACCTTTGCCAATGCCAACTTGGCGGTGGCGGTCGGTCAAGGCGGTCTTGTCCTGCGCTCGACCGACCGTGGGCAGACCTGGCAGCGCGTGCCCAGCGCCACCGCACACGATCTCATGGACGTGCGCTTCACCTCGTCGTCCCGCGGGTACGCTGTCGGCGCGGGTGGCACCCTGCTGAGCACCACCGACGGCGGCCTGAACTGGACGCGCCGCGACACCGGTGTCAGCTACACCCTGATGAGCGTGTTTTTTGTGGATGCCTACACCGGCTGGGTATCGGGTGAGGGGGGCAGCATCCTGGTCACCACCGACGGCGGCTGAAACCCCCAGCGGCTGAGAAGACCCGCGGCAGCCGGTGTGCAAGGCCGCCGCGGGCCGCCGCCATCAGTGCGCGTCATGGCAGCGGCTCAGGTTGGCGCCGTGCAGCTTGTCGGCCCACAGGGCCGTTTGTCCGCGTGATGCATGGCTTTGTCGCAAGGCGCTGGCGGTCATAGGCCCAACCGATACAGTCGGCCGGCTTTTGCCCGCTGCCCCAGCGTTTTCGCCTCTGCGCCCCTATGCCACGCAACGATTCAACCTTTTACCGCCTCTGGCGTTCCGGCTGGGCGCGTCTGGCGCTGCTTCTCGCGGTGCTGGCCGCCGCTGGGGGTGTCTACCGCTGGCTCAACCCGCCGCCGCCGCCTGCGCCCCCGCCCACCGCCAAGGTCGAGACCACCGACATCCAGCAGACGGTGCAGGCCGTGGGCGTGTTGCAGGCCCGGCACAAGGTCGACGTGGGTGCACAGGTCAGTGGGCAGATCCAGCAGATCCATGTCCAGCTCGGCCAGCAGGTGAAGAAGGGCGAGCTGCTGGTCAGCCTGGACCCGGAGCTGGCACGCACCGAGGTGGCCCAGGCCGAGGCCGCACTGGCACAGCAGCGCGCCAGCCTGGATGCGCGCCAGGTTGACCTGCGCAGCGCAGGCCGTGAACTGCAACGCCAGCGCCGGCTGCTGGCGGCGGAGGCCACCGCCGCGACAGAGCTTGAACGGGCCGAGAACGAACTGGCCAAGCTGGAGGCCGACGTGCGCGGCCAGAGCGCGGTGATCGCGCGGCTTCAGGCCGATGCCGACCGCGCCCGCCTGCGCCTGGGCTACACCCGCATCACGGCCCCCATCGACGGGACCGTGGTGAGCCTGCCGGTGCAGGCCGGGCAGACGGTGATTGCCATCCAGATCACCCCCATCATGCTCACCCTGGCTGACCTGGACACCATCACCGTCCGCACCAAGGTGCCGGAGGTGGACATCCAGAGTGTGCAGGTGGGCCAGAAGGCGAGCTTTGTGACACTGTCCGGCGAAGGCAAGGCCTACGAGGGCCGGGTGCGTGTCATCCAGCCGGTGCCCGAGCGCAGCGGCAATGCGGTGTTCTACAACGTGCTGTTCGAGGTGGACAACCGGGCGCGCACGCTGTTTTCCGACATGACGGTGCAGGTCACCATCGAGACCGGTGCCGCACAAGGGGTGCTGGCCATGCCGATGGTGGCGTTGGGTGAACGTGGCAAGGACGGCCGCTTTGCCGTCACCGTGGTGGAGGGCGAAGGCCGGCAGTTGCCGCGCCGGGTGCAGACGGGCCTGCAGGACGGCGCCAAGGTGCAGGTGGTGGATGGCCTGAAGGCGGGTGAGACGGTGCTGCTGGCGCCGCCGTCAGCGGCCTCTGCGGCGTCAGCCGCGTCCGCCGCCTCTGCCGCGTCTTCCTCCGGGCGTTGACATGCCGCTCATCGAGCTGCGCGACGTCGTCCGCCACTACCAGTTGGGCAGCGTCGAGGTCCGCGCCCTGGACGGCGTGAGCCTGTCCATCGAGGCCGGCGAGTTTGTCGCCATCATGGGCCAGAGCGGCTCGGGCAAGAGCACCCTGATGAACATGCTGGGCTGCCTGGACAACCCCAGCAGCGGCCTGTTCCTGATCGATGGCGCCGATGCCGGCCACCTCGATGCTGATGAGCTGGCCGCGCTGCGCCGCGAACGCTTTGGCTTCATCTTCCAGCGCTACCACCTGCTGCCGCACCTGGACGCCCGCGGCAACGCGGCGCTGCCCTCGGTCTACGCCGGTGAAGGGGTTGCGGCGCGTGGCCGCCGGGCCGAGGCGCTGCTGCGCCGGCTGGGCCTGGGAGACCGCCTGCACCATCGGCCCAACGAACTCAGCGGCGGCCAGCAGCAGCGTGTGTCGATCGCGCGGGCGCTGATGAACGGCGGGCAGATCATCCTGGCCGACGAGCCCACGGGTGCCCTGGATTCGGCCAGCGGTGCCGAACTGCTGGCGCTGCTGCGCGAGCTGAACGCCGCCGGCCACACCGTCATCATCGTCACGCATGACCCCAGCGTGGCCGCGCATGCACGCCGTGTCATCGAGCTGCGTGACGGCAGGGTCATCCGCGACGCGGGCACGCCGCCTGACCACGTGCCGCCCGCCAGGCCTGCCGAGCGCCCGCGTGAGCGCCGGGGCCTGCAGCGGCTGCAGGTGCAGTGGCGCGAGGCGATGGCCACCGCCTGGCTGTCGCTCAAGGGCAACCGGCTGCGCACCGCCTTGTCGATGCTGGGCATCAGCATCGGCATCGCCTCAGTGGTCAGCATCGTGGCGCTGACCAGCGCCGCCCGCAGCACCTTTGAAGGAGAGTTTGCCAGCCAGATGAGCGGCCGCATCTGGCTGTGGACCGGCAACGCCAACTTGCCCCAGGGCCTGCAGCCGCCGCCCTTCACGCCGGCCCAGGCCGACGCGCTGGCCGCACTGCCCGGGGTGAGCGGGCTGATGCGGGAGCGCCAGACCGCGGTGCAGGCCCGGCACGGCTCCCGTGAGGCCTTCACGCAGGCGATGGCCGCCAACGCCAGCCTGCTGGCCGACCGCCGGCTCAAGGTCAGCCAGGGCCGTGACTTCAACGCCTATGAACTCAGCTCAGGGGCGCAGGTGATCCTGCTGGACGTGGAAGCCGCCAAGAAGCTGTTCAAGACGCCTGAAGCCGCCGTCGGCCGCAGCCTGTTGGTCAGCAGTGGCGATGCCGCGGGCATGGGTGGCGTGCCGGTGGCCTTGCCTTTCACGGTGGTCGGCGTCGTGGAGTCGGCCAGCCAGCTGGGTTTCAGCTTTGGCGACGACCGGCTGTATGTGCCCGACAAGACCTTCCGGACCAAGCTGGACGCACGCGCCACGATGGGAGCCTTTGCCGTCAACCTGGAACGCGATGCCGAACCGCAGCAGGTGGTGGCGCAGATCAAGCACCGCCTGCGTGCGCTGCGTGGCAGCGAGGACTTCTCCATGTGGGTCGGTGATGAGGCCTTTCGGAAGATGCAGACCTTCAACGCCGCGTTTGCCGCGCTGTTGGCTGGCGTGGGCGCCATCGCCCTGCTGGTGGGCGGGGTGGGCGTGATGAACATCATGCTGGTGTCGGTCAGTGAGCGCACCCGCGAGATCGGCATCCGCATGGCCGTGGGGGCCCGTCAGGGCGATGTGCGGCTGCAGTTCCTGATCGAGGCGGTGGTGCTGTGCTGCCTGGGGGGCCTGGTCGGGGTGGCGCTCAGCTGGCTGGCCGCCCAGGCCCTGAACGCCGCACAGCAAACCTTGCACGTGAGTGTCAGCTGGCAGGCGCTGGCCGTGGCCTTCGGCGTGTCCAGCGCCGTGGGCCTGGTGTTTGGCACCGTGCCCGCGCGCCGCGCCGCTGCGCTGAGCCCCGTCGATGCACTGGCCAGGGAGTGATGGGATGACCGTGTTCAAGACCCTGGCCTGCCTGTGCACGGCGGCGACATTGGGCGCCTGTGCCATGCGCCCTGCCGTGCCGACGGCGCCCCCGCCACCGGTGGTGCCGGCCGGCTGGCAGCTGCCGGCCCCTGCCGCTGCGAACCCCGGCGCCGCCGCGGCTGGCGTGTCCGCTGCGGCAGCTGAATCGTCCACCGAATCGGTGCCCGATTGGGCCGGCGTGCTGGACCCCCAACTGGCCACCTTGCAGGCCCAGGCCCTGGCCGCCAGCGCCGACCTGGCCCAGGCCGCCCTGCGCGTGCAGCAGGCCGAGCGTCAGGCCCGCATTGGCGGGCTGCGGCTGACACCCAGCGCTGGCCTGTCGGCCAATGCCAGCCGCCCGCTGCAGCAGCAGGGCGGTACCCGCAGCGTGGAGATCGGCGGCATCAGCGTGCCCGTCAGCACCGAACAGGGATGGTCGCGCAGCTACGGCGCCAGCGTCGGTGTGGGCTGGGAATGGGACCTCTGGGACCGCCTGGCCCAGCAGCAGCGTGCCGCCGCGGCGCAGGTGGACGGCGCGCAGGCTGACCGCGAGGCCGCGCGCCTGCTGATCCGCAACCGGGTGGCCGACAGCTACTGGCAGCTGGCCGCCACCGACGCCCAGCGCCCGCTGGTACAGGCTCAGGCCGAGGCCGCCGAGCGCCTGCTGGCCATCCAGCGGGTGCGTGTGCAGGAAGGCAAGTTGCCGCCGCTCGAGATCGATAAGGCCGCCACCGCGCTGGCCCAGGCCCGTTCGCGCCTGGCCGACCTGCAGGCCGACCGCGAGCAGCAGGGCCTGCAGCTGGCTTCCTGGCTGGCGGTGCCGCTGGGGCAGCTCCAGGCGCGGCTGCAGGCCGCGCCGCCGCAGTTGCCGCAGCAGCCCTTGCCACGCTGGCAGCCCGGCCCACCGGGCGAGGTGCTGGAGCGACGCCCTGACGTGCAGCGTGCCCGTGCGGCGGTGGACGCCGCACTGGCACGCCGGGCCGTCAGCGAGGCCGAACGTTACCCCCGGCTGAGCCTGTCGCTGGGGGTATCCACCGGGGGTGACCGCGCTGGCGACTGGTTGAGCCAGCCGCTGGCCTCGCTGGCCGCCAACCTGGTGGTGCCGCTGATCGACTGGCGCCGGCTGGACCTGCAGCGCGAGCTGGCGCAGGGTGAGCTGGAGCTGGCCGCGCTGGCCTTGCGCGACGGCGTGGCCCGCGCCCTGCTGGAGGTGGACACCCAGCGGCTGGAACTGCAGCGCCTGCAACGCCAGCGCGAGGTGGCACTGCAGCGGCTGGCGGAAACCCGGCGCGCTGAGCAGCAGGCGCAGCTGCGTCTGGAGCTGGGCACCCTGGGGCGCGCGGAATATCTGCAGATCCACCTGGGCCGGCTGGACGCCGAGCTCAGCGAAATCACGCTGCGCCAGCGCAGCTGGCAGGCCCAGGCCTTGTTGGCCCGGGTACTGGCCTTGCGTTAGGCGTTTGCGCGGCAGGGCGACGAGCGCGTTCACGAGCCGTGTCAAGGGCTGTGTCACGGGCGGCCCGACGCGCCGCATGATGGGCAGCGCGATGCGCCGCCACAGGCTTCAGGTCGGGGCCCTCAGCGCCGTTGGCACATTGGGCAGCAGTGCCCGAAGCCGGCCATGCCCTTCTTCGGGCCGCCCGCATTCCACCAGGGCGATGGCATGCCCCAGCCGCGGCGCGTCCGTCAGGTCGGCCTGCAGCAGCAGCTCGTACCAGCGCGCCACCGCCGCCCAATCGGTGGCCTCGACATTCAGCACCAGGGCATGTTCGGTGGCCAGCCTGGCTTGCAGGTGCCAGGCGGATGGCCACCCAGCTCGATGCGCCGGATCTCGACCCAGCCCTGCGGGCCCAGATAGGAGCCGTCGGTGGCCAGGGCCTGGCCTTCGCGCCTGCGCAGGTGTCGCCCGCCGTCGTCGGCGAGCGTTTCGCCACCGGCCAGCAGGCCGCGCTGCGCCAGATCACCCGCCCAGGCCTTGTCGCGCTGGGCGATCTCCGCCATCTCGGCAGGGCTGGTGCTGGCAAAGGTGCCGGGCTTTTCGTGCAGGAGCAGGAGGTATTGGTGCATGGTGTGTCGCCGAGGTCGGCATGACACGCCCCGACCAATATCATTTGAGCGTGAAGCGCACCGTGATCACCTTCTTGGCCGATGTCGTCAGGGCGGCCACCACCTTGGCGCCAGGGGCCAGCTTGACACCCTTGGCTTCCAGCTTCTCGCCGGAGACCACCAGTTCGGCCTCGGATTTCTGGGTGCCGTTGAGCACCGTCAGCTTGCCGGTCATGCCGATGGGCGCCATCGGCTTGCCATGGTCGTCGATGTAGATGGCGGCCCCTGTGGGCGTGCTCACCAGTTCGAAGCCGAGGTCGTTCACCACAGCGACCACACCGCCATGGCGAGCCTTGTGGGTGCCATGGGCCAAGGCCGCTTGGAGCGACAGCGCCGACAGGCTCAGGGCCACGGCGGCCAGCATTCTGCGTTTCATCGTCACCCGTTTCTCATGAATGCGGCGCATGGGAGCAGGCTGCGCCGCGGTGCCTGATAGCCTGATGGCCTGATGGCCTGATCGTCACTCAAAGGGCTTCATCGGCCCGGGACGGTCCGCCCGGGTCATCGGGCGCGGGCTGCGTCAGCCGGCGGGTTGCCTTCTCGCCGAACCGCCAGTACAGCACCGGCGTGAGCAGCGTGTCCAGCAGCGTCGAGCTGACCAGGCCACCAAAGATCACCACCGCCACCGGGTGCAGGATCTCCTTGCCAGGTGCGTCAGCCGCCAGCAGCAGGGGTGTCAGCGCAAAGGCCGCCACCAGCGCCGTCATCAGCACGGGCGTCAGGCGTTCCAGCGAACCGCGCACGATCATGGCCTGGCTGAAGCTTTCGCCCTCCAGCTTGACGAGGTTGATGCAGTGGCTGATCTTCAGGATACCGTTGCGCGTGGCGATGCCGGCCAGCGTGATGAAACCCACCATGGACGCCACCGACAGGCCCACGCCCGCGGCCCACATGGCCACCACCGACCCGATCAGCGCCAGCGGGATATTGGCCATCACGATGCCCGCCAGCACCGCCGACTGGTAACGGCTGTACAGCACCAGGAACATCATCGCCACGGACACCAGCGACAAGCCGGCGATCAGCCGTGTGGCCTGTTCCTGGGCCTGGAACTGCCCTTCCAGGCTGGTGAAGTTGCCCTGGGGAAGCGTCGTCTTGGCGATGATGCTGCGGATGTCCTTGATCACCTGACCCATGTCGCCGCCGTCGGTGTTGGCGTAGACGATGATGCGCCGCCGTCCGTTCTCTCGGCCAATCTGGTTGGGCCCGTCGGTCTCTTCCACGGTGGCGATGCTGGACACCGGGATGCGCCCGGCGGGTGTGTCGATCAGCATGCGTGCCAGGTCCTGCGGGCTGCGCTGCTGGTCGGGCAGGCGAAGCACCAGCTCGTAGCGGCGCGGGCCGTCGACGATGTCAGCACCGTGCGCACCGTCGGTCAGGGCCTGCAGCACGCGGATCGCCTCGCCCGGGGCCAGGCCCACCTGGGCCGCTTTGCGGTGGTCCAGGCGGACGGTGATCTGCGGGATCAGCACCTGCCTTTCCACGGAGAGATCCACCAAGCCTGGCACGGTGGCCAGTTGCGCGCGCAGCTGTTCGGCCAGGCCGCGCAGCGTGTCGGTGTCGTCACCGAAGACCTTCACCGCAACCTGGGCGCGAACGCCCGACAGCAGGTGGTCCAGCCGGTGGC
This sequence comes from Rubrivivax sp., assembly GCA_021298085.1. GTDB lineage: Bacteria > Pseudomonadota > Gammaproteobacteria > Burkholderiales > Burkholderiaceae_C > Rubrivivax. Next base: position 17,943 of record JAJTDE010000079.1, read on the forward strand.
TGATGGGCTGGCCGATGGCCGCCTGCGCCGGCAGCGAGGACAAGCGCTCCCGGATGTCGGCCATGATGATCTCGCGGTCGCGTTCAGAGCGTGTGAGGTCCACGTCGATCTCGGCCGAATGCACACCTTCGGCGTGTTCGTCGAGCTCGGCGCGTCCGGTGCGGCGGCCCACCTGGGTGACTTCGGGAACCTGGCGGATCAGCGTCTCGGCTACGGCGCCGATGCGGTTGGCTTCGGCCAGCGAGGTGCCGGGCTGCATGACCAGCCCCAGTACCAACGAGCCCTCGTTGAACGCCGGCAGGAAGGCGCGCGGCATGAAGGGCACCGTGGCCGCGGCACCGGCCACGGCCAGCACCGCCAGGGCCATCAGCAGCCTCGCGTGGCCGAAGGACCATTGCAGCAGCTGGGCGTCGCGCCGCTTCAGCCAGGCCACCAGCGGGCTGTCGCCGTGGTCCAGGCGCTTCATCGTCGGCAGCAGGTAGTAGCACATCACCGGCGTGACCGTCATCGACACCAGCATCGACGCCAGGATCGACACGATGTAGGCGATGCCCAATGGCGTGAACAGCCGCCCTTCAATGCCGGGCAGCGCAAACAGCGGCACAAAGACCAGCACCACGATGACCGTGGCGTAGACGATGCCCGAGCGGACTTCGACGCTCGCGCGCCGCACCACTTCCCGCATCGACAGCGGGTTGCCCGCTGCCCGGTTCTGCTTGAGCCGGCGCAGGATGTTCTCGACGTCAACCACCGCGTCGTCGACCAGCTCGCCGATGGCGATGGCCAGGCCGCCGAGGGTCATCACGTTGATCGACTGGCCCAGCACCTGGAAGACCAGGGCCGTGACCGCCAGCGACAGCGGGATCGCTACCAGTGAGATCACCGTCGTGCGCACCGACAGCAGGAAGGCAAACAGCACGATGGCCACCATGACCGCGCCGTCGCGCAGGGCCTCGGCGACGTTGCCGATGGAGGCCTTGATGAAGTCGGCCTGCCGGAAGAGCACGCGCGGCGCTGACAGCCCCCGGGGAAGGCCTTGTTTCAGCTCCTCCAGGGCCGATTCGATCTGTGCGGTGAGCTTGACGGTGTCGGCGTCCGGCTGCTTCTGGATGCTGAGCACGACGGCGGGCAGGCCGTTGTAGCCGGCGTCACCGCGCTTCAGGCCGGCGGCGAACGACACCGTGGCGACCTGCTCGAGCAGGATGGCGCGGCCATCCTTCCAGGCCACCGCGACGCCGCCCAGGTCCTCGGCGCGGTTGGTGCGGCTCAGGTGGCGAATCAGGTATTCCCGGCTGTTCAGGTCGATGAAGCCGCCGCCGGCATTGGCCGAGTAGCCTTTCAGCGCGTGCTCGACCTGCGTCAGCGAGACGCCGAACTGCGCCATGCGCGCCGTGTCAGGCGCCACCCGCAGCGTGCGCACCTCGCCACCGATGGGAATGACCTGGGACACCCCCGGGATCGACAGCAGCCGTGGACGCAGGACAAAGTCGGCGTACTCGCGCGCCTGCATCGGCGTGGCCGACGGCTCCTGGCCACCACTGGGCACGGCCCCGGCCGTCAGTGGCAGCGCGACGAGCATCACCTCGCCCATGATCGAGGACACCGGCCCCATCACGGGCGTGATGTCACCGGGCATCTGCGCGCGCACGATGGCCAGCCGCTCGGCCACCAGCTGGCGGTTGCGGTAGACGTCGGTGCCCCAGTCGAATTCGGCGTACACCAGCGAAAGGCCAACGCCCGACGTGCTGCGCACACGGGTCACACCCGGCATGCCGTTGAGCGCCGTCTCCAAGGG